>JBBAAM010000019.1:0-58885 GCA_041658245.1 Melioribacteraceae bacterium
ACAATAAACACAGTGTTTTTTTTCATCATTCTCACTTGTTTTGAGTTTCTTCCCAGTAACTTAATATCAAAGAACATCTTATAGCTATTTTAGCAACACTTTTTGACTATTATACCCAGAATGACATAATAACCGTACTGACAAGAGAAATTAAGCTGTCATTCTGAGGAACGCAGAGACGAAGAATCTATTGAGATTGCCGGCAGACAGGCTTCACTTCTCCCGATAGGTCGCATAGGCGTCAACTTAAGAGTATCAATTTCTAATTAATTAACTGCTAATTAATTTTATTTTTCGGTTAAATTAGCATTTTTATTATATCATGCCTACGGCATTCTGCTCTGTTTTTTCTTTCTGTTTCTACAATTATTTCATCCCTCCGGGATGAAGAAATATAAATCCCGATAGGGATGAAAGATTTATAGAAAAACGAATAAAAGAAGCAAAGAAAATCCCTTTAGGGATGACATATAAAACTTTATTTTGTTCTAAAATCAAAACAATTGTACCAATTTTGATTGAAAAACATAGTTGTTAAGTTGACGCTAATGCGATAGGTCGGAATCCGTTCGCAATGACAATTTAGGAGATTCAAATGAAAAGAATGTTAGTTGTAGAGGATGATATTCTATCTCAAAAAGTTATGAGAAGAATATTTAAGAATGATTTTGAAATTGATTTTTGTGAATCAGCAGATGAATATTATGAAAAATACTCACATACTAATTACGACATAATAATAATGGATGTAGCATTAAAAGGAACTAAGAATGGTTTGGAGTTAATAAAGGAAATTAAAGCAGTCCCATCGTATACCGGCACGCCCATACTTTGTTTAACCGCACATGCACAAACTAAGATGAGGCAAACCGCAATCGAATCCGGCTCGGATCTTTTTATAACTAAACCGGTTTCAAATAAAGTTCTTAAAGGAGCAGTTGATTCCTTAATTAGGTAAGATTTATAAAAGGTATACTTAAATTCAAATTTAAAAAAGGTAAATACAAAAATTACCAATTCATAATTAGGTATTATTTTGCTTTTATTACCAAACTAACAGAAGCGGTTACTTTTGTAAGTGTCAATTGAATTTTTTTTGCGAATGTTTCTGAATTAAAACTTTGACTTAAAGCTACACCTTCAACATAATCTCCGTGGAAAATATTAATATTGTCTTCATTATACATATCAATTATTACTCTTCCCAAAGAATAATTACCAATCGCAACAACAACTTCCAAACTTTTTGAATTTAGTGTTAGAGTGTTATTGTAACTTCCGTCATAATTATTTGCTTTTAACGCATAGGTGAAAGAGGTTGATCCATTAACAATTGCCGGTGTGTTCTCAATTAAACCATCGCTTAAGAGACTGTGTGAAAAGACAGTCAAAGTTATGAACTCATCCCCCGCCCTCTTCTCTTAAAAAGAGAAGGGGTGAGTTCGTTATTGCATTGGTATTTTCACACATCCTCTTAAAGTCGGAGTTGCCACTTCAACACTATTGTTGCAGCCGGAGACAAGAATCAATCCAACTATCCCAATAAATAAAAATAATTTTGAGATTCTCATTTTATCCTCCTCGAAAAGGCACCGGAGCTTTTTCAAGCCCCGGTAGTAAATTTATTTTATTTGTGATAATCGCTTTGGTGCAGCATTAATAACTTCCTGCGAACAACCCTTTTCAAATAATTTGAAGTTCTCTTGGAAACGTGCTACAAGTGCATCATACTTTTTCCAGTATTCATCTTTACTTCCCCAAGAATTTTCCGGATATAAAACATCTTCCGGAACATCCGGGCAAGTCATCGGCACTTCATAACCAAACAATTTATCTTTTCTGTATTTCACGTTAACAAGCTTTCCTTCGAGAGCTGCGTTTAAAAGATTTCTTGTATGGCGAATACTAATTCTTTTTCCAACACCAAATCTTCCTCCAACCCAGCCTGTGTTAACTAACCAAACATTTGAGTTGTGTTTCAACATTCTGTGTTTCAGCATAGCCGCATAATCCGAAGGATGACGAACCATAAAAGGTCCGCCGAAACATGCAGAAAAAGTTATTTGCGGTTCAATACCTAAACCAATCTCCGTTCCGGCGATCTTCGAAGTGTATCCGCTGATAAAATGATACTGTGCTTGTTCCGGATTTAGTTTTGCTATCGGGGGCATAACTCCGGATGCATCACAAGTTAAGAAAATAATATTTTTTGGATGAGTGTGAACGTAACCTTCTTTAATTATATTCGGGATGAAATCAATCGGGTATGATGCGCGGGTATTTTCAGTTATTGTGTCATCATCAAGATCAATCGTCCGTGTAGTAGGATCCCAAACAACATTTTCCAAAATTGTTCCGAAGCGGCGCGTTGTTTCATAAATCTGCGGTTCATGGTCTGCTGAAAGACGAATTACCTTTGCATAGCATCCGGCTTCAAAATTAAATACTCCTTGATTACTCCAGCCGTGTTCATCATCGCCTATAAGTTTACGTTTTGGATCTGCAGATAAAGTTGTCTTACCTGTTCCGCTTAATCCAAAGAATAAAGCAGCGTCGTCTTTATCTCCGACGTTTGCCGAGCAGTGCATCGGCAGTACATCTTCATAAGTAAGCAAGAAATTTAGAACGGTGAAAACGGATTTTTTAATTTCACCGGCATAAAGTGTGTTTGCAATGATTGCTGTGCGTTGATCGAAGTTGAGAATAATTCCAGTATCTGAGCGTGTACCATCTGCGATGGGATCGAGTTTAAATCCCGGAACAGCAATAACAGTAAACTCAGGAATAAATTTTTTCAATTCTTCTTTATCGTTTGTTGTTAAGAACATATTGCGTGCAAATAAACTGTGCCATGCTTTTTCTGTAATGATGCGAACAGGCATTTTATATTCAGGATCTGCTCCTGCGTAACAATCCTGAACAAACAATTCTTCGCCTTGAACCCAAGCTTGCAAACGTCCCATCAATTGAGACCACATAGAATGAGCATAAGGACGATTGTAAGCGCCCCACCAAATATCTTTCGCGGTTGATTCTTCGTGAACGACAAATTTATCTGCCGCAGCACGCGCTGTGTGTTTTCCGGTATTAACTAAAAGCGCTCCGTGTTTTGCAAGTTTGCCTTCATTTCTAAAAATTATTTCTTCATACAAAGCTTCGTCGGGTAAATTCCAGAAAACACGATCAAGATTTGTTAATCCTTGATTCTTCAGACGGAAATCAGAAGCAAGATCTAAAGCTTGCTTTGTTGCGGGAGTATTGAATTCTAAATATTTACTCATGACCAATCCCTCACTAATTTGCGATCGCCAATGTAAAGTTCATTTGGAGAATTTGGATCGAGAGCCCATTTCATTCGTTCAATTCCTTCTGTTATATCTTTAATCGTTCCGCAATAGCTTATTCGTAAATAACCATCTAAACCGAACTCTTTTCCGGGAACGGTTAGTACCATAACTTTATCAATTAAGAAAGAAGAAAGTTTTTGCGAATCTTTTTCGTAAGCTGAAAAATCTGCGAAGCAATAAAACGTTCCATCCGGTACTGTAACTTTTACACCGCTGAATGAACGAAGCTGATCTATCAATATATTGCGGTTGTTTTCCAACGTAACTCGTAAACTTTCAACGCTTGATTGTATTCCGTTAAGAGCGCCGGCTGCTGCTTTCTGAAGAATTACCGAAGGACCGGAAGTTTGATGTCCTTGTATGTTCGACATTGCTTCGATAACTTTTTTATTTCCCACAGCCCAACCGATTCTGAATCCTGTCATTGCATATTGTTTAGAAACTCCGTTCACAATAATGATCTTTGAATTCTCAACGGATTTTTTTGTGTAATCGTAAGCACTGATCGGTTTCTTTCCGTCGAACACAAGACGATGATAAATATCGTCCATGATCAAATAGAGATCTTTCTTATCACAGAAATCAACGATATCAGAAATAAATTCTTCGGAATACATAGCGCCGGAAGGATTGTTCGGACTGTTGATAATTACGGCTCTTGTGTATGAACCAACTCGTTGTTCAATATCTTTAAGACGGGGATAAAAAGTTCCATCTTCAGGTAAAGCAGCAACACCAATTGCACCACAAAGTTTTGCCATATCCGGATAACTAACCCAATAAGGTGCCGGGTAAATAATTTCTTCTTGCGGATTTAATATTGCCTGCATTGCTACCATGATAGATTGTTTAGCTCCGCCTGATGCAATTACATTTTCCGGATTTACTTTGCGATGGTAATATTCTTCGGTGTAACGGATAATTGCTTTTTTCAATTCCGGAATTCCATCTGCAGGCGTGTAACGAACTTCTCCGGTATTAAGTGAATTAACTGCTGCAAGCAATGCATCCATTGGGGCTCTGCTTTTGGGTTCACCTCCGCCAAGATGAATTACGGGATCTCCTTTTTCTCTTAAGATCGAAGCCTTTTCATTCAACGCCAGGGTTGGGGAAGCTTTAATTGTTCTTGCGATTTGACTTAGACTCATATTTAACCTGTAATTGATTAGTTCAAAAAGAATATTTGTGTCCGAAACTTATCGGCTATTGGTAAGATTAGCAAGTGGATTTTGGCGCTGGTTCATTTTGTTAATTCTTGATTTATCAAAGGTTTTTACTGTAAATTCATACCAGTTAATAAAAACTAATGGGAGTTAGTATGGAATGGACAATCATTTTACTCAATATTATGTATGCCGTAATAGGTGTAGTCTTGATGTTTGCAGCTTACAAGGTGTTTGATCTGTTGTCACCAAGAATAAATTTTGAAGAAGAATTGAAGAAAGGAAATATCGCCGTTGCAATTTTTATCGCCGCTCTTTTTATTGCGATCGCTTTGATAATCGGAGGTTCGTTAAATTGAAAAGAGTATTGTGCATTGTGTTAATCTTCTTTTTGTGCGATCATGTCTATCCTCAAAAACATTTTTCCAAGTACGATGACACTTTCAAAAAATACAGCAAGAGATTTTTTGGTCCCGGATTTGACTGGAAAATATTTAAGGCACAGGGAATTGCGGAAAGCGGTTTAACTCCCGATGCGGTAAGTCAAGTAGGAGCTAGGGGAATAATGCAATTAATGCCTTCAACATTTCAAGAAGTTCAAAGTAGTAATTCAGAATTTGCAAAGATTGAAGACCCTGAAATGAATATTGGCGCCGGAATCTATTATGATAGAACTTTATACAAAGCTTGGAAAGAGATCGAAGCAGATTCTAACAAGCTGAATTTTACTTACGGGAGTTATAATGCCGGACGCGGAACGATTATGAAAGCTCAGACAAAAGCTAAAGATAATAGTTTAGATCATACTTCTTGGGAATCAATTACAAATGTGGCCAAGCAAGTACCGAGGTGGAAATATGAAGAAACGTTAAATTATGTGGAGCGGATCAATAGCTTTTACGAGAAGCTTAAAAAAACTAAATAATTATTTTATTCTAACTTTTGCTATAACACCTTTATCACCAACCATAAAACAGATGCCGCCTGATTTAGAAATACCGATGCTATGGAAACTCCTTGAGTCAATTGCCTTCCAAGTTTTTCCGTTGTCAATTGTATAATCGGTTCCGGATGTGCCGGTGGTTAAATAAAATTTGTATTTCTCGTTCCAACTGACGCAAGATCTAAAACCATTTGGCTGGTTGGATTTTACAACTTGCCAGCTTAAACCGCCGTCATCGCTTATTGAACAGGTTGAAGTTTTATCTTTATCGTTTTTGTAATCTCCACCGACTGCGATTCCGTTCAGTTCATCCTTAAAGCAGATTGAAAATACTCCGCAGGAAGAACTACCGCTTTTAATTTGTGAATCAAACGCTCTCCAATTTTCACCTCTATCTTCAGAAAGAAAAATTCTGGCTTTCTCGCCTCCGCCTGTACCAAACCAAACAAGATCCTTTCCTGCAACAGCAATTGCTGTTCCGCTTGCAGCAAATGCGGCTTCACCATTTTGCGGAGAAGGAATATATATTGAAGGATACTGTTCCCAATTATCACTGCCGTCTTTAGTAACTACAATAAAAAATTTCCCTTCGATCGGATCGCTTATAGCAATACCGTTTTTTTCATTCCAAAATGTCATCCCGTCAAAAAAAACTTTTGGATCTCTGTTCATATATTTTCTCTTCCAAGATTTACCACCGTCAGTAGTTTTGAAAAAGAAAGCCGGTGCATCAGTGCCCATTAAGATTGCAGTATTTTTATCAAACGCTTCTACATCACGGAAGTCGAGTGTTTCAAATCCTTTTACTTTTCCATCGTACCAAGTGTTGCCGCCATCTGTTGTTCTAAGAAATGTTCCGTTTGCCCCGCTTGCCCATGCAGTTAAGGAATCAAGCACAGAAATACCGCGCAATGAAGAATTAGTTTTAGATTTTTGCATCTCAAAAGAAAAAATTAATTCTTTCATTTTCTCTGCTACAGCAAATGGCTTATCTTCTTTTTGTTTGACAGTCTCTTGTTGAGAAGTACAAGAGAAAAACAATATGGCTGAGACTATAATTGGAAAAATAATTTTCATGATTCTACCTTAAATACTTCATTATAAAAGTGAATAAAAACAAACCCTCAAAGATAATATCTTTGATGGTTATTTGAGCTGGCTATGGGACTAGTGGGATGCTGTTAAGTTGTAGTTAATGTTTTTTATTTTGAACTTGATCGCATTATTGATGAAGTCCAAATTTTAAGATTTTTTGTTGATTATATTTGATTGAATCAATTTATTATTGAAATTTCCATCAACTTGGAATTCAGGCATGAATTTGAAAATTCAAATTTGCTTTCCTTTAAACGACAAAAACATTTACAGCATAATAAGTTTTAATATGTTGTTTTAAGGAGGACAAAAATATAGATTCAAGTACCAATTAAGTCTTTTTATTCAGACGAGGTTTTGGATAGTCACAGCCGGTCTGATAAAAAAATATTCTATCGTGGAAGAATTAATGAAATCTCTGACCGATGAGTTCGATAATACTACAAGAAAATTTCAATATTTTTTGGGGAGATGTTATGAGCGAAATAATTAATTACCACTATAAGTTGGAATTTTCCGGGGGGAAAGAGATGGTCTTTGATATCCAACTCGATAAAGAAACTCTTGATGTTTTTGAAGAGCAATCCGATTTACCCCAATGGACTAAAAGAGGAGAGTTCGGATGTAAAAATTCAACATGCCCTCTCGTTGATAGCGAGACATGTCCTATTGCCAAAGTAGTGCACAAACAGATTCATTCCTTTAAGAATATTGTTTCTACCGAACCAGTTAATGCAACTCTAACAACAGACGAGCGATCGTTCAATAAAAAATGTTCAATTCAAACTGCAGTCGCAAGTATAACAGGAATTCTAATGGCTACATGCGGCTGCCCGGTATTCAACAAACTGAAACCAATGGTAAGATTTCATTTACCATTTGCATCTTTAGAAGAAACGGAGTACCGCGTATTTTCTATGTACTTATTAGCGCAATATCTCCGGGGCAGAAAAAATCTTAGTCAAGATCATAGCTTGCACACACTGAAACAACTCTATGATGAGATACAAGAAATTAATCTGCTTGCGGCACATAAGATTCAAGAGCTCGAAAGAAGCGATGCAACTATTAATGGATTGGTGATTCTCCATTCGTTCGGTCAATTAGTAACGTTTGATTTGGAAGATAATGATTTGACATCTCTGGAAAACTTATTTAAGGATTGGCTTCTTTAATATTCCGCTTAGACAATTACTAACATCGGGCTTTTAATTTTCCTTCACTTTGGGCAATGTTGTCAAGTTAAGCATTAAATGGTCTGTCGTTTTTTCTACAGCAACAACTGGTTTATCATCTTTAAATAACAAACCCTCAAAGGTAAAATACTTGAAGTTTTTTTTGAGTTGGCTATTGAACATTTATACCAAAAGAAATGTTACATACATAACACTGAACTGTTGTGTCCAAAAACTTATCAATTACGTCATCAGGAAAGAAGTATCACGATGTTAATAGATATAGCTACAGCATCACCTCCTTATAAGGTCCTTCAATCCAATGCAATGGATGAATTAAAAATAAGAATGGCAGATCGTCCGGCAATTGCAAGGATGATTGATGCCGCTTCAACTCACTCCGGAATTGCTACAAGATATTTTGTTATACCGGACGGCATCGTTTCTAACGAAGAAAAATTTTACAGCAAAGAAAGTAATTACATTAGACCCGGCACAAAAGCAAGAATGACGGAGTACGAAAAATGGTCGAAAGAATTAACCGCAGAAGCTGTACAAAAACTTTTATTAATCAATGGAGTTGATCCTGGAAAAATTAACAGACTCATAACAATTTCGTGCACGGGATTTTTTGCACCCGGGCTGGATTATCATTTAATCCATACACTCAAACTGCCGGGAACAGTAAAAAGAACTCACATAGGTTTCATGGGATGCGCTGCTTCTTTGATCGGTTTTAATTCCGTTCTTGAAGCGATGAATAGCGCATCGAACGATGAAGAAACAAATACGCTGTTAGTTTCCGTTGAGTTATGCAGTCTGCATTTACAAACCGAACCGACCAAAGATAATATTCTTGCTAACATGATTTTTGCCGATGGTGCCGCGGCAGCATTATTTTCCAATTCTCCTTCATTGAAATCTAAAACCTTACTGAAAATTATTTCTACCAAATCAATTCTGTTTGACGACTCGGCGGAATTTATGGGTTGGAAAATCGGCGACTTTGGTTTCGAGATGATGCTGTCAACCGAACTTCCGAAAATTATTTTAGAACGGGCTGTTCCGGCATTGAAAAAAATATTTGATGACTTAGGAATAAAGAAAGAAGAAATTAACCATTGGGCTCTTCATCCCGGAGGAAGAGCGATTTTGGATTCGCTTCAAAAGGGATTGGAATTAACCGACGAAGAAATGAAACCTTCCAGAGATGTTCTCAAAAATTTCGGCAACATGTCTTCGTCTTCAATTCTTTTTGTGCTGAAAGAAATTCTTCAAACGAAAACAATAAAACAAAACGATCTATGCTGCGCCATTGCATTCGGACCTGGATTAAGTATGGAAGTTGCAATGCTGAAAGGCGTTTAATGTTTAAATGTAGAAGCTATCAAAAAGAAATTATGGATGACTTTTCCATAACCGACGATAGAATTAAAACGACTCTGATTGAACTGGAAATCATTAATAAGTATTTAGGCGGCAGATCAACAAGCAGAAAAGGTATAGAAATAATTTCGCGAAAAATAAAATCCAATAATAAAATTACAGTCCTCGATGTCGGCTCGGGCGGATCGGATAATTTCAAATATAATAATTATGATGACGGCAGAATAATCTGCCTGACAAGTCTTGATATAAACAAAGGAGTTTGCAGATATGTAAAAGGAATCAGTTCAGATGTTAACATTGTCTGCGGCGATGCGCTTATCCTTCCGTTTAAGGAATCGAGTTTCGACATTATTCACGTATCTTTATTCCTCCATCACTTCAATGAAGGAGAAATAAACAATTTGATGCAACGCTTCATGAAAATTTCGCGGTATGGTGTAATAGTAAATGATCTTCACCGCTCCGTATTTTCCTATGTCTGTATTAAACTTCTAACATCCTTATGCTCAAAAAGCGAGATGGTAAAAAACGATGGACCGCTCTCCGTAAAAAGAGGTTTCATCAAGCACGAATTGAAAGATATATTTTCCCGCATAAAATCCACTTCCGTTACAATTAAATACCGATGGGCTTTCCGATGGCTCGCGGTTATTATTAAGTGATTTATGGTAAAGTACGATGTCGCAATAATTGGAGGCGGTCCCGCCGGCTCAACTGCTGCACTTTATCTTAATGATCTCGGCTTTAATGTCTGTCTTATTGAGAAAAAAAAATTTCCCCGCGAAACTCTATGCGGAGAGTTCTTATCAAAAGAAGTGATTGACTCTCTGAAAAATCTTAATCTATTTGACGGCTTCTTGAAACTGAACTCCAACCCGATTACCAATTTCAAATTCTATAACGACAGCAACGATCCCATTGAAACAAAATTAAAATTTCAAGCTTACGGAATTAAGCGCGGAACATTCGATAATTTTTTGCTCGGCACAGTTAAGAAAAAAGGAATTGCTGTTTTACAGCCATGGGATGTTAAAGAAATTATCCACGACGACGTAATGAATACACTTGTTGTTGAAAACGGACAATCTTTACAAAAAATTCATTGCGGAAAAGTTATTGCCGCCTACGGTAAGCAGAACATTCTTGATAAAAAGCTCAATCGAAATTTTGCTGCTCATAAATCATCTCTTAACGGAGTCAAGTTCCATCTTGATGAATCTTTGTTTAATGTATTGGAAAAGGATACCATTCATATTATTGTTTCAAAAGGAATTTACTGCGGAATAAATTCCGTCAACGATAATAAGGTTACAGTTTGTTTTCTTGAAAACCGGCGGGAGATTCAAAGCAATACTAGAGACCAAATAAAATTTTTAATGGACGGGAACAAGAATTTCAAATCGCTTTTTGCGAACGGAGTTATTAGCGCAATAAATGATCTGCCGGTTTACGGTACCGGCAATATTTTCTTCGGGAAGAGAGAGTTGGTAAAAAACGGAATTTATTTTATTGGAGATTCCTCCGCCGTTATTGCTCCTCTTGCTGGAAACGGAATCGGCATGGCTATGCAGAACGCAAAATTAATTTCGGAAATATTTGAGAAACAAAAATCGGAAGGACTCGATAATATTCAAACGGAACTAAATTACATATATGAGTGGGGAAAGTTATTTAAGAAACGACTTTTGCTCGCGAAGTTGATTCAAAATATTATTATGAATAATCATTACAGAAAAGTCGGTTATAATATTATTAAAACTTTTCCGGGCTTGCTTGAATATATTATTAATGCAACGAGGGGATGAATATAATTATTCGTTCAGTCAACGATTACGTCAAGTAAATATAATTCCTTTGCGTGGGAATAGATTTAATAGACAATAAATTGGAAGTTGAATAAAATTAAAAACCCCGAAAACTATTTTATTCGGGGTTTTTTAGAGCTGGCTATGGGACTCGAACCCGCGACCTGCTGATTACAAATCAGCTGCTCTACCAACTGAGCTAAGCCAGCGTTTTTTTGTGGGGCAAATCTAACATAAAATACACATTCAGCGCAACATTCCTAATCGAATAAATCTGTGCCTATCCAAAACCTCATCTAAATAAAAAACATTTAATTCATACAGTTAAAATATATTTCTAACTAATTAGACTTCGAGTTAAAGATATTTTCCTTTTAACTTTGCTTACCCACATGATAGAGTTAAAAAGTTGGACTTTATTTTGCTATTTGTTTTGTTGCAATAAAATTGATTTTATTTTAATGGTAAAATTTTTATTAATATCACTAAAGCTTTCGATTGTTTCAAAACTAAAGCTCAACTACAGTTTGAAATCCTAAAAAAGTTGTAATGCTATTCCTACATTCCTTTTCGAAGCGGTCATTCATATTATCGAATTTTTATGTGGTGCGGAGTTTTTGATATGGACAACAGCAATTATTGTTTAATAATACCACACTCTGCAAAAAAATGTTTCGGATGAATAATAATTTCTTCATCTTCTTTTGAATGTGGCACTGGATCTGATTTATGAAAAAGATGATACTGTATTGCTTCGTTTGATAATCGCTTGGTTCTATATCCCTTTAGTTTAAATCGTTGACTGATGTTTATGTCTTCTAACCCACGGCCAATAATACTCTCATCATACCCATTAATTTCAATAAAATCAGTCTTATGTATCGAAAAATTCGATCCAAATGCCCAATAGTCTCTACCTGGAAAGTTTACGATATGAAAAATAAACGGCAAATAAAAACCTCTTTTCCGTTCTACAGGTTCGCTATGCTTCCACCAGAACCATGGTTTTTCGTACAAAGATTTTTTAATTTGTTCCACAGAAATGCTCTTGCTAATTTCTTCGTCTAACATGACTCGTCGGCCAGATAGTACAACTCCCTTTTTTCTCCGCAAATAATGTCGGGCAATAAACTGGTGATGCACTATACAGTCGCCATCAATAAATATCAAATAATCAGATTTACTCCTATTGACAGCACCATTTACTATAATTGTTTTTCTGAACCCAGCGTCTTCATGCCAAACATGTTGAATTGGATATTTGAACTTGCTATTAAATTTCTCAATTACCTTGGCTAATAATTGCCCCGATCCATCGTCGGCAATTACTATTTCAAATTGTACAAACAATTGATTTAATAACGAGTATAGAATTTTTTCAAGGTAGTCGGGTTGATTATAACAAGCTATTATGAGAGATACTTTTGGAGTGTCAGTCATTTCCATATTTTTTGTCCATTCAGCTATGACGTTAAACAATTTGATAATTACGCTACTCAGCAGACGAAAATTCTTTATTAAACCTCTGTGCCTATCCCAAACCTCATGCGTCATAAAAGTAATGATTTATAACTATAAACACTTTATTACGCTTCGCAAAATTAACTTGTAAAAATTCATTATACTGTAAGTGTTTTTGTCTTTTAGTTGTAAGCAAATATGTTTCTTCAAATTCTTTCCTAAATTCTAAGTCAATAGGATTTTCAACAAAAAATTGATTCAACAAAACACAATCAACAAAAAATCTTTAACTTTTTAACTTCATCAATAATGCAATAATAAAAATAGTCTAACTCATTTTTTAGTTTATCAAATAAAAATATTAACTACCATCTAAATCAGAGTAATTGAATATCATCATTTTCTAAAACTCTAAATAACGAACGGTACTTTTTAGCTCTTAGTAATATCTGCCAGTCCTCCGGATAATTACCATCCTTAGGTCTTCTATATAAATCTTCATTAATATTTAGTTCAAATATTTTTGGAGGTGTTGCAGTATTATTAGGGCATTCCTCAAGAATGGTTTTCATTGCATTGTGTAAAAAAGGTTGTTTCCTTTTACTCATTTTGCTACCATAAAAAATTAATTAGGTTTTTAATGTATCTATTTTTCGAAAAGAAATCATATTTGATTCAATTGAAATTGTATAATAATAAACCACATAATCCGGTTTATTTAATCCATATGAGATTAGTGCAATTGCACCTATCTTAATTCTTGGGTGGAGTCACGAAAGTTTCCTATACGGTGTCTAATTGATTTCCAAAATAATTGAATGATTATGACACACTCACTTTCATCTGATTCATAATCGAATAATTCACTTCCATTTTGGAATTTATTACACAGTAGAAAAACTCTATATTTGATTTGGAAATTAGATCGAATCATGTTAACAAAAAACCAACTTAAATATTACTCGTCACTTCTTAACAAGAAACATAGAGCAGATGAGAAAAAATTTCTTGTAGAAGGACGGAAGCTTATCATTGAAGCATTAGATTCCGGATACACATGCGAAATAATTTTATCACTCAATGAATTTGCAGACGAAAATCAAAGTCTGATAAAACAATTAAATAAGAAGAAGATCATTTCTGAAATAGTAAAATCATCCGACTTCGAAAAATTATGCGACACAAAAAATTCGCAAGGCATTATCGGGGTATTTCATTTTAAGCAGCAAAATAAACCGTCTTTTGAAAACGAGGACTTAATTGTCGCCATGGAAAGCATATCCGATCCGGGTAATGTTGGAACGATCATCCGCAACTGTGATTGGTTCGGCGTAAAAAATATTTTATTGAGTCAGGATTGTGCTGAAGTATTTAATCCAAAAGTAATTCGCGCATCAGCGGGTTCGATTTTTCGTCTAAATATTTTTGAAGAGAATGATTTTTATAATGTGTTGAAGGAACAAAAGAAAAATGGATTTGTGATTCTATGTGCTGATTTGAACGGAGAAAATCTCTATGCTCACTCTATTAGCAAAAAAACAATTCTTGTATTTGCTAATGAAGCAAACGGACCGACAAATGAGCTTTTAGAAATTTGCGATTCTAAAATTACAATCCCCAGAATAGGAAAAGCAGAATCACTTAATGTTGCAAGTGCTTCTGCTGTTATACTTTCCACGTTAAGTAAGGGTTGAGCTTTATTTTAAAAGAATCATCTTTTTTATTCCCACAAAATCTCCAGCAGTTAAACGATAAAAATAAACCCCTGAAGATAATTGAGAATTGAGAATTGAGAATTGAGAATTATATTTACCGGCTTGCTTAAATTCATCTACTAAAGTTGCAACCTCTCTTCCTAAAATATCATATACCTTCAACGTTACATGACCAGCAACTGATAACTGATAACTGATAACTGTCGTTGGATTGAATGGATTGGGATAATTCTGCTCAAGCTTAAACTCGGTTGGAATTGTATTTATATCTGTAACATTTGTAATAATATCTGAAGCTTTCGGAATTTTTTTAGAAGTATAAAGACGATACTCTCCCGGTTGTAAATTGATTTGCATATTCACGTCAGTTACATTCAAGCTATCACCGGTAAAGAACTCATACCATTTACCAGCGCTTTGAAATTCAGTTACCAAAGGTCCTGCGCTAACATCAAAATTACCAATGATTACAACATTCATACTCGAATGATTAATTTTAATTCTTTTTAAGCCAACACTTGTGGCAAGTGAAAAATCATTGCTGGAAAATGCCGGATAATTTTTCTTTAATCTTATTAAGGCGGCGAATACATTGAATAAACTTTTTCTATCAGTATTGGAATAATAATTCAAACCATCAACCCATGGAATAGGTTTTTTCCCCAATCTTCCGCTATAATCAATAGATATATCATAACCGAGTTCACCAAATTGCCAGATCATTTTTGGTCCGGGAACGGTAATAAAAAATGTAGCGGCAAGTTTAATTCTATTTAATGCTGTACTTAAATTCTTGATATCATAGGCCGGGGCTTGAGAACTGTTTCCATAAGTTTTATTCTTGAACATTAATCTTTCTTCATCATGGCTTTCCATGTAACCGACAAGATTAGGAGCGTTCCAGCTTCTTTGCTGATAGGAAATACCGTTAAAATTTGAATTGCTTACATAACCCATCGTGGCTTCATTATAATTGTAATTCATATTTCCCCACATCAGATTTCCGTATTGTGCAAGTTCCTGTTCTTCAGGGTTATCGGCAAGGTGTTCGAGGATCATAATTGCCGTAGGATCGTATGACCAAATTTTATCAACCATTCTTTTTAATAAACGGATTCGATCTAGGTCATAAGCACTTCCCCAAATATCTCCGGTAGCCGGTTTAGGATTATTACCAAACCCTTTCGTGAAATCAAATCTAAATCCATCTATCTTAAATTCAGTCAGCCAGTATTTAAGAACGCGGTCAACAAAATATTGTGTTGCTTTGCTTTCATGATTGAAATCATTTCCCCATTGAGCAGCCGGATTTGCAAAATTAGATTGAACATTAAACCAAGGATTGTTTGCCGCAGGGCGCCCGTTATCCCAATACATTTGCGCCATCGAATTAGAATTATATGCATGATTGAGAACTATATCTTGAATAACAGCTATTCCGTTTTGATGACAAGCATCAATAAATTTTTTAAGATCGTCTTTTGTTCCGTAATATTTATCCGGTGCAAAATAAGTTGTTGGATTATAACCCCAGCTATCGTTCCCTTCAAATTCAGAAATGGGCATCAGTTCAATTGCATTCACACCAAGTTTATTAAAATAACTCAGCGTATCAATTAAAGTTTTGTAAGAATGTGTACTAACAAAATCACGTACCAGCATTTCGTAAACAACTAATTTTTCTTTTGCCGGACGAGTGAAATTAGAAACTTTCCAGTTATATGTTGATTGATTCGGCTGTAAAACAGAAACAATACCGCTAGTTTTATCTCTGGGATAGGTTCTCAAGTTTGGATAAACAGTTGAAGGAATGTTAGGGTCATTATTTTGATCAAGTATTTTATCTGCGTATGGATCATATATGCGTAAAGTACCATCTATTAGAAATTGATAAGCATACTCCGTTCCGGATTGAAGATTCGGAATCGTTATCCACCATAGACTATCGGCGGTTGAGAAGTCACGGCTCATAAAATAATCAGCATCAACTTTCCAATCGTTGAAATCACCGAGAACATAAGTGAATTTTTTCTGTGGTGCATAAAGTGCAAGTGTAACTTTAGTCGGATCACTTCCGTAATTGATACCGATTTGATTACCTGCAGTGAGGGGAAGATTTTTTATAGTCGGGTTTCTCATTATCACAAACGTTGATGAATCTTTTACATTAGCCGTATCGGTTACCACAACTTTTACTTCGTTTTTTCCTCCGCTGTATTCACTAGCATTAAAAGTATAGCTAAGACTGTTTGTTGTACTTTGTGCTTTCTGAGCTCCGTTCACATAAAGTTTTATTGATTTTGCTTTTGTTCCGACTTCAGCAGCCGAGACTGAAATGGGAATGCTTCCCCCCGCAGAAATAAATACTGGAGAGCGAAGCGGATCACCAAAAGAAACATTTACATTAGGTGTATTAAATACAACTGAAATTCCGGAAGAATAAAGCGGAACAAATATATCTTCAGTTTGTTTTGAACCATCCGAGCTTCTTAATACGAAATCCAGTTCAGTAATTTTAATAGTTTGATCATTTTGTTTATCAGGTGGTAAATAAGTTTTCCTAGGATTTACAATCGTAAGTTGATATTTGTTGATTCCATTATTTGTTACTGGTAGTGCGCCGTTTGCACCACTTGGTGGAGGCCATGTACCTTTAACATATTGCCAGCGTTGTAAAGCACCACTGCCAACTTGAATTGTTACACCGGTGTGAGCGTAAACATTTCCAAAATATCCGGCAATTTTATTTTGATGAGTTGCATTTGTCACATCAAATGTGATTACAATTGAATCGGTTTGAGTTGAGTAAGTCGGTGTAGTTGTTACAACTGTTTGAGCAAAAGCAGAAACAGAAAAAAATGTCAACAAAGCAATAATTTTAATTTTCATAATTAATTTGACTTCAATAATGTTTTCAAAAAAGTGATGTGCAATTTAGGTATGGAAGTGGTGCTAATCAAGAAATTCCCACGCAACTCCGAAACGAATACCACGAGCTTGCTTTGGATAATAAGGAACAATGAAATATTTAGCATTAAAAAGATTTTCGAAAACAAAATAAACCGTTGCCGAGTTCTGAATTTTTCCAGCAAGGAAGAAATCGAGCTGAAAGGATGAAGAAATATTTGGATAAATTATATCTGAAGAAGCAAATGGATTTAATGAGTAGTACGACGAAATATTTTTTTCGAAATCTATTCCGGTGTAGCTTCGTCCACCAATTGATGAATAGTTCAAACCGGCTTTCAGTTTTAAGTTGTTGTTGAAAAGGGTATCAACGTAATAAACTCCTCCGTAAGAAGTGAATTCTGGTAATTTATAATCTTTACGGTTCTGTAAGGAAAAGTAGTAACTGGAGTTTGTGCTAAATAGAAGTTTCCAAATCTTAAAATTCAGATTAAGATTTATACCCTGAAGTTGCAGATCTTTTACATCGAAATAAGTTGTTTGTTCACGTGAGGATATATCTGTATACATTGTTGAGAGCAATGCATTTTTTGAAGATTGGCTAAAATATCCGAGAATTATTTTTGCAAAATTATTATCGATCGCAGCGGATAATTCCATTGTGGAAATTTTTTGCTTATCTAATTTTAAGGTTGGTATTACAAACCTTTCTTCCCAAATATTTCGTGGTTTATCGAACGAAGAAAAACCCGCATATAATTTGACTGAACTGCTTAGAGCATAAAACAGATCTGCACCGATACCGATATAGTCGTTATTAGAATAATTCAAATACCTGGCGGATAGAGATGGTATTAAAGCATTGTTAAATAACTTTATACTTGCAATCGCAGTTGTGGAGAAATGTGGTTTAAAAGTTTCTTGTGAGAGAAGCGGAGAGTTATAGGAATTTCTTTCAAGATTTGTAATTGAGGTAAGTTTTAAAAAATCAAATTTGAAATCTTGCCGAAGATAAAATCCGATTGTTTTACTTTCATTATCATCAAAAATAATGGCTGTATTATTTTGAAATATAAAGCTATTCTCATTTTGTCTGAATTCAGTAAGATTAGATTGATAATAAAACGAAATATCGGTTGGGGAGTGTTCAATAAAATTTCCCAAGAGACGCAGAATCAGATTGTGTCCCGAAATTTTTTGGTATCGGTTTGTAAACCTCACGGGTGCACTAAATTTATCGTAAAGAATTTGATCGAACTGGGAAGGGAAATACGCGCGACTGATCGAATCTGCATCAATTCCGCCGAACAACTGCGTGATAGTTTTGATGTACTTGTAACTAGCAATAATGTTTATATTATTTGTCAGCAAGTAATGAAGTCGCACCGAACCCATCCAATTGCTGTGATCTGTTCCAACTAAGGTTTTAGTGTTTTGATTTGTATAAGTCGGATTTGTGTTTTGGTTTGTAATTTCGAAAAACGCATTAATTCTTTTAAAAGGGCTTAAAATAAAGATTCCGTCAATCAATCCTTCGCTGTTTGGAGCTTGATAATACTTGATGCGAGAATACGGCTTACGTAATTCCGGTTGTCGAGAAATAAAATTTATCGAGACAGGATTATTCATTCCACCGTACAGAAATCCGCGAGAGAGAGGAATCACTTCAATCGAGTCAATACTTTCAGATTGGAATAAGTTAAGATCAAGTGCATTTGATAATCTATTGTTTATCGAAATACCATCCGAGAGAAAGGAGACATTTCCAAATCCCTGTCCGTAAATCAATACTTCATTCGGTTGCCCGATGGAACCGAGATCTCTTACAAATCCAAATGGAACGTTTGCAAAAAAATCGGCTGCAGTTCTGTAGTCAGTTGTTTCTAAAGCTTTTTTGTTGATGATTGAAGTTCTAAAATTTTCATTAAGCAGTGGAGTAATTCTTAAAGGAATGCGGGCAGGAACTCGTTTTACTGCAGAAGTTGAATCTTTAGGAATAGTAGTCTTAGTAATTAGAGAGTCTGCAGATTTTTTTTCATTTTTAACTTGAAAATTATCAAGAGCAAAAAGTTGATATGAAAAAAAAAGAAGTATTAATAAAATTTTTTTTCGAGAAAATATTTTCAGTAGGTTGTTCATAAATTCATTCACAAAATAAACTTTATAATTTTTCAAACAAAAGAAGATTTCCAGTAAGATTTTACCCGCAAATCTATTGCCTGATATCAATGTCCGGCTCTAAATCAAAATGTTTAGAAATGATAAAAAATGTTTGTTTTCAATTAAAAAAATACTAAATTTCAAGTGAAATTAATCCACAAATAATAAGAGGCAACAATATGTCAATGACAAAAGGCCAACTGTTAACTTATATGGCAAAAAAATCCGGATTAAGTAAAAAAGCAACCGGAGAATTCATTCAAGAATTCGTTGTTCTCGCTTACAAAGAAGCAAAAAAAGCTTTTGTTATTCCCGGATTGGGTAAATTAGTTCTTGTTGATAGAAAAGCAAGAATGGGAAGAAACCCAAAAACCGGCGAAGCAATTTCAATCCCGGCAAAAAAAGTTGTTAAATTCAGAATTGCTAAACAAGCGAAAGATGCAATTCTTATTTATAAAAGTTAATTATGCAAAATAGAAAGGCCCATCTTTTGATGGGCTTTTCCTTTTAAACTATCATTTCTTATTTCTCAATTCATTAATCTTTCCTACAAGATCTTTATATAAGTCTTCTTTAACATTTTGTAATATAATTTTAAGCAGTTCAGGAAACTTTCCGACATTTGCATATAAGCCGATTGTAATATTTTGTTTTGAATCATGTATATATGTCGGTCGTGTCGGGTAGCCCGAAAATATTCCACCGGTTAATTTGTCTATATCTTCAATCCGAAGCTCAATCTTTCTATTGCTAAATAGGAAATTTGTGCAGATAATTTTTTTGTTGTCGGTAGAAATTTCAAACGGAAATAGCTTGTAGGTTTTGATATAGTAGTTATTGAGTGAAAACAGCAGAGATAAATTAATCAACGTAAAAAAAATATAATACCAGTGTGAAAATAATCCGATGATTGATATGGCAAAATAGATCAGCAGTAGAATTGTAATGGGAATATTTCCATATCTGTAAATCAGTTTTGAGAAAAATGAATATTTGTAAGTTTTCATTGAGGAAAAATATTTTTCAATAACAAGTTACTAAAACTCGGTTACAGATTCTTTGTTATACAATTTTTCTATAGGACAAAAATGACTTTACAATTTTGTCTAAAACTCAAAAAATTAACTAAGAAAAAATGTATTGTTTTAGCGGACTTCCATTAGCAGGAAAATTTTTCTTTAACAATTATTAACTGATTTATATTTGACCTTTGCAACGCCGCTGAATATGTTTGCCCCGTATTAATCTAACAATCAAGAGGTCAAAATGAAAAGCAAAATAAAATATATACTTCCAGTATTGTTTCTTCTTGTTGTAACATTTTCTAAAATTACTTTTGCAAGTGGACCCACGAAAGCGGAAAACTTCAAGCTAAAAGATTACAACGGTAAGGAATATCAACTCAGTGATTTCAAAAGCTCCAAAGCCACTGTAATTATGTTCATCGCTACTCAGTGCCCGGTTTCTAATGCATATAATACAAGAATGGCGCAGCTCTATGCAGATTATAAAGATAAAGGAGTTGCTTTCCTTGGTATTAACTCCAACGTTCAGGAAAGTGTGGATGAAATCAAAGATCACGCTAAATCTAACAAGCTTGATTTTGTTATTTTGAAAGATAACAAAAATGTTATCGCTGATAAATTTGATGCTTCATTCACTCCCGAGATTTATGTGTTAAACGGCAGCTCAGAAATATTGTATCACGGCAGAATAGACGACAGCCGCCGCGAATCTGATGTGAAGACCAAAGATTTGCGTGCAACGTTGGATGAAATTTTATCGGGGAAGAAAGTTTCAGTATCCGAAACAAAAGCTTTCGGCTGCACAATCAAAAGATCTAAGTAATCCATGAAAAGAATATTATCACTCTTCATTATCATTTTGCTTTTTAATTCTGCTGATATATTTCCACAGCAGTCTGGCAAGATAACTGTAGAGACAATTGACAAAGCAAAACTCACAAAACTTATAAAAGATAGAAAAGGAAAAATTCTTTTTCTTAATCTGTGGGCTACATGGTGTGTACCATGCAGAGAAGAATTTCCTTCAATAGTTAAACTGGCAGATGAAATGAAAGATGTGGAATTTGTAGGGATAAGCGTTGACTTTCCGGATGAAGTTGATACAGAGATCATTCCATTTTTGAAATTGAACAAAGTCAACTTTACTAATTATGTCAACGGTTTTTCGGGTGACGAAGAATTGATTAATGCTTTAGATAAAAACTGGAATGGTGCTTTACCGGCAACTTTTATTTTTGATGTAAAAGGAAACAAGAAAGTTTTTCTTTCCGGCAGTAAATCTTATGACGAGTTTAAAAAAGAAATTCAGAAAGCCCTCACCCAACCCTCTCCCCAAAGGAGAGGGCTTTAGGGATATGCCATTTTTTCTATCTCTTCAAATTCCTCTTTAGTCACAGGCATTACGGAAAGACGATTGCCCCGTTGAACCAGTTTAATTTTACTCAATTTATTATTTGATTTGATCTCACTGATCGAAACCGGTTTTGAAAATTTCTTTACAAACTTTACATCGAACATAAACCATGTTGGTGAATCTTTTTTGCTCTTGGGATCGTAATGTATGTTCTTAGGATCGAAAGCCGTGAAATCGGGATAACCTTCTTTAATAACTTCACAAATTCCGGCTGCTGCAGGCGGTTCCGCATTGCTGTGATAGAAAATTACTTTGTCGCCGATCATTATTTCATCGCGAATGTAATTCCGAGCTTGGTAATTACGAACGCCATCCCAATGCGTTGTTTGATTCTTTGCTTTTGCAAGATCATCTATTGAGAAAACTTCAGGTTCGGATTTGATTAACCAGTATTTCATTGCTTTCTCTATTTTTTAATTTTCTCTGTGCTCTTTGCGAATTTCTTAGCGCTCTCTGCGTTGAAAAAGCTTAAACGCAAAGTTCGCAAAGAATGCGCGGAGAACGCTAAGTTAATTATTCAAAAAAAGTTTTAAGAATCTTCCCGTGTGTGATCTTTCATTCTTTGCAATCTCTTCCGGTGTGCCGACGCAAACAACTTCTCCGCCTTTTTCTCCGGCTTCGGGTCCAAGATCAATCACATGATCTGCACATTTAATTATTTCAAGATTGTGTTCGATGATAACAACAGAATTATTGTTCTGTATCAGCATCTGAAAACATTTTAATAATTTGCCGATGTCGTCAAAATGTAAACCGGTTGTAGGTTCATCAAAAATAAAAAGTGTATGCTGATTTTTTTTCTGCTGTGATAAATGCAGTGCTAGTTTAACACGCTGTGCCTCGCCGCCTGAAAGCGTTGTTGACGGCTGACCAAGTTTGATATAACCCAAACCAACATCTGATAGAACTTGAAGTATGGAAACAATCTTATTGTTATTTTCAAAAAACTCAATTGCTTCGTCAACGGTCATATTCAATACGTCAACGATATTTTTTCCGCGGTATGTAATTTCCCTCGTCTCTTTTTTGAATCGTGTCCCTTTGCAGTCATCGCACTCAAGGTGAAGATCGGCGAGGAATTGCATTTCAATTGTTATAACACCTTCGCCCTGGCAAGTCTCGCATCTTCCGCCCGTAACATTGAAAGAAAAATAACCGGGTTTATATCCGCGAGACCGGGCTTGAGGTGTATTTGCAAAAAGCTCTCGAATCAATTCATAACCTTTTACATAGCTGATGGGATTTGACCGCGGAGATTTCCCGATCGGAGATTGATCTACAATTTCAATTTCATCTATGTAACGCGAACCCTCGATTGAATCATACTTGCCGAGTTTTGATGGATTGCCGCCATTCATTTTTACAAGTCCGCCGTAAAGAATATCATGTACTAAAGTTGATTTACCCGAACCGCTTACTCCGGTTACAACTACAAATTTCTTAAGCGGAAATTCAACAGAGATATTTTTTAAGTTATTCTCTCTTGCCCCGAAGATTTTAATTGATTCCGTTTCTTTAGTGTTACGCTTAGCGGGAATTGGAATACTGACTTTACCGGAGAGATATTTTCCTGTAAGCGATTTATCATTTTGAATGATTTCATTGTAAGTGCCGAATGCAACAATTTCTCCTCCATTTATTCCCGCACGCGGACCCATATCAAATATTAGATCGGATTCTTTCATCATCTCGGGATCGTGTTCTACAACTAAGACAGTATTACCAAGATCGCGAAGCGATTTTAAGATTTTTATCAACTTTGCATTATCACGCGGATGCAAACCGATTGACGGTTCATCTAAAACATAAAGTGTTCCCATCAAAGCTGAGCCAAGTGAAGTTGCAAGATTTATTCTCTGGGTTTCGCCGCCGGAAAGCGTACTGCTTAAACGATCGAGAGTGAGGTAACCTAATCCAACATCATTTAAGAAGGTGAGACGTTTTACAATCTCATCGTAAATTCTTTGTCCGATAGATTTTTCATAATCAGAAAGTGAAAGTAATTTGAAAAATATTAATGCGCGTTCGATTGACATCAGTACAAGATCGTGAATTGATTTCTCGTCTATCAGCACTTGTAGTGCTTCGCGACGCAAACGCGAGCCTCGGCATGCAGCGCATGTTGTGTAACCTCGATATTTACTAAGCAGGATCCGGATTCCCATCTTGTATGTTTTTGTTTCAAGATGTTTGAAGAATCCGTTTACACCGTCAAATCCTTTAAATCCTTCTTTGATTAGTGAAACCTGTTCCGGTGATAAACTTTTAAAAGGAACCGTGAGCAGAATTCTGTTATTGTTGTTGCGGATAAGATCGCGCAGATATTTGCTGTGTTTAACTGTCCGCCATGGTGCAATGGCTCCATCCATCAAAGTTAAATTTGGATTTGGAACGACGAGGTCCATTTCGTAGCCCATAGTTTTACCGAACCCTTGGCAAACGGGGCATGCGCCGAAAGGATTGTTGAACGAAAAAAATCTCGGTTCAGGTTCTTCGTAGCGAATTCCGCAGCACTCATAAAATTTTGTGAACTTCTTAATTGAATTAGCATCTGCGTTGATTATAGAAAGACGCCCTTCTCCTTCTCTAAATGCTGCTTCGATTGACTCAGCGAGAGATTCTCTCACTTTCCCTTTTTTAATTTTAAATCTGTCGAGAACGATTATTATTTCTTGCTTTGATTTTGGAAGCGTCTTTGTTTCGTTCAGATCAACAAGTTTATCTTTAACAAAAATTCTGAAGAATCCTTTTTTACGCAGAAGATCCATTTCTTCTTTTACAGTTCTTCCTTCATGGGAATGAATCGGAAAGCCGAGATAAAATTTATCTTCTTCGTTTTGATTTTCCAGCCATTCTGAAACAGTAGCGACAGTATCTTTCTTTACTACCTTACCGCAGCTAAAGCAAATAGTTTTTCCAATACGTGCATAGAACAAACGGAGATAATCATAAATCTCTGTACTTGTTCCAACGGTCGAGCGTGGGTTTCTGGCTCCGGTCTTCTGCTCGATTGCAACGGCAGGGGATATTCCGAAAATAAAATCTACTTCAGGTTTGTTCATCCGCTCAAGAAATTGACGCGCATAAGAAGAAAGACTTTCAACATAGCGGCGCTGTCCTTCTGCATAGATCGTATCGAACACGAGGGAAGATTTTCCGCTGCCGCTTACTCCGGTGAATACAACCAATTTATTGCGGGGAATTTCCAGCGAAATGTTTTTAAGATTATGCTGGCGTGCACCTTTAACAATTATTCTGTCTTTAGGATTTGTATCGAATTTTTTTGACATGGATTATTTATGATTTTCAAATTACGATTTACGAATTAAATTGAAATATGAAAAGAATCGTAAATCAAAAATCGTAATTCGTAAATAGAAATTATTTTTTCTGCAAACGTAATTCTAATTCCTTCAGTTCTTTCATTTTCTGATCTACAATTTCCTGCTGTTTTTTCAATTCACCTAATTGAAGATCAATCGCTTTTTCATATTCAGATTGACTCCAATATCCGCGCTCTTCAAAATAATTCTTGAACAGCCAGTTATGTTTGAGCGCTTCCATATTCTCTGCTAAACTTGAAGTAGCAATTCTTGCATCATCCGAAGTCTTAACCAAATTTTTCAGCATCGTTCTAACCGAATCGGCAATCTTCTTATCGCCTATTAGAGAACCGAGAACACCTTCCCCTTTATTCACTTTATGAACAAGGTTACGAACATCAATAGTAGCGCTGTCAATATTTCCAACAATTGATTTCATGCTCGCACTTGTCTTGACAATTATGTCGGCTATCTCATCTAAACGTTTTGTAATTATGCTCATGCTTCTATCTGCAGATTGAGTGACGTTAACTGCGGATTTATAAAGCTGATCATCATTAACAAGTCTGCCGATAGACCCCTCACCTTTATTTACCTTAGAAAAAATTTCAGAAAATTCTTTTGTAAGATTTTTAATGTTACCCATTATAGATTCGGTTTCTTCCATAATGGCAGAAATATTAACGGGATTTTTAGAACGAATAACGCCGCCGTCACCAATTTCCGGTGCGTCTGCGCTTCCGGCAGTAATAGTAACAATCTTCTTACCAACCAGACCTTCTGTTTCAATTGCGGCTTCGCTATCGAGATGAATGAAATGTTTAAGCGCGTTGTCAATCCTCATCTTCACTTCAACTTTAGCAGTGGAATCGGCGGCAAATGAAATTGAACTCACACTGCCGATATCATAACCGCTAAGACGAACGGGCGCACCGCTTTTTAATCCTTCGATTTGAGAGAAGTATGCTTTTACTTCGCTTGTCCGAGTGAAAAGTTTTTCTTTGCTGCCCAGAAGGAAAATTGAGAGTACTAAAAGCACAGTTCCTAAGAAGATAAAAATTCCTAGCCGCGCACCTTCAAGTTGTTTTAACATTTCTTACTCCGTTAAACTTTTATTATGTCATGACTAAAAAAATTTTTCAAGAATGGATCATTTGATTTTGTCAGATCGTCAATATTTCCTTCATAAGCTACATGAGCATCTTTCAAAAATATTGCTCTGTCTGCAATGATCTCCGCACAAATCAAATCGTGTGTTACAACAATCGAAGTCATATTTAATTTTTTTTGAAGATTAAGTATCAGCTCGCTTATCTCTTTTGAAGAGATCGGATCAAGTCCCGTTGTCGGTTCATCGTAAAGCATCAGCGCTGGATCAGTAATGATAGAACGTGCCAGACCGATTCTCTTTTTCATTCCGCCTGAAAGCTCGGACGGCATTTTATCAATTGCTTCTTCGAGCGAAACGAGTTCGAGCGTGTACTTAACTTTATCATCAATCTCTTTCTGTGTCATCTTTTCAAAGTGTCGTTTAAGAGGGAAAGATAAATTCTCTCTCACTGTCATCGAATCATACAGCGCAGCTCCTTGAAATAAAAAACCGACATCCTTACGTACTTTGTTCAATTCTTTGATAGATAATTCAAGAACGTTTTTATCATTTATAAAAACATTCCCGGCGTCGGGCTTCATTAAACCGATGATGCATTTAAGCAGAACGCTCTTGCCCGATCCGCTTTTTCCAAACACGATTAAGTTTTCGGCACGATGAACTTCGATAGAAACATTTTCGAGAACAAGTAGTTCATCGAAGCGTTTGGTTAAATTTTCTACTACTACAATCAGATTGTTGGCCATAACCACAATGTCACTTTTACTAAAACCATATCAAAAATTAAAATGAGGAGGGAAGCAAGAACCACAGAGGTTGTTGATGCTCGTCCAACGCCTTCGGTGCCGCCCTCGGCAGAAAATCCTTTATATGAACCTACAAGTCCAACGATGTATCCGAACACAAAAGTTTTTGCTACGCCGGGAATGAAATCGCCAAACTTAATTGCCTGAACAACGGAACTTCGATAATATTCGAAGCTCATCGGTTCAACGATAATAATGGCAATGTAAGCTCCGATAATTGCGATTATTATTACGTAAACAGTAAGAATAGGAAGAACCATAGTTGTTGCAATAACACGAGTAACTACAAGATAATTGAAGGGATTAATTGCGGAAACTTCCATTGCATCAATTTGTTCCGTAACTCGCATCGAACCAAGCTCTGCGCCTATACCGGAACTAACACGTCCGGCAAATATTAATGCCGTGATAACGGGTCCAAGTTCTCGTACAACAGATAGTGAAACCATTGCGGGTAAAAAATCGCTTGCACCAAATCTTTGCATTACCGGCTGGCTCTGCATTGCAAGAACAAGTCCTATGATGAATCCGGTGATACTAACAATTCCAAGAGTTTTAACACCGAGTTCCGTCATGTGTTTTTTTATTTCGGCGATTTCGTAAGGAGGTATGAATGCCTGCTTAAAAAATTCCCAGTTGAATATTGTTAAACCGGTTAGTGTAGCAAAGAAATTGTAGAGATAGTCCGAGTAGTTTAATCGTCTTCCGTATCTGATACGTGGTAAATTCATTTAGATAAGTATTAATTTTTATGACCAGATCAAAATAGCAAAAGTATAGAATAGATTGAAGCACTGATTAGTAATCTTGTCGGTTAATTAATAAAGTTGAATACAAGTATGACGTGATTATTGAGTTATTAAGAATGAATTCCATAATAATTCCAATTTCATTATCTTTGATTACAACAAATGGAAAAAGAATGAAACAAAAAGAAGAAATACTTGAAAAGTTGCGCAAAGAATTACCTTTTATTTCAAATGAGTTTAAAGTGAAACGAGTCGGATTATTTGGATCATTCGCATCGGACTCTTCTAATTCCGATAGCGATATAGACCTAGTTGTTGAATTTGAAAGACCGATAGGATTTAAATTTTTTTCTCTTGCTGATTATCTTGAAAAAAAATTAAACAAAAAAATAGATTTGCTCACTATTGAAGGTGTAAACTCGATTCGCAATGAAGAGATTGCCTTTAATATAAAAAAGAATATTATTTATGCTTAGGGGTGATAAAGAATTATTAATAGATATACTTGAAGCAATCAGAAGAATCGAGAGTTATGTAGAAGGTATAAATTATAATCAATTTCTTTCCGATTTAAAAACTCAAGATTCTGTCGTTAGAAATCTTGAAATAATAGGTGAAGCAGTAAGAAAAGTTTCAGATGAAATAAAGAATAAAAATGCTTTAGTGGAATGGAGAAACATTGCAAATTTAAGAAATAGATTAATTCATGATTACTTTGGTATTAACCTCGATATTGTTTGGGGTATTTTAGAAGAAGATCTGGAGCATTTCAAAACTCAGATGAGAACAATTCTTGAAACACTCTAACAAAATTTTCTCTTCGGCTTAAAACGCATTTATGATATGATTGATCTTCGGTTTTGTATCTTTTAAATGTAGAATTGCTATCACATCTATTCTGCAAGGCACATCTTTAATTTTCTTCTCATAAAGATAAGCTTCAGCAGTTTTTCTGATCTGTTTTTGTTTGCTTATCGGAATAGAAAGTTCCGGTGGGCCATATTCTAAATTTTGCCTGTATTTAACTTCCACGAAAACGAGAGTTTCTTTATCCTTTGCTATTATATCAATTTCACCATGTCCAAACTGATAATTTTGCTCTACGATCTCATAGCCAAGATTTTTTAAGAATCGGCAAGCGAGCTCTTCTCCGTAATTTCCGGTATCGCGTTTATTTTGTTCCATAATTCTCTATTTGTCATTCTGAGGAGGCCCGATGATTTTTATCGGGACGACGAAGAATCTAATACTCAGATCATAAGACTCTTCACTTTGTTCAGAGTGACAGTCTAAAATAATTTCTCCTGAATATTATCATTTAAAATCCTGCTTAAAAAACCTTTACGGTGAAAAGGCGAAGCCCCAAATTTTTTAACGGCAACTCTATGTTCTAAAGTTGCATAACCTTTGTTGTGATTCCAAGAGTACACAGGAAAATTTTCGTGTGCCTCTTTCATTATTTTATCACGAGTTACTTTTGCAATTATAGAAGCTGCGGCAATAGAAAATGATTTTGCATCGCCTTTAACAATTGTTTTTGTTTCGATCTCCGACGGGAAAGATTTATTTCCGTCTATTAAAATCAGATTTGGTTTTTTTGCAAGCTTTGATACGGCGATCTTCATCGCTTTTAGCGATGCTTGTAAAATATTTATCTCTTCGATCTCTTGATGATCAATAATACCAACTCCGTAGCATAAACAGTTCTGTAAAATCCAATTAATTAATTCTTCACGTTTCTTTTCGGGGATTTGTTTTGAATCGTTGATCTCTTTATGAAAAGTTTTTTTGTCGAATATTACCGCCGCTGCAACAACAGGTCCGGCTATCGGTCCTCGTCCGGCTTCGTCGCACCCGGCGAGAAATTTGATTTTACGAGAGAGGAATTTGTTGTCAAATGTTTTAAGTGAACGCATATAATAAGAAAATGGATTGGTTTTCATGTAAAGTTTCTATTCTCTTTTATTAAATTGCAAACTAAATAAACAACTTTCAATGTTAGAGCAGCAAGTACAAAATGGAATAAAATTATGAATATGACACTTCAAAATTTCGATGAACAAATTAGTGAAGTAATAGTCGGAAGAGGGCAAAATTATTTTAAGAAAGGACGTGTTAGAGAGCTTGAGGAAATTGAACCGGGCAACTGGACTGCTGAAGTTGACGGTACAGAAACTTATTTTGTAACAGTTGAAGTGCACAATGAAGATATATTAGAGTGGGATTGCGAATGCCCATTTGAAGGTTCAATATGCAAACATGTGGTAGCGGTACTTTATGCAATAACCGGAAATCATGCCACAGAAAATTTACCAGAGAAGGAAAGAGATCCAAAAAGAAATAAAAAAGATTATACCGATTTGATATTACAAAAGGTAAAAGTTGAAGAATTAAAAAATTTTCTTCTTATGCAATTTTCATCAAACAAGGGATTAAAGAATTCATTTATTGCTCACTTTGCTGAATATCTCGACGAGGATAGTGACAGCAAGTATAGAATTATTGTACAAAATATTTACAAAGCGGCTATGGGGCGCGGTGGGTTCATCGATTATCATTCAGCGCCACGATTAATCCGTCCTCTTGCAGAATTAATCAACAAGGCAAGCGATTTACTCGACAACAAAAATATTGCCGAGAGTCTTGCAATTTGTAAAACTCTTCTTGAGGAAGTGCCTTTGTTTGCCGAAGAAATGGATGATTCGGACGGGGGCATTGGTCAGATTTTATATTCTGTATTTGATTTGTTCCAACAAATCATTGAAAAGGCACCGCCGGAATTGAAAGACAATTTATTTGAATATTTCTATAAAGAATATCCAAAAGAGAAATACCATGAACTATCATTCAATAATGATCTATTAGATCTGATATCAACACTCATTTCTTTACCTGAACAGGAAGAACAATTTTTCAAACTTATTGATGATCGAATTGAAATTGAGAAATTAAAATCATATTCGGAATTCGGAATAGTTCGGCTCACAAAAACTAAAGTTGAATATCTTCTGGAAAAGGGAAAAACTGAAGAAGCATGGAAATTAATTGAAGGAAATAGACGTTATACCGAATTTCTTAAGATGATGATAGAAAGAGCTGTCAAAAGTAAAGATTATGATTTAGCAATTGAATTATGTAACGAGGGAATTAGCACTGTAAAAAAAGAAAGCCATTCATGGGATGAAATCTACTGGAAAGAAATAATGCTCGATATTTATGAAAAAAAAATGGATATAAAAAGAATCCGGGAAGTTTCTGAAGAATTGTTTTTTAGAACACATGACAAAATGAAATATTATAAAAAATTAAAAACAGCTTATGATCTTAATGATTGGGCGGCTAAATGCGAAAAAATATTAGATAAAATCAAGGGAACTTCAAAAAGTGCCGACTATTCCAATGCTACTTTGTTAGCTGATATTTTTATTGAAGAGAATTACAAAGACCAGCTATTAAAATTATTAGAGATAAATTCTACTCACATTGAATTTTTAGATAAATACGCAAATCAATTGAAAGATGATTACCCCGAAAAAATTATTCAACTTTTTGAACCGGCAATTAAAACATATGCAATGAATACCGGACGCGATATTTATACTAATGCTGTTAGTTATTTAAAGAAGATGCAAAAATTAAGTGGCGGAGAGGAAAAAGTTAGAATGATAGTCGGGCAATTCCGTATCCAATACAAAAACCGGCGTGCAATGATGGAGATATTGAATAAGAATTTCCCGGGCATATAGGCTATTGAAAGGTTTTACCTCATCTAGTTGGTTTCTCTACCGCCCAGCATGCCGAAGCAATAAGACGGGCAAGCTGTTCGAAGGACTACTAAATTCGTAGCGGTGTAGAGATTTATCAAACTTGTAGATCAAACGGAATGATTTAACCCAATTTATGAACCGAGATTTGAGAGAAAATGAAGTTAATTGATGTGCTTCTATTCAAGTACAATTCCGTCGATAACTTTTTCTTCAATAATTTCAATCGGTTGAGAGATATCGGTTATTTGATATTCCACTTCGGAAGGGAACAGTTTTATTATGTATTTCTGTTTTGTTTTATCTTCAGTGAAAAGGTAAAGCAAGTTTTGTGAATCTGTTTTCACAATTCTGACAAGGTATTTTGATTCCGAATCTGTGAACGACATTGAGTTTGATTTCTTTTCTTTTAGAACTGACGCCGCCGCGAGTTTTAGTCCATTTTCCTCGATTGGTTTGGAGATTTGAGGCAATAGCTTAATTACGTTCGGAGAATTTATCTTTTGTAAAACTGCTTCTGTTAAAGATCTGATCTCTTCAGTGTTGGAAGTATTGGTTATCTCTAAACAAAGAGCAATTTCGACTTTGAATCGTTCCCGGTTTGCAGTTAAGTAATCAAACTTATCTTTTGAGAGAGTTTCCGGAGAGAATACGAATCTATAAATGTCTTCTTCTCTTATTTTTATATGGTTTTGCATGTTTGCCTTTCAATCCACGATCGAATGATCATGGCTATGTAATTTCTTTTTCTAACTATTAAATAATACCATATTCATACAATTTGGAAAATCAGCGATCCGTATCTTCTAGACGTACCGCAATTTCTTTTTTAAGCAATCTTAACAGATAATCTAACGTTTGCTGATAGCGCTTGTAAAAATCTTCTTTGCTTAGATCAATCATATGTGGTTTTACATACTCATACAAACCGCGGGAAATACCGCCGTCTTTCAAATCATTCGAGAGTTCTACTAAAACTTTCTTGAAAACTTCTGTTTCGTTATCGTTTAATTTTCCTTTACCTAAATATAATTTCGCTAATCTATCTTTTACCGCATTTAGACTATCACTAACAACGCTTTCAACATTCAGCTCTTCTTCAAAGTGCTCTTCGGTTGATTCCGAACTTCTTTGCTGCAAGAAACTGCCATTAACTTGTTTTATTTTTCTTATAAGAGCATTTAGAGGAATTACCGGGAAGAATTCTGTTTCAGTTTTTATGTATGAAAATAAACTTGAGATTATTTTTTCATTCGCGTCAATAAATAATTTTGCCGGCAAGGATTCTATAAATTCCGGCTCAATCGGTTTTTGAGTAATCTCATTTTGTCCCTTCTCAATAAGATAGGCAACACCAAACCAGCTAACTTTATTTATTCTGTTTGTTTCTACTAAATGATTAACGCTTCTTAATATCTTTCCAAAGAATGGATCGGCTTCTTTTAATTTCCTTGCTATTTCTTGTTCAATTCTATTCCCAATTATTTTAGATAAAAAATAATAAGCAGAAGCTTCATCGTTTATTTCTTTATCCCAGCTTAATAATGCTTTTCTTATCGGGAGTTCACCGGATTTATCTTGTATGAAAAGAGGAGTAACAGCGTCTATTGCAAAGTCTTGAAAAGTTAATCCCAGGTATAAAAGATTCGAAAAGTCAGTTTGGTATTTTTTGTTGAGCAGAGCCAAAGAAATTTTAATAGATTGGTTTTATTATCTGTTTAAGTTGAGTATGAGAGATTTCCTTCTTGTTTAATAGTATTTCTATTTCACATTTCATTATAGTATAAAATCGAGATAATTTTTAGTATTGACCACAGAAAATTTTGAATCAATATACTCATTTAAAAAATCTTTTGGGGCTCTTACACTTGCCGTTTCCGAAAATTTAAATTCAAAAGCCAGTAATTTCCCTTCACGCTCTTCTATAAGATCAATCTCTTGACCGCTATAAGTACGCCTGAAATATGATTGAGTGTGAATAAAATTATTTGAAAGATATTTAATTCTCTCAAGCATCATAAAATTTTCGAATAGCTGTCCAACATCATTCCTATTTTTTAATTGATTGAACTGTAATATTACTGCGTTTCTTATTCCGTTATCCCAAAAATAATACTTAGATTTTTTAGCTACTTCATTCCTTAAATTTCTGCTGAATGCACTTAGCCGTTTAATAACAAATCCCTTTTCTAAAATATCAATGTATCTCCCAACGGTTTTCACATCAATCTTTAATTGTGTTGATAATTCGTTTAAGGAAACTTGACTGCCAACCTGAAAAGCAAGAAGTTTTAGTAGATCGAACAAAGATTTTGAACCGCGTATATTTTCAATTGCTAAAATATCCTTTAGCAAATATGAATTTACAAGTTCATTAAGTACTTCAATTTTTTCTGATCGTGTTTCTGTTGTAATTACTTCAGGATATGAACCGAAAATAAGAAACTCGTCCAATTTTTCTTTCAGCTCAAACTTATTGTATTTAGCAAGTAGTTCTTGCTGGGAAAATGGATATAATGTAATTGTCCGCTTTCTGCCGGTTAGCGGCTCACCAATTTTCTGCGAAAGATCAAAAGAAGAAGAACCGGTAACTATAATTTTTAAGTTGGGGTTATTATCAACTAAAATCTTTAGTCCCATACCGATATTTTTAATTTGCTGGGCTTCATCAATTGCTATTAAATCGTAACCTTGTGCATAATCTTTTATTAAAACAAAATCCTGCGAGCTTAGAATATGTTGTACCGATATATTGTCTCCGGAATCGAGTTTATATTTTTGAGGGAAGCCGGTAAGATAATTTTTAAGTAGTGTGGTTTTTCCCACACGGCGAGGTCCATAGATTACCAGCACCTTTTGGTTTTGAAGTAAATTATCTATTTCGAAGTATCGTTTTATCATATTCCCAATTTTCAGCTAAATTTATGGAATTACACTCCACAAATTTAGTATAATTTATAGGAATTACAACCGATTTGAATATTGAATAGAAAGGATACTATGAATATTGCTTAGTCGTGAAGCTTGCAAATTGGATGATAGACTTGTGATTTGAAAGGATAAATATCTACTAAGCTTGTTTTTATAGCAAATTTAAGGAGTTCCGCTCCACCAATTATGAGGATTTAATGGAATATGCACAAAAATCCCACAGTCTTCAGATTATTGAAAAAACATCTTAACTGTTTTACTATTCTAACTCAAAATCAAAAAAATTTAGTTCTTCTTTTTCCAAAAGAACATTATGTGGAATTATTAGTATTACATAACTCAACAATAAAGGGAGTAAAAAAAAATGAAAAGAATATTTTTATTTACCGTATTATACTTAGCAGTTATTACATTCTGTAATGCCCAAGATATTACTTACTTGGAACCATTTGGTGCGCAAGTAGAGTATATTAATCCTGCAACGGCATGGAGTGCAACTTCCATAAGCATAAGCTCCGGTAAAACTTATACAATCTTGGTAGAAGGTATTGCGTCTGCACGAGGAGGTTCCTATAAACAACATAGAATGTATACTGGTCCTGAAGGATGGCCCCCTGTCGCGGGAACCCCATTGCCAGATTTTCCATCAGCTTCTGTTATAGGGAAAATCGGATCGAATGGAACACCTTTTTATGTAGGTAGAATTTTTAGCTTTAAAGCGAATATTTCGGGGCCGTTATTCCTTGGATACAATGATTATTCATTTGGGGATAATACTGGTTTCTTTGTGGCATATGTATTTAGTAAAGACAACTTTCCAACATCGATTATTCAAGGTGATCCTGATACTAACATAGGTACCGATTACAAGTTAGAACAGAACTACCCAAACCCATTTAATCCAGAAACAAAAATAAATTTTTCGGTACCTGAAAGCCTCCCAGTAAAAATTCTAATATATAATATCAGCGGAGAACTTGTAAAAGTGCTTTTAAATGAAAATAAAGTTAAAGGTGAATATGAAGTTACCTGGGACGGTAAAAATAATAACGGCAGTAAATTAGCTTCCGGCACTTATTTTTATCAGGCGATTTGCGGAAATAATATTCAAACAAAAAAGATGTTACTCTTAAAATAGTATCAAATAATCTTTACTTTATGTAGTGTTGGGTGGAGAGAGCTCGCTTACTTAGCCGCTCTCTTCTTTTTCCATTCATCCAAAAGTATAAACTTCTCTCCATCCCAAACTTGAATTTGACTTGTAAGCAATTCTTTATATTCCGGTGTATCCGAATAAGGAGGTTGTAACTTACCATGTGCGACTAGTGTATCTCTCAAAACTCTGAATTTACTGTCCATAAACATATCAAATTCTTTTAAGCTTGAGTTGAATGTAAAATAGATAGAAGCATCTCTCTCATTCTCATTTTGAAAGATTCTTTGAGTTAATGTTTTATCCGCAATACGAAAATCTAAGTTCCCCTGATGTATTAATGCCATTCTTAATTCTAAATATTTACTAAAATCTGTGTTCGGAAAAAGAACCATCGCTTTTAATTCAGAGATAGGAAATTTATTTATAAGATAATCTTGTGTAGTAGGCACTACTTTCGTATTGATCAAATCATCTAACCGAATAATTACGGTACTAATCTTTTCGAATCCATTATTGTAGGCTATAAATATAATTTCTTTTAAGTTGTCTTGATCAACATCCTCAATAATTCCTTCCACGATATGACCGGAGTTCCATGAAGTGCCATCTAATCTTTTACCTGTTTTAAGGTCTAATCTAAAAAGAGCCGAACTAAAAGATGTTTTATTTCTAGCAATTGCAACTAATTGTCTTTGCCCTTTACTTGAAATAGTATCAATTAAAAATATTTCATACGGTGGTGTCAAGAATTCTCTTTGAGATGAAACCGTATCTGTAAAAATATATTTCCAAATCTCTTTGCCCTCTTTATTCAAACAAACAATTCTTCCATATTCATTTTGTGAATTTAGAGTTTCTTGGGGTTCATGACATAGTAGCATTTCATTTATACCATCTAGATCTATATCAACTATTTTTTCATCAGTTCGAAAATAACTATCATTAATCTGCCACAAAACTGGAACTCGCCATCTAAATCTTGACCACAGTATTTTACCAGACTTGTTTTTTACAAAAAGCTTATTGCCGTCATTGAATAATTGAGCCGGGTTATCATCGAACTCTCTAATCCAAATAAAACCAATTATTAGAAGTATGATAAAGCTAAGTGAAACAGCAACCCAGTTTTTTTTAATATTTTTTGCTGTTCTAATAACGGCAGATTGTTTTTTAATATCAACAAGGTTACGGCGGGTTAAAAGATCTGTGAGATTCACAACCGGAATAATATTTAAAACTCGTTCGGGAAATTTCTCATTCAATTCTTTAAGCTTTGAGGTTGCTGGTATTTCATCTGCTTTAGGAATTACAATCGTATCAATATTAGAGTAGAACACAGATTCAACTTTACGGACTATGTTGTTTTCTCCAATAGAAATAAGACTACCATTCTTGTCTATTTCGCCAGTTGAAGCAATATTGCTTTTTACATAGGTGATGTAAGGTAAATTGTATACATAAGACAGTCGCTCAATAATACCAATCGTTAATACTATACCTAAAGATTTACCATTATACTTAGCATGAAGGTTATCGAAGTAAATAAGAACTTCATGGAATTTGTGAAATTTTGTTTTGTATGCACTTAGATAATTGAATGCAAGCTTAAAACAAATTTTTGATTGCTCTTCGAGTTCTTCATCTTTTAGATCAGAAGGAATGAAAATGAAAGAATCTTTTTCTTTAGATGGGATAATTCTAATTTTTAATTTTTCGATTGATGAATAACTAATGCTGTCGGCTGATGTTATCAATTTTCCGATTAATGGGAAAAGCAATTCTCCTTTGAAAGTTGTAAAATCATTTGCACCGTTTAGTATTGAATAAAGATTACTAAGCTTGTTTGATAGTGAGCGGATGATGACATTGATCCGTTGTGAATAACCTACAAGCATACGAGTTGTTTTTAAGAACTGAAGCTGATCAATTATGCCTTGGGTTTTTTCCGGTTCAGAATAAAATGGCGAGTAGGAATCGAGCTCAGAGAGATACTCTTCGATAAACTCCGGAGAGAAAGCATCTATTAGATTTACATCTTTGGTTAAGAGAAGTTTTTCATAAAAAGAAAAAAGAACTAATGCTTTAGGAAGTCCATTAATCTGTGGAAGAAATGAAGCGAGTTCGTATCGACGTTTTTCTATTTCTACAAAATTCAAGTCCTTTCCGACATAAGTTTAAGTGCAACTTAAAAATATTTTTTCAAAAAACAAGCTTAAAAGCTGTAAGCAACGAGACCTAGCTCCAAGTATCCATCATCATGTATCTAGTATCCAGTATCCAGCATCCAGCATCCAGATCAGAACTCATTAATAATTCCGAAATGAATTTTACCTTCGCCGAATGAATCACCTTTAGCGAGTGCGAAACTTACAACGAGAACACCGAGCCCGGTTTCAATGTTCAAACCAAAACCGTAACCGATCTTAAAAGATGAATTCTCTGGTATGTTTTTTTGCTTCTCCCCATTGCGTAAAAAATATCCGCCGTCAAAAAATAAAAAAGCAAATGAACGGCGCGTAAGAAGTAATCTGTATTCAAGATTAGACCACAGAATTCTATTCCCTTGAAATTGTTTTTCTCTGTAACCGCGCAGAGAATTTGTTCCGCCGAGGAAATAAAGATCGCTCAATTCAACAGCATCACCTCGCAATTCTCTTCCATGAACACCGAGTGCTGCAACTTGTTTGTTGAAAAACTGTTTGAAAAATACAAAATCAAATTCGAGCCGCTGTAAAGTAACTTTAGTATTTGTAGTTGGAGAGATGAAATCAGCCGGACCGTTTATTTTTTTTGAGGTGTATGAATAAGTGTTGTTGAAAAATATTCCTTCAGTCGGCGAGTAGGAATCGTCCCGTGTATCAATTCTCAAATTAACTCCGCTTGTAAATGCGGAAGAATTAAACACGGTAAACCTATTTGCGTTTTGCTCGGATGGAATTGTTGATTGGGCGGCAACCAATACGGATGCCGATATTTTGCTTGTTGCTAGAAATTCCAAACGTCCCTCAAAATTTCTTTGAACATAAGTTGAGTCTTGCTTTCGCTGGAACAATCCGCCTTCTAAGTTGAATGGAAATCCAAAAAGCCACGGCTCAAGGTAACGCAGTTCTAACTCCTGCGAGTAACGGTTTTCCTGCTGCCATCGGAAAAAAGCAGCGCGTCCCGTACCAAATAGATTTCTCAAGTTCACATTTACAAATCCGGTTAAGTAGCCGCTCTCTTTATCATTCGCTGCTGGAACATATCCGGCAATACCGTCAAAGAAATTTGTTTCTTTCTCCTTTATCGAAATTTTTAACACACCTTCTTTTTTAGAGTTAAAATAAAAAGCTGGCTGTTCAACGGGTTCAAAGAAACGGAGACGATTTAATTTTTCGGGAACCGCATCAATATATTTTTGAGAATATTCTTCTCCAGCGTAAATCTGAACTGCACGTGTTATCACATAATCTTTTGTTTTATCATTGCCGGCAATTTCTATTTTATCTATCGTACTTTTAGTGCCTTCATCTATACTTAAATAAAGATTTACAAAATGATTATCACTTGTCGAATCGTTGATAAATTCTACAGATTCAATTTTGACAGACGCAAAAGGGAATCCTTTGTTTTCGTAGTGATCTATAATTTCTGAGAAAACGGATTCAATGTTTGTCCTAATAAAAATTTCTTTTTCTAATTGTGAGAGAATATTGTTTATGATAAGAGAATCTTTAACATGACTGTTGAAGTGAATCTTATTGATAAGAGTTGGCATTCCTTCGGCTATGTCTATTTTTAATAGTGTTTTTACCGAATCAATTTTTTCTGTAGAAATATTGTTGAAGGAAAAATTATAATATCCGCGTTCATTCAGTACAGAAGCAATTCGTGTTCTTAATGAATCTTCTATACCATGGAAATATTTTTGTCCTGTGGAAATATTTACCCAGCTTAAATAATCACTCTGTGGAAAAGTTTTATTTCCGGAGATCTCAATTTTTGAAATAATTTGTGCTGGTGTGTGAACATGAAAGATGATATTAATCAGAATAAAAACTAAAAATATCTTTGCGTGCTTTGCGGATTCTTTGCGTTCTCTGCGGTTAAAAGCAAAAACGCAAAGACTGCTGAGGAAAGCGCGAAGAACGCAGAGGTAATTAATAATTCGGCGAGTCATCAATTATCTTCATCTTTTTACCGATCGTAGAAACTTTAATATGCTCAACATATGAATTCATTTCGTCAAAGGTAACATCGCAGGTTGAAAGTTTAGAAGCATTTGCTGAGCCAAGAGCGACTCCAATTTTTACGAACCGATCAAACACAAGAGAATTTTCCAAACCGTAGGCAATTCCTGCTACAAAAGCATCGCCGCTTCCGGTTGCATCAATTACACTTACTTTTGGCGGATCAACTTTATAATTGAAATCAAATTTTTCTGCATAAAGAGAATTTGCGCCATCGCTCAAAAACATCAACTTAATATTCTTTGCATAAAGCTGATGTAAATATTCAAATTTTTCTTTTTCATCACTGAGAGTAATGCCAAGCGATCTCTCAACTTCATCAACATTGTTGTGGATTACAGTCGGCTCGGAATTTATACAATTCATTAAATGAGAACCATAAGTATCAAGTATGGAAATTTTATCGTACCGGTTTGCAAGCTCAATTCCATACGAGAAGATATCATCGGTCGTAGTGCATGGCGAACTCCCCGCGAAAACTACGATCGAACAGTTCTGTATCATTTTATCAAGTTTGAGTTTGAAGTCCGCGGCTTCTTCAAGAGTTATATTGCTAATCAAACCGAAGTAAGTGGTAACGCGATTATTTTTTTCTTCAATTATTAAATCAGCGGATCGTGTTTTGGATTTTGTAGAGACAACGGTAAAATCAATTTTATCTTGTATGAGGCAGTGGCGCAAAATCTTTCCGTTGTTTCCGCCAAGAAATGTTAATGCAGAATTCTTTTCGCCAAGGAAATTTAATTGTCTGCTTACATTGATTCCTTTTCCGCCGGATGTAAAAAAATCTTTTTCGGAACGGTTTGATTTTCCAAGTTCAACAGAATCAAAAAATAATCTTCGTTCCAGTAAAGGATTTAATGTTACAGTGAGAATCATTTTTATTAACGTAGAGTGAAGAACGTAGAACGCAGATATTATAAACTCTGCGCTCTACGCTCTGAGTTCTAAATTACGGTCTATATCCAGGCCATCTGCTGTAATCGGGATCTAATAATCGGTAATCACCAAATCCTGTTTGATCAATAAAAACAAAACTTCGGTTCAGTTCATAATAATCCCAAATCTCATAAGGTTTAGTATTTGAATCCAGCGGATGTCTTTCAACACTGCTTGGCGGACCGAATGTAATGAAGATCATTCCCATATCTGAACGCCATCCATCTCCTAATCCTTTAAAATTTTTGTTTGCATAATCAACACGGCGGAAGTATTCATATAGTATCGGGTTATCAGTTGTTTTGGAATTCGGCTTTTTCTTATCCCAAAAACTTAAAAACCGTTCCAGTTTTTCCTCGTAGCTTTTTCCTTCCTTTATGAAATCTAATTCTTCGGGAGATGCAATGTAAACGATTTGGTCAACCGCTTTATTAAGATCAGTAATAGCTAATGGTACGCCGTGAATTTTTGAAAATATTTTTTTCTCTACTGAAGTAATTATTTTCCAATCATTGTCTTTTATTACTGCATTAAGAAGATATCCGCCGATTGAAAAACTTACATTGTTAATAGTGTGTTTTATCAAATTTGTTCCGGGATTTACCTTTAAATGTTCCATCTGTTTGAATGATGTATTCTTTTTAAGATCATCCAATGAGTATTCAATATTGATATCGCGTGTTTTGTCGGAGTAAATTTCGAAATAGAGAGGAATAGAAGTACTTCTATTAGTTACGGATGCTGTAACATTTGGAATAATTTTTTCACCTGATGGATCCTTGACATATTCTGCGACTAACATCAAATCGCTTACGCCTAATGAATCGGATATTTGTTTAACTACAAGAGGGATTTCTTTTGATGAAGCGGCTCTTGAATCGGAATCTTCTACAATACATTTAACAAAATACTTTCCCGGATTGAGATCATAAGTTTTGTAGCTAAGATTAAAATTCTCGCTTGAAAGTGTTTGTTCGAAATCTGTTGTTTTAACTTTTTCTTTCCAATTCCGTTCAAAAATAATATACATTTTACTTTCATCGGTAAATGACAATGTAATATTATAGTTAGCATAAAAGCCGTCATCTTTCTTAACGAATTGAATGCTTGAATAAGGAACTTGAACAAAGAAATCCATTCGTGTTTTATTTGTAACAGAGCTTTTAAATCCGCCGACATCCACAGAAAAACCTATTGTTTTTCCGTCCTTCAGGTTGGTGGAATATTCAACCTGTGCGGAAACAATAGAAGTCAAAAAAATCATTATTAATAATATTTTTTTCACTTACTTAACTCCTTTTTCTCGATCAAATCTGCCTGCCGCAGGTAAATTACCAAATAAATCATAATCATTGCAATCGTAAATTTCAATGTGATAAAATTCGCCGATATTAAGTGTATTGCTTTTTGCATCAATTAAAACCTCTCCGTCCACTTCGGGGGCATCACGTTCGGATCGTCCCACATAATAATCGTTATCCAGCGAATCAATAAGAACTTTCATTCTCATTCCAATAAAAGAACGGTTCTTTTCTTCAGAGATTTCTTTTTGAATCTCCATCAATATTGCTTTCCGTTCTTCTTTGATTTCTTGAGAAACCGGATCGCCGAGAATAAAACTCGGAGTATTCTCTTCGATCGAATAAGTAAAAACACCTAAACGATCGAACTTTATATTCCGGATAAAACTGCAAAGTTCCTCAAACTCCTTTTCAGTTTCATTAGGATAACCGACTATAAAAGTTGTACGTAAAGATAGACCGGGAATTCTTTCTTTAAGCGTGTATAAAAGTTCTTTTGTTCTGCGTTGCGTTATACCGCGCCTCATAGATTTTAAGACCGTATCGGAAATATGCTGGAGCGGTACATCAATGTATTTGCAAATTCTGGGATTGTTTACCATTTCATTCATTAGATCATCGGGGAAGTGAGAAGGATAAACATAAAGTAAACGGATCCATTCTACGCCGTTAATTTTTGAAAGCTTGTTCATCAACTCAGCAAGATTTCTTTTTCCGTAAAGATCAATTCCGTAATCTGTTGTATCCTGACCAATGAGTATTAATTCTTTCACACCTTGACGGGCGAGAGATTCTGCTTCTGCAAGAAGTTGATCCATCGGCTTTGTCTTATGAAGTCCGCGCATCAAAGGGATTGCACAAAACGAACAGGGATTATCGCATCCTTCGGAAATTTTCAGATAAGCAAAATGTTTTGGTGTTGTAATTATTCTTTCGCCGAGAAGTTCATATTTTAAGTTACCGCCGAACTCACGTACAATTCCTTCGTATGCTTCCGTACCAAAGAAAGAATCAACCTCGGGAATTTCTTTCCTAAGGTCATTCATATACCGTTCGGAAAGACATCCGGCAACAACAACTTTTTTTAACTTTCCTTGTTTCTTTAACTCAATAGCAGATAGAATCGTATTCACGGATTCTTCTTTAGCCGCATCTATAAATCCGCATGTGTTTATTATAACTGAATCCGCTTGATTGGGATCATCGGTCAAATCAAAATTATTAAACTTAAGCTGACTCATTAAACGTTCGGAATCTACAGTGTTCTTTGAACAGCCAAGTGTAATTATGGAAATTTTATTTTTGTAAGTCATTAAGATGAAATGTTCAAGGTATACAAAACTAAAATAGTTTTTCTTGTTCTATGAATTGTGCAATCCTATTTTCAGCTAGTGTTACATATTTTTTATTTACATCGTAGCCGATATAATGGCGGTCATTTTTTAACGCTGATAAACATGAAGTTCCACTACCAACAAATGGATCTAATATAATATCACCCTTAAATGAAAATAGTTTAATAAGTCGTCTTGGAAGTTCTTCAGGAAAAGGTGCTGGGTGTCCTATCTTTTTTGCGGATACCGCTGAAAAAGTCCAAACACTTTTTGTCCATTCGAGAAACTCTTCTTTAGTCATATCGCTTTTTTTGCCTTTAGATTGTAAAGAATAAGATCCTTTTGAGAAAATAAGAATGTATTCATGAATATCTCTTAAAACAGGATTCGCTGCTGATAACCAGCTACCCCAAGCTGTCGAAGGACTTGCACTTGAAGCTTTATTCCAGATAATTTCTCCGCGCATTAAAAAGCCAAGAGCAGCCATTTGCTCAATAATATAACTATGTAATGGGATATATGGCTTCCGCCCTAAGTTTGCAATATTAATACACACCCTTCCACCGGGAACTAATACGCGATAAGTCTCTTTCCAAACTCGATAAAGCAAATCTTTATATTCCTCAAGACTTAAATCCTCATCATATTCTTTTGTAACATTGTAAGGTGGTGATGTAATCATTAGATGGATACAATTATCCGGCAATTCTTTCATATTATCACTTGAACTGCAAAATATACTATCAATAATTTTATCGCCTAATTTATTTTCTATGTATTTAGTAGCATCAGAAGTTTTCAATCCTTCATAAAGACGACTTCCATAAAACTTAGATGAGTCATGATTAATTCTTCCACTAGTACCAAATGAACTTGTTTGTGTACCTGTTTTAATTAATTTTAGTCCTGTTCCCATAATTCAATCCACCTGGAATATTGATTAAATGTTACCTTTTCTTTTTTCCAATAAATCTCAATCCTTTTTGTTTCAGGATGAGTTACTAAAGTATTCATAGCTTCTTGGTAGATTTCACTTCCTCTAGGATTAGTTGCTCTAGGCGGTAACTTAATATAACTATCTTTTCCTATTGTTTGCAGAACTTCTTTTTGCACTTTAATTGGAATTAAAAAAAGATTACCAATACTTTCCCAGTTTATTTGTGTCAGTAATATGTGACAAGATGGTTCGTAATTGGTCTTGAATTCTTCAGCACTTATAGCTTCAACAGTCCAACTAATTTTAATTCCATTCAGATATTTATTAGTAATAGTTTTAATTGAAATTGGCTCATCAAATACCTTAACATCAAGTTCAGCTTCATTTGCTGGAAAATTAGTATTGACATTTGAGTCACCAAAAGAATAGATTAATAATGAAACCAATATTCTCTCTCTGTCAAATCCAATTTCCATTCCCGTCTTCCCTCCTCTTTGATTTTCAAGTTCAGCAATCTGAAAAAGTTGTGGAAGTTTCCTCTGTATTTTTACAATTAAATTATCATCATTAAACAATTTTAAAATTTTCTGGATCCATATTTTTTTCTCACTCTAAAATAAAATTAAGTACAAATATACAACTGGTGCTGTGAATAACAACGAATCAAACCGATCTAGAATTCCGCCATGTCCGGGAATTATTGACGATGAATCTTTTACATGAGAATCACGCTTAATTAAACTTTCTATCAGATCACCGATCTGTCCAAACAAACCAACAATAAATCCAATAACGATTACATCTTTCAATTCCATGAAATCTAAAATGAATTCATGAGCAGCTATCATACAGGCAACAGAAAAAACAAAACCGGCAACTGCACCTTCCCAACTTTTATTAGGACTAACACGCGGAAACAATTTATGTTTACCATAAGCAGATCCGATAAAATATGCAGCTGAATCACAGATCCAGATTGATGCAAGAATTGAGATTATCAAATATCCTCCTTGAGGATATGTAAAAATGGAATCTCTGTAAAACTCACGCAGGTCAATTATTGCGGCTGATAAAATTCCAATATAAAAAATTCCAAAAAGTGTTGATCCGATATTTGAAACCGCCGAGTCTTTATTCCTGAATAATTCAAAAAGCAAAAGTAAAACTGTGATCAATAATAATAGTATATGGTAATCAATAATGGGTTTGTACTCGTTTACAATTATCACAGCAACGGAAAGATAACCGATCAGTTTGTTTGTATAACTGTGTTTGTTTCGCATCATCCGGGTAAATTCAAAATAAGAGACCAAACCGATGGCAAGCACAAGAATTAAAAACGGAATTTTTCCGATAAGACTTAGAATTACAAGCAGCGGAATTCCGATAAGACCAACAATAACACGCATAGATAGATTACCTAATTTTTTTGCCATCTATTCCTCGTCGTCAACTTTGCTTTCAAAGATATCGTTTATGATTTGTAAAGCTTCATCGGCATCTTTTCTTTTAACAAGTAATTTTATAGGAGAGACTTCGCCTAAATACAAATAGCTCCGGTCTTTTTGCGAAATAATAATAGAATCAATTTCTGCACCGTTTAAATTTGCTTTCAGCATCTCGGTTTCAATTAGATCATTACCTGTGTAAACAATAACCCAATCTTTGGGATGACTAAGATTTCCTTCAAACTCTTCAACGGGAATTAGATCAATTCCGCAATCCGAACAAACTTTAATTCCGTCAACATATTCGCATTCACATTTTGGGCAAATCATAACTCCTCCGAATGCTTGGGTAATAATTTATGATAATTGTTTTTTACATAAGTAATATAAGAGAAGAAGAGAATTGAAAAAATTATTAAGCTGATAAGCTGGGGGAAGACGTTATCATTTTTTGTTGCCGATGTATTTATTAATTCTTCTTTGCCTAGAATTAAAAATGCCAGGACAGCTATAAAATTATTAAAGAAGTGAAGTGTCATCGGAACAAAAATAGAATTGCTTGCGTATGCCGCATAACCGAAATAGACTCCAAGCGCTATTAGAGCAATCAATCCGTACGGATTAAAGTGATACAATCCGAAAAATATTCCTGTGATCAAAATACTCGATGAAGGTTTTAGTTTTTGTTCAAAACTTTTTTGAACGAATCCGCGGAAAAAAGTTTCTTCACAAAGAGCCGGAACGACCGCAACGACAAAAATTATAAAGGACGATTCAAACACTGAGTGGGAAGTAAGAAGATTGCCGTATGTTTTTTCAATTAAAGCGTCCAACTGATCAAGTGAGTTCATTATGCTCTTTATGAACGGGCTAAATGCAGCAAGTCTTTGCAGCAAGAAATTTTGTAAATAAAGAAAATTTTGAAGTAATGGGGTTAGAAGAATTAATCCAAGAACAAAAGCGCCGATCTCTTTGAATGAAGGGAACCGCATTCTTAGAATTATAGAAATATTATCCCGGTAAACATATCTTGCCAGAACTAAAGTAGGAAGAAGCATTAAAAGAATTTGTCCGCCCATTGTAAGCAAACGGAGGGCATTAACATCCGCTTTCTCAAAATTTAAACCGAAGATGGCTATCGTAAGTAAAGCACCGCCAAATTGATAAAGCAGAAAAATTCCGATTAATGCAATAAATGCGGCAGAGAGAGGGGACATTGTTGAAAAAAGTTTTGTCTCTTCGTGCGTTTCTTCTTCAGGTCCTTGCTGATTTTGAAAATCTTCATTCATAGTGAGTTCAAATTATAAAAAAGGGGAGTGAGTTGCTTAAGATTATTTCCTCTTAGCTTTCAATTCGCCTGCTAGTCCCGCATAGCTGCTTAATTCCGCATCAATAGAACCGACTAAAACTTTTGTTTTAACTTTAACGGGAATTTTTAATTCATCATTTGTCAGCCAAATAACAATACTTCCTTCGCTTCTAAAAAGTCCGCCTTCCACAACAAGAGGCTCAAGAATTATGCAGTCAAACTTTCCGGCTTTAACGGAAATTGTTTCTTTTCCTCTGTAAAGAATATCGAGCGGATAAGCTTTGTCAGTATTAAAATTTTCAAGATGAACTTTATCTCCGACTTTCATTTTAGAGTAATCAAAAGTTCTTCCAAAATAAAAAGCAGAAACTATATCATGAATATAATTTGGAATATCGTAAGAACCTTGGGAAGTTTTTGCTTTACGTTTGCGTTGATCGAAAAAAGCCGAGAAGTCATATGAGTATCCGCCTTCTCTAATGTGCTGTTCGAAACGCCACGGGAAAATTCCTTCCACATCAATAAATGTTTCGTAATGATCGCGCACTTTGTAAAACAGATCGAATGCTGAAACGGAACTTACATTGAACACAACATTATAAACATCGCGACCGGCAAGCTTAACAATTTTTGGGATTGAATATTCTGCTATCCCGGCAACAACAAATCCGTAGATAACTTCAAAAGTAAGTTTCTCTCCAAGCTTAAAAGCTTTATTCTCAATTTTGCGGAATTCAGATTTTGTCTGCGCGTTATAATTAGAAGCGAAAGGGATTATGATCAAGATCAAGAACATGATCATGAAATTTATAGAAGTCGTGCTCTTGCTCATGCTCATGATCTTGCTTTTGTCCTTAATCTTGCTCTTCTCGATAGGGTTCATTTTTTTTCCGTAAATCTTTTATCAAGAATACTCTTAGCTACGGCAACAACGTCTTCTGTTTTTATACTATCCATACAATTCAGTTTCTCACATTGTTTACGAGTACAGTTTGTGCAGTCAATAGTTGGAGAAAAAAGATTTTTTTTATTTGTATACGGTCCCCATCGTTTTGCAGACGCAACCGTAAATCTCGGATAAAATCCGATTACATTTTTACCAAGAGCCGCCGCAATGTGAATCGGTCCCGTTGAATTTGCGATTATCACATCACATTGATTGATCAAAGCGATCAATCCGCCCAGATCATATCTTCCCGCTAAGTTTTTTGTTGATTTATTTACAACCAGCGATTGACAAAGTTCCTTCTCGGTAGTTGTGCCGGTGATTAATATCTCAACATTTTCTCCGGAAAGATTATTAACGATCTCTTTCAACTTTGAAATTGGAAGGTCAACTGCACTGCCGCCGCTTCCCGGATGAACGATGATAATCGGCTTTGAAAAATTTATTCCAAGGTCTAATAAATCTTTTTTTACTCTCTCTTCATTTTCAATTGATGGAGTAATTCCATACAAGACATTCTCTTCAGTTACTTTCTCATCAATCCCTAAATGCCGAAGTAAATGAACATTATATTCAAGTTCATGGTACTCGCCGTATTTTCTATGCTCATAATTTTTTTTATTGAAAAAGAAAGAATACCAGCGGTAACCGGTTCCAATACGTGTTTTAATATTTGAAAGAAAAAGTATCAGTGCGATAGGATAAGTAGGATAAGCAACGATGCAGACATCAAACCCGCCAGAGGCGGGCAGGTTTATTTTTTTAAGGAGCTCAATATTTTTTGCAATAGATGGTTTTCCATTCTCTTCAATTAATGTAATTACTTCATCTATGTTCGGATTATTAACAGCGAGAGGTTTTGTGTATTCGCGCAAAAGAAAAGATACCTTACATTCTGGAAAATGTTTTTTAATGATTGCAGCTAACGGAAGAGACAGAACAACATCGCCGATACGGTCTGTTCTAACAATTAAAATATTTTTTGGCTGATTCATTTACGCGATAAGAAAGAATTATTCTTGATATAATACCTCCACGGCAAATCTACAGATTTTTTAATACCGATTCTTGTAGAAGCCGCAATTTTATTCCTACTTAGTTTTGGAGAATCGAGTATAAAGATTTCTTTTCCCGTAAGATCTGTTCCGTTCTTACTTCGCGCTATGCTAAAAGCCCGGCAAATTTTTGCCGGTCCATTTGTAAGATTTTTCAACTCCACAGCAGAGATATCTTTTTTCCCGAAACGATTAATTGCCATTAGCTCTATACCATTTACTGGTTCAACAGCACGCAGTAAAACAGCTTTGCCTTCATTTAATTTTCCCGCTACAACATTAGAGCAAAAGTGCATTCCGTATGTGAAATAAACATAAAGGAAACCGCCTTCGTTGAACATTACTTCATTGCGTTTTGTCTTTCCGCCGTAAGTGTGTGCGGCTTCGTCAACGGTACCGTCGTAAGCTTCAACCTCAACAATTTTTCCAATTAGATGTTTACGCCCGATCTTTCTAACCAAGAATTTACCGAGCAGTTCTTTTGCAACGATGTGGACATCACGCGTGTAAAATTTTCTCGGAAGTTTTTTTTGCGGCTTCATTTATTAAGTGGAATAAAACGGTTGTAAATCATTCCAGAAGAGATTTAAGATCGGCAATTTTCTGAAGGTAGAAATCTGCTTTCTCGGGTTTCTGTTCCAAGAGTTCTTCGTATATGAAAATTGCTTCCTGGTAATTTTTTTGAGAAAGAAAAATTTCAGCCATAGTATCGGAAACGATCCGTTTTATTTTTACTTCAGGCGTAGAAAATTCCGGCATTGATTCGCCCATTCCTTTCGGGATAATTTTAGCTTTGCTTAATTTTTCTGCAAGTATATCAAGTTTGTCTTCTAGGTTTTCAAATTCGTCTTCAACTTTTTCTTTTGTTAGGAATCTCGGACGTTTTGCACCGCTCAATGAATTTCTTTCGGTAATAATGTCTGAAATTTTTTTCAGATAGAATTCAAGAGTATCAGGTGAACCAAGAAGTTCGCTTCCAATTATTGCATTGCCTCTTGCTTCTTCTTCTTTTCCGGCATAAGCATTTGCAAGTGCAAGCAGTAAATAGGGAGTAGGATAATGTGAATGCCGTTCCAAACCGGTTTCAAGGATTTTGATTGCATCCAAAATGTTAGCACTTTCCATTTCGGAAGCTGCAACGCGTGCAAAAAGAGGAGAACTGTTATTGAATTCGAAGATCAACTTGATCTTATCTGTAGTTAGATCTCTTTCCGCTCTGTTCACTATGCTAACCGCTCTTTTTTGGTAAATCCTTGTTTCAAAGACATTATAGAAACTGTAGCGAATCCGATAAAGAACATCAGTTGAAATGGTAATGCAGCAATTTCCATAAAATATATTGCGGCACCTACGCCTATTAAACAATAACATGCAAGTAATAGCTCAACATATGTTGACGCTTGAATTTTTGTTTTAGCTAAATATTTATTTTTTATGGTTGACTGATCAGATTTCTTTTCAACATTGAATTTAGGAGTACGGACAAATTCGCTTTTTCTGCTCATTAATCCTTCTATAACCGCACGTGTATTATTGAGTGCAAATCCCATGCTTCCTGCCATGAAAAGAGGAAAGAGAGCAATCTTTTTTCTCCAATCAGTATGAACATCTTTCTGTGAGAACAAGTAAAACAAAAATGTACTTATGAACGCTACAACAAATATTGCCATGAAATTAAAGAAGTTCCAATACGGTCCCGCGTTCTTAATAAAGATAAGCGGAACATTTAAAATGCCGGCAAGAAGAGTAAATGGAAAAACCAAATTGTTGGTTAAATTAAATGTTGCCTGCAGTTTTACTCGAAGCGGAATTTTTCCTTTCCAAACCATCGGAAGTAATTTCATTCCTGTTTCAATTGCACCTTTAGTCCAGCGGAATTGTTGAGCTTTGAGTGCATTCATTTCTACAGGAAGTTCTGCCGGAGTTGTAAAATCACGGAGGTAAATAAATTTCCATCCTTTTAACTGAGCGCGGTAACTTAGATCTAAATCTTCGGTTAATGTATCGGCGTGCCAATTGCCTGCATCTTCAATACACTCTTTAAGCCAAACACCACCGGTGCCGTTAAACTGAATAAAGAATCCGGCTTTGTTGCGAACAGTTTGTTCAATTACAAAATGTCCGTCAAGAGCAAGTGCTTGTATCTTGGTTAGAATCGAATAGTCTTGGTTAAGATGTTCCCATCGAGTTTGCACCAAGCCGATCTTATCATTAGTAAAATATTTTAAAGTCTTTCGTAAGAAATCAACCTTAGGGATAAAATCTGCATCGAAGATTGCAACATATTTTCCTTTGGCAAATTTCAATCCTTCTTTAAGTGCGCCTGCTTTGAAGCCAAAACGATTGGTTCGGCGTACGTGCTGAATATCGAAACCTTCATCTTGTTTTTGTTTAACTGCTTTTGCAACAATATCAACCGTTTCATCAGTTGAATCATCAAGAACTTGGATATCTAATTTATCTTTCGGATAATCTATTTCACAGATGGCGTTGATCAATCTTTCCGCTACATACATTTCATTGTACATCGGCAGTTGAATTGTTACCAAGTCTTCATCGTGGGTTTCTTTTTGTAGAGGAATGTTCTTTCTGTATTTGTGATGATAGAATATCATTACGAAGCCATGACTTCCGAAAATCAATATTATACATAGAGAAAAGATGTAAGCAAAAAGAATTATTTCATCAAATATCATTTAATAGCCTGTAATTAATTACCAACACACGTTAAGCAAAATTTTTGACGGAATAGCCACGTCCTTCAGTGGTTGTATTAAAATTGTCACTGTCACTTCGACCGGAGGGAGAAGTCTTTGAATTTAGTAAGATTTCTCAGTCGCTTCGCTCCATCGAAATGACATTTTCGAGTTTTCACACATCCTCTAAAAGTCGTGGCTATTTGAAGTCTAATTATGAGTAAGGTGAATTACCAATTTGAAACTACTCCTAGCAAAATATCTTCTGCGATTCTTTCGATCGCTTTACCAATTGCTTGTTTACGTACAGTAGTAATATCTCCGCCGACTGGATAATCTCCGTAGTTAGAAAAACTTCTATCGAAGATTTGGTGCTTCTTAACTAAATCTTTATAAACAATACGAACGCTGATTGTGATTCTTCTGGTTGTAACTTTTTCTCCGCCGGAAACAACGGTTGGTGCATCACTGAGGGCTGTAACTGTACCTTCTAATAGAGCATTTGAATTCAGACGATCACTTACAAGCAGAGTATTATCATCTATAAATTTTTGAATTAATTGCTTGGTTAATTTTTGATTTAAGTCGAACTCGCCTGATCCGCTTTTATCGGAGAAAATCGGAATAGAAATTGTTTTTAAGTGAGAAGGAACAGAAGCGCCCGAAAATGAATAACTGCACGCAGTTAATTCTAACAGAAAAATTCCTATTAGAAACAAAATTATGTAACGTAAAAGTTTAATCGAGACCATAATCCTTCAGCTTTCTATATAAAGTCCGTTCGCTAATACCAAGCAGCTTTGCAGCTTTTCTTTTATTGTGCTTTGTAAAATTAACAGCATTGATGATAGCTTGTTTCTCTATTGCATCGAGAGCAACAATTTCGTTTGGATTAATATTGATCGGAGTACCGGTTTCTTCATTTTGATTTTTGGCTGCAATCTGTTTTAAGTCTATCAAATCTTTTTTGATTTCAATTAAAGCTCGATAGATCATTTCTCTATCAAGTGATTCTGCAGAACGATTGAGGTGTACCGGTAAGTATCTGAAATCATCTTCCTGTCGGGTTTCATTCAGTAAAGGAGTAAATGTTTCAGCATCTAAAATACCGTTTCTACTAAGAGCAATTGCAGTCTCAATAACATTTTTTAGTTCGCGAATGTTACCTGGCCAGTTGTAGTTAACAAGAAGTTGTTCAGCTTCTTTGGTTATTCTCGGTTCGGTCATTCTATTATTATAGGAATAGTTTTTTAAAAAATGACCGACCAATTCAAGAACATCTCCACGCCTGCTTCGCAGTGGCGGAATATTTAATGAAACTGCTTTTAATCTGAAATAAAGATCGTTACGGAATTTTTTTGTATCAACCTCATGCTGAAGATCTTTATTTGTAGCAGTTATTATTCTAACATCAACTTTAGTAACCGTCTCGCTTCCAATACGCATAAATTCTTTTGCTTCAAGAACACGTAATAATTTTACTTGAGTTGTAAACGGCATTTCCGCAATCTCATCGAGAAAAAGTGTGCCTTCATCAGCTATTTCGAAATATCCCTTACGGTCATCAATAGCTCCTGTGAACGAACCCTTTTTGTGACCGAACAATTCGCTTTCCAAAATTCCTTCAGGAATTGCACCGCAATTTACACTAACCAATTCTTTACCTGAGCGATTACTGTAACCATGAATCGCCCGCGCAAAAATTTCTTTACCTACGCCGCTTTCACCGGTTATAAGAATTGAAATATCAGATTGCGCAACTTGCATAGTAATATCAACAAGATCGCGAATTTCCTGCGACTTACCAATGATACCGAATTTTTTCTGGAATTCTTCTACTTTCATTATCTATTATATAGTAAGAATAATTGCGCCTTAAAAATAAGTGTTTTTAGAACAACTTAAATAAATATGTCTTTTTCCTAATCAGTTATAATTATCTGAGACTTCTGAAAATTAGCATTATACAGAATAGCAACAATTTTAATAGCACGCGGATGACGCGGATTTGACGGATCTTCGCGGATTAAATCTGTGTTAATCTGTTTAATCTGTGTCATCAGTGTGCTATTCTTAATTTTTCAAAGGTCTCTATCTACTTATTAATAGGAACAGTTCTTCCTTTGAGGTTGAATTTTTTTTCAAGAAGAACTAGAACAGATTTAGATTCATCTTCTGTAGTAAAGCGGCCGACATTAACCACGTTTAAAATACTTCCACCTACATCTTTTGTGTTAATTTCCGTAAAATAATTTTCTTTATTTAATTGGTCGCACAATCTTTTAGCATTATCAACATTCAAAAAAGCGCCGGCTTGAATTGTAAAATTATAAGTCTTGGCTTCTGTTTTTTCGACCGGATTAGGTTTCGTGGGAATAGCAACAGGTTCGGCGGGTTGTTCCTCAATATCGGGAATTTTTCTATCCGCAGTTTTAATGTAAGGTGATTCGGGAAAATCTTTTCTTAACCTGTCTAAATATGTTTCTGCTTTTCTATAATAACCGAGAGAGTAGTAATAGGAGAAGATACGATATATAACCGCATCAGTATATTTACTGTTAGGATATTTTTCTAATATGGTAGAATATTTTTTTAGTGCTTCATCGCCGTCTTTTGTAAGAACGGCATCAAGAAAAATTACGGAAGGATCATTTGCGTTTTTTGTTTTTAGACCGCGAAGAATTGTTTCCGCTGATTTAATATTTCCATTTTCAATTTGTTGAAGCGCCGGTACGATATCAACTTCTTGTGAAAATAAATGGGATGTCGCAACGAGTAATATGGCTAATATTTTTTTCATAATAATAGCACGCAGATGACCCTGATTAAACAGATTTACGCAGATTAGAATTAGTAAATATCTTTCGGCGTATCTCCGGTTTTTTTCCGAAATTAAGAAGTAATCCAACTTCTATTTCAGTTGCTTTTAAATAGTTAATCAATTGTAATTCATGTTCTTCGACTAGATTTTCAGCCGCTTTCAATTCCAATATAACTTTATTTTCAACTATCAGATCAGCAAAATATTCTCCAGCTTTGATTTCCCTATAATAAACATCAATTGGTTTTTGTTTATCAACCTTCAATTGCATCAATTCCAATTCATATTTCAATGCATTTTCATAAACCTTTTCAAGAAATCCGAATCCTAATGAATTATAAACTTTATAGAAAGCTTCGATTATTTTAGAGGTCAATTCCTTATGTAAGTATTCTTCCATTTTCTTATCAGTGATAATCTGTTCGATCTGCGTTATCTGCGTGCTATTAATTTCTCGTTCTAAGGTACAACAGTCTCTATAAAATCTGCAAACAAAGTTGCAGATGTAGCGCGATTAATTTTCACTTTTACATAATCGCCAACAGCAATTTCATCATTCTTCGGGAATACAGTTATTTTATTTGTATCTGTTCTACCTGCAAGAAAATCATCCGATTTTTTACTACTGCCTTCAACAAGAATGATTTTTTCCGTTCCAATTTCCGACTGATTTATTTCGAAAGAAATTTTATGCTGGAGATCAATAATATCGTTGAGCCGTTTGGCTTTTACTTCTTCGGGAATATCATCAATCATATCATATGCTTTCGTCCCTTCACGAGGAGAATACTTAAACATAAACGCTCCATCGTAACGAACTTTTTGAATGACGTCAAGTGTCATCAAATGATCTTCAATTGTTTCACCAGGGAAACTGGTAATAATATCAGTTGAAAAACTTGCACCCGGAATTATTGTGCGCGCTTTTTCAATTAAGTTAAGGTAATGTTCTATTGTATAAGTTCTGTTCATCAATTCAAGAATTCTATTAGAACCGGATTGAACAGGCAGATGAATGTAATTGCAGATGTTCTGATGTTCTGCAATTGTGTAAAGAAGTTTATCGGATAAATCCTGCGGATGAGAAGTTGTAAATCGAATGCGAATTGAATCATCTACTTTTGCCGAAACTGCGAGTAGCTCGGCAAAATCATTTCCATTATCGGAATAAGAATTTACATTTTGCCCAAGAAGAGTTACTTCTCGGAATCCTCTTGCAGATAATTGTTTTATTTCTTCCACGATTGATTCCAATGATCGGCTTCGCTCTCGTCCTCTTGTGAATGGAACAACACAGAATGTGCAAAATTTATCGCAGCCGCGCATAACGGAAATCCATGCATTCAATCCGTCTTCACGATGTGGAATAATATCATCATAAGTTTCTGTGCGTGAAAGTTTAACTCCGATTCCTTTTTCTCCGCCAAAAGCAGAATCTATAAATTCTGGCAATCGCCGATATTCATCCGGACCGACAACAAGATCAACTATTTTTTTCTCTTCTATCAGATTTTTTCGAAGTCGTTCCGCCATACATCCTAATATACCTATCACCGTTCCGGCTTTTCTTCTTTTGATTCCACGCAGATGTTCAAGTCGGGAATAAATTTTCTGCTCGGCATTATCGCGGATACTGCATGTGTTAAGAAGAATTACATTAGCATCATCAATTTCTTTTGCTAATTCATATCCTTGATTTTTCAAAATGCCCATTACCAATTCGGTATCGGCAAAATTCATTTGGCAGCCGTATGTTTCGATATATATCTTATTTTTTATCATATCTATTTCTTGATCTTGATCCTGTCCAACTCATTTTTTTCCTTAAAGCGATCACGATTAAGATCATGATCATGATTAAAACCGCAACCATGAAAATATTATCTATTTCTTATTCCTGCTCATGATCTTGTTCAAGCTCTTGATCTCATTCTTTAATCGGGGGTGAAAAGTTATAAAGATTGAGTTAGATTTACAAAATTAATAACTACTTTTTAATATACGAGATCATGTTCATGCTCTTGCTCATGATCATCTTCATTAAAATATTATGTAAAACACAACCTTCGAGGTTGACTCATCGTTTGTGGTGTTATAACCTCGAAGGTAACTTACCGAAGATCCATCTGTGTTCTATTTATTTCTTATCTTTAATAGAAAGAATTATTACTAAAGAAAAAGCTTATGGAAATTAATCAGCTAAAAAAACTTGCTGCAGAAAAAGCAGTAGAAGAAATTTCATCGGGGATGATAATTGGTCTCGGATCAGGCAGTACTGTTCAATTTGCATTAGAAAAAATTTCTGAAAGAATAAAAAATGGTGAACTTAAAAATATTGTTGGTATTCCAAGTTCTTCAAAAACAGAAAAGGAAGCTATTCGTCTTGGCATTCCGCTAATCACCTTAAACGATGCGGTTAATTGGAAATCGGGAAACGATAATAAGGAGAAGGTCAAAAGTCAAAGGTCAAAAGTCAATAGTGATTTTCTTGAGTCACTCTACCCTCTATACTCTACACTCTACATTGATCTTACAATAGACGGTGCGGACGAAATTGATGATGAGCTTATCCTTATAAAAGGCGGCGGCGGGGCACTATTACGTGAAAAAATATTGGCTCAAGCAAGTAAAAGACTGATCATTATAACAGATGAAACAAAGTTATCAAATCATCTTGGAACAAAGTGGCCGGTGCCTGTTGAAGTGTTTAAATTCTCTGTCGGTGTAGAACAAAAATTTTTAGAATCTCTCAATGCTAAAGTTGAACTAAGAAAAAATTCTGATGGATCAAATTATATAACCGATGAAAATAATTTTATTCTTGATGCTGACTTTGGCGAGATAAAAAATGTGAAAGAACTTTCGGATATATTAAATGATCGAGCAGGAATAGTTGGACACGGATTGTTTGTCGGATTGACTGATAAAATTATTTGCGCGATGGATGATGGGGAAATCAGAATTCAGAAATCAGAATTCAGAAGTAAGTAGTAAGAAGTATGAAGTAAGAATTGAATCACTAATAACCAATCACCAATCACAATTCTCACCTTTCACCAATCGCAATTCAGAAATCAGCAATCATAAATCACAATTCTCACCTTTGACCTTTCACCATTCACTTTTCACCTCTCAATTCTCCATTTGCCTAAGTATTATTTATTTTGAAACTCTATATTGTTATATTCTACTTAATAAAATACTATACAAAGTGGAAAAGCAAGATTATATCGAGTATTGGATAAAAACTTCGGAGGATGATTTATCTTCTATGGAAAGTAATTTCCAGACAGGTAAGTATGATTGGGCTCTTTTTATTGGACATCTTGCTTTGGAAAAGATTCTGAAAGCCATGTGGGTTAAAAATAACGAAAGCAACATTCCGACTAAAACTCACAACCTGTTAAAAATTTCTGAAGAAGCAAAATTAGAGTTTCAAGAAGAAGATATATTATTCCTGAACCGTGTTACTAATTTTCATCTTGAGACAAGATACCCTGATTATAAAATGGATTTTTACAAGGGGTGTACAAAGGAATTTACCGAAGAAAATATTAAAAAGATTAAAGAGTTTTTCCAATGTATCAGAAAGAAGATGTAAATAAAATAATTCAAAGATTTATTTCTTTGGTTTCCCAGGAATTCCCTGTAAGGACTCTTTATTTATTCGGGTCCTATGCTAAGGGAAATGCCAGTGATTGCAGTGATATTGATATTGCTATTGTGTCTGATAAATTTGAAGGTCGAAGGTTCTGGGATAGAGAAAAGTTAGGCAAATATGTAATTAAATCGTCGTTCGACCTTGAAGTTCATCCCTTTAAGACTGAGGATTTTACCGCCGACGACCCCTTCGTAAAAGAAATACTTGAGACAGGACAAAAAATAGTCTAAACGGTTTTAAAGTAGTAAGTAAGAAATCAGAAGTAGGAAGTAAGTAGTAAGAAGTATGAAGTAAGTAGTATGAAGTACGAAATCAGTAATCAGCAATCGTAAATCGTAAATCAGAAATCAGAGTGCAGAGTGTAGAGTGTAGAATTCAGAATGCAGAAATAAGAATTCAGAAATCAGAATCCAGCAATCGTAAATCAGAAATCAGAATGCAGAAATAAGAATTCAGAAATCAGAAGCCAGCAATCGTAAATCAGCAATCGTAAATCGTAAATCAGAAATCAGAAATCAGAATGCAGAGTGTAGAGTGTAGAATTCAGAAGCCAGCAATCGTAAATCGTAAATCACAATTCATCCATCTTCCATCAACCATCATCCATCATTCAGAAACCTGTCCTGAGCGTTAGCGAAGGATCAGTAGTAAGTAGTAAATCACTAATAACCAAACACAACTCAGAAATAAGAAATAAGAAATCAGAAGTAAGAAGTAAGAAGTAGGAAATAAGAAGTATGAAGTAAGAAGTAAGAAGTAGGAAATAAGAA
>JBBAAM010000020.1:0-57580 GCA_041658245.1 Melioribacteraceae bacterium
AGTTGTATGGTGTTAACTTTACTATAATTATTTCATCCCTAACGGGATATGGAAGTAATAATCCCGGAGGGATTATATATTTATAGAAAGAATGAAAAAAAATAATTAAAATCCCTTTAGGGATAACATATAAAACCTTTGTTTTTTTTCATAAACAAAATAATGCACTAATTTTTGTTTGAAAATTTAATTGTTAGGTTGACGCTAATACGACTTGTCGGGATCGCAATGACAGGAGACTAAAACTGAAAATCTAACTGGAAGCTAAGCCTATTATCAACATTACTGTTGATGAGCGTATCACCACTTCCTAAAGCTCTTTCATTTGGTTTGATTAGTTCGGAATATTTCATTGCAAGAGACAAACCGAATGATGTGTTGTATCTTGCAACCAGATACCATCTCATTCCATCACCGTAAAGTGCAGGATTAGTCATTACTCCGGTAAGATCATTTTCAAATTCATACACACGTGAATCATATGAATCAGTTTGGAAGAAAACTATTCTACCGGAAAAACTTAGTGAAGCTGTAGGTTCATATTTTACATCTTGAAAAATCAATAATCCTTTTTCACTTTCACTAATAGCAGTTGGATAAATTTTCACAAATTCAATTCTTGATCTCATCTGGAGGAATTTAGATAACTTGTAAAGTAATTCCGTTCTAAAATTGTCGTTCCTTTTGCTAACTACACCGTATTCTCCATTTAATGCAGCAACACTTTCTTTTAATTGATTTGTATATCTTAAACGGAATTCTGCATCGCGGAATGGTTTTACTGAGTAGTAGATCAAAAATTCATTCCCTTTAATTGCGAGCGGTAGTTTATCACTTCCGATCGGATACTTAAATTGATCGTAATAGAAATAGAAATTACCGTAACTCGTTCTCCATTTCAGTCCGGAATAAAAACCGGATTCATTTTGAGTTCCATCTTTCTCGCCAAATCCGTTTGAGTGTAAGCTCCAATAATCATAAGGATAATTTCTATAAGAAAAGAGAAGTGAGAAATCTTTATCAACGGCAATTTCCGCGCTGTTTATTGTAGCAAGAGAAATTTTATTATATGCAGCTTCACCACTGAAATAAATATTTCCAAAAGAAAAATTATAATCTCCCGCAAAGTAGTCGAATCTATTCCCGGATGGGTTAAGCAAAGTTTGCTTTTCAAACTCATTACAGTATAATGATGTTGAATACAAAAAACCAATTCCTCCGATCTCTCCAAAAGTGTAATCTAACGACACTCCGAATAATTTTTCATTTACTATTCTTTGATGAGCAACTTCGGAAGAATCGCGGTGAAGCCCGTCTAATCTTATTGACGTGATTTGATTTGTAGATTGGTCAATTGAACCATCTAAATTTCTTACAGAATAAAAAGTATAAAAATTCAAGTTATTAAAACCGAACTGCACAGCAGCTCCGCGAAGAAATAAATTTTCATCCGAACTTAAATAGGGGATGATTCCTTTGGCATTCCTTGGCAAAATTTGAACAGTTTCAATTCCTTTCCCAACTGAATAGCGGCTCCATAATGCTAATCCCTGACCGAATTCAAAGAGGAAATCACCGGCGACAAAACTTTTAATTAATCCAATATCTCTCGCATAAAAATGGAAAGTAGTAAAATCATTTAATGATTTTTCTCCGGGATCTTTTTCTGTTAAAACTCCGACGCGAATATTTTTGTCTTTGCTGGCAACAAGACGGTTATAAATTTTCCAGCTTGAGCCGTAATATTTCCCATCTTTAAAAGCTTGGTCTTGCTGTAGATCATATAATCCTCGGGAACGAAGTGTGAAATCAATTGTCTCAAAACTTTTTTTTATCGAATCAAAAAAAGAAACATCTTTAACATCTCCAAAAATTAAAAAGGGAATAATCCTATCAATAAGTTCAACACTAACGCCTTCTGCTGATCTTAGATCATTTTCGTTTTTTATTCCACCCAACAAATTTCTGTGCCTAATAATTGCTGTTGCCGATTGCCTATCAATATTTGGTATCCTCATTAATTCTGCAATTGAAGCTCTGTTAACAGCAATTTTATTTTGCATCAGATATTCGATAAGATCATAATACTCAATACCTTCTTTATCTGTTGTGGCATCCTCGAGGACGTCGTAGAGATTATTTTGCAAAGTAGTGGTATCTACTTGTGAGTGGAGTGTAAGTGCAAATGGAAAAAATATTGAGAGTAAAAAAAAGAATTTCATCAAGATAATTATTTAGTAAAACGTATGATTAAACCAAACTGATGTGTTAAACCAAGATCAGGATGTGAGAAAAAAGCATAATCAACTTGAACAAATTGATAAATGATTCCGATTCCGGCTGAGTAAGTATTCGGTTCGTTCGATGCCCCAATCCTAAATTTTAAGAAATCCAATATTGAATATTCAGTACCTAATCTGATTGATGGATTAAAACCAATTTCTTTTTTTACGGCTGCACTGAATACAATATCTTTTACAAATATTAAATCAATACCGAACCATATTACAGTTGGTATATCGTTGGATTCATTTGTTATTGTTGATCTGGTTACATTATTAACAGCAAATCCAAGTCCTATCTGATCATTTAATTTTGCAATTGCACCTATGTTGAATACGATAGCTCCTTTGCTTCCATAATTTTTAATCGCGATACTATGATAAACTGAACTAAATCCGATGAAGAAATTATTTGCGATCTTTCTTCCGTAACCGACAGCAAATTTATTTTCTTTATAAAGTTCGAAACCATAATTACTGTAACCTGCACTGAAAGAACCATATTGGGTAGGTTCGCAATATGCAGCAAAAGCATTTGCAAGTTCTTTAACTCCAAACGGAGCGGGTGAATAATAAAAACCTATTTCACGTGACTTTATTAGAGCTAAACCGGCGGGATTATTAAATAATGAAAAAACATCATTAGCTGAAGACACATCAGAATGAGCTAAAGCAATTTGTCCTGCCCCAGGTTGATATTGCGCGAAACTTTCAACCCCTAAAAGCAGTAGAACGTAAAAGAGTTTTACCAGCTTTTTCATACATATGCAACTTAAAAGATTGTTTAATTTTTTCCAAATCTCTATTTTGAAATGTGAAATAAATATTGGAGTGCAGGTAATGAAAAAAACATTAGTTTTCTTTTGCTTAATTACTTTTCTTCCTGCTTATCTTGTTGCTCAAGAACTAGATGTAACTGTTATCGTGAGGGATGAACAACTTGATATTTCTTCGCGTGAACGTGTAAACAATTTTAAGAATCAAATTCAAGACTATCTTAATAACACAAAGTATACTCGCAAACCATGGGAAGGCGATAAGATCAAGTGTACATTCAATATTTTTTTTAACGGATCGAACGATAATATAAGCTATTCGGCTCAATTAGTTGTCTCCAGCCAAAGACCAATTGAAGGAACTAAACTCAATTCATTAATGATGAGAATCATGGATAATACTTGGTCGTTCAAATATCAAAAGAATCAAGCAATGTATTTTAATCAAACTGATTTTGACCCGCTTACAAGTATGCTTGATTTCTACGCATATATAATTATTGGATTCGATTTTGATTCTTATTACAAATTAGGCGGTACTGACTATTTTCAAAAAGCACTTGACATAGCAGCTAAAGGAGGAAGCAGTTCACCTAAGGGCTGGCAGTATGAGAGCAACGCTTATAACAGACGAGCATTGGTTGATAATTTATCGAATGCAAAGTATCAGCAATTCCGCCAAGATTATTTTGATTATCACTATAACGGACTGGATCTTTTCCATACCGAAGACCAAAAACAAAGTGCATACAATAATATAGTTAAGCTGATCAAAAATTTAGAAAAGATGAGAGATCAGATAGATACGAGAAGTGTTTTGATGAAAGTTTTTTTTGATGCTAAAGCCGAAGAGTTTGTTGAGTATTTGAAAAACTATCCTGATAAATCAATTTTTAATACTCTAAAAAAACTTGATCCGCCGCATATTTCAAAGTATGATGAAGCGATGAAATAGCTGTTAGCTTTTAGCTTTTAGATATTTGCAATTTATTTAATGATTTTAAAATTGCTTGGCTAATAGCTGAAAGCTAATTGCTAAGGGCTGGTTACTAAATACTAATTTCATAAACTCGATACTTTTTATAAATCTCACCATTCATTACTTGAGCACCGCGGTTCATCATATCGTTATCTTCTAATATCCAGCTTGCTTCACCAAGAAAAATTCCGTTCTCTGCCGCACGGTTAACTATCTCCCAATAAAATACTGCATCAAGTCCGCGCTTTTGGTATTCGGGAATTATTCCAAGTGTTAGAATTCGCGACCATGTCATTTTTTTCTTTTGAGTAAACAGTTTTAAGAATCCAAATGGAAAAAGTTTTCCGTTCATAGACTTAAAGATTTGATTGTAATCCAACATAACCAAAGCAAAACCAACAAGTTTATTATCAATCTCTCCAAATAAAAGAAGAGAAGGTTCAACAAGCGGTTTTAAATCTTTTGCCATAGCATCAACTTCTTCTTCGGTGAATGGAACAAAACCCCAGTTTGGTGCCCAAGCTTTATTATAGATAAATTTAATTTTTTCTACTTCTTTCTTGTACTGCTTCATGTTAATGGGATAAACTTTAATTCCGGAACGTTTTTGTGCGATCTCAGCAACACGTCTAAGTTTATCCGAAGAGATAACTTTTTTATTTTCTAGTTTGTAAGCATAAAGATCTTTTGCTTTTTTGAATCCGTAATTATCACAAAGAGCTAAATAGTATTTCGGATTGTAGGTCATCAACAAACGTGGTTCGTCGTCGAATCCGTCAAGTAACATTGCATACTCGTCGTTTGAAGAAGGATTAGCCGGACCGCGCATTGCATCGCATCCTTTGGATCTTAACCATTCTTTGGCGGTATCGAAAAGTTTGTTGGCTACTTCTTGATCGTCTATACATTCAAAAAATCCGAAGAATCCAACTTTGTCATTATGATATTTATTGTGTAGATCATTTTTTATTGCAGCAATTCTTCCCACAAGTTCACCGTCTCTTTCAGCTAAGAACATTTCCATCTCAGCATGCTTAAAGAACGGATTCTTATTTCGATCTAAATTTTTTTTCTTATCGAAGATTAAAGGCGGAACCCAGTGAGGATAGTCTTTATAGATTTTCCAAGCAAATTTTATGAATGTAACAACGTCCTTCTTAGTGCTGACGGCTCTTATATTTATTTCTGACATCGAAATTCCGTATCGAGCCGGGTATTGCTGCAGTGGCGGATTAGAAGCACTACACTTCAATAAACCACTACAGTTTGATAGTAGCTCTATACTTGAATTTATCACTGCACCCGCCATCGTCAGCAATACCATGTTAGCAGCTGGCATATTTTCTATTGATTAAGGCTATCATTTGGGATTTTGTTTTCGTCTGTGATTAGTTGTAAATATGAAAATTTGACTCCATGATGTCCAATATATTTGAGTCCACATTTTCATCAAATTTTCTTGCAAATAAATTATCACCAGTTAATAAAAAATCAATGTCGTCTTTCGTAAATGTTTTTGGTCGTAATTTTATGTTCCCGTGTGGTATCCATATTATAGCTCTTTTATCGTCATTTATTATTTTTCCGTTAAACGAGGTATTCATCATTACTGTCTGAAAGAAGGATTCATCTGCTATTAACGTATGAAGGTAGTAATCCTCAAACTTTTTCGCTTCACCACTATTACAAATGAATTCACAACATGCTCTTGTCAATACCATCCATTGTCCACCGATGTAGGATATTACATCTTTAAGATAAGCTCTTTTGTAAGAAACTCCCGAAAAACCTGTGTCTGTTTCTACAAAATAATTTTCAATGCGGTTCATGGTTTCTGGTCTTTCTGTAGCCTGATTTGCAATTTTTATGAAATTATTTCCCTTATTCTTACTAAGAAAATCATGAATAAAATCTTGGGATTTTAGCGGAAAATCCTGTCCGCTAAGATTGATAAAAAAATCCCAGTCAACATTTAAATTTAAAAGGTATTTAATGCCATTTAATTCAGCTTGAACCATACTATACCCTCCCCAAACCACATTTTCACTTTCTAAGATATATGCGTTAGAAAAATTTGCTAAAAAATCTTGAATGTCTTCATAAATCTCTAAACCAGTTTTTTGGTCCACATGTATTAAATAATAATTTTCTGGGTGGTAAATGGCTCTAAAAAGCCTTTTAAACTGTTCGGGAAAGCGATGAACCAAAATGAAGTAAGCAATTTTAGTTTGTCCACTTGGGGTGTCAAAATTTGATTTTTCTTTTTGTGTTGAAATAATTTTTTCTGTCATTTTTTCTTTTTGTTAAAATTTTAGTTTAGTGATGTACGGTTCAAATGCTTGTTGCTAACTAATAAATAAGGCTGCTGGAATTTTTGTTCTAGGAATAAACTCACAAGGCAGCCTTTCAAAGATTTGTTAGATTAAGCCGATCTCTCTACCAACTTTTTTGAATGTGTTAATTATAAAATCTAAATGTTCATCTTCGTGCGTTGACATATAGCTGGTTCTCATCATCTGTCTTCCTTGAGGAACTCCCGGTGAAATAAATACATTTACGAAAACACCGGCATCATAAAGTTTACGCCACATAGCAAAAGCTAATTCATCATTACCAACAATAACCGGAACAATTGCGGTTCTGCCATCAATTATTTTAAAACCTGCTTCGGTTAATTCTTTTCTTACTCTGTTTGCATTTTCAATAAGTTTTGGTACTCTCCAAGGTTCTTTTTTCAAAATATCTAAAGCAGCAAGGGCAGCAGCTACAGCAGCCGGAGTTGGAGATGCACTGAAAATTAATGCTGCTGAATGATGCTTGAGATAATTAATAACTCTTTCTTTACCGGCTACAAATCCGCCGAGTGATGCAAATGTTTTACTGAATGTTCCCATTGTTAGATCAACTTCATCTTCCAGATTGAATTCGCTTGCTGTTCCTCTTCCTCCTTTACCGATTACACCGACAGCATGAGCATCGTCTATTAATGTTCTTGCATTGTATTTCTTTGCCAAAGCTATAAGCTTTCCTAGATTAACAATCTCTCCACCCGTACTAAAAACGCCGTCGCTAACAATTAGCTTACCGGCATCCATAGGTAATTTCTGTAAAACTCTTTCGAGATCTGCCATATCGTTATGTTTGTAACGTTCAAGATTTGCTGTAATACCTTTAGCCATCATCTGTCCGGCAACAATACAAGCATGATTATCTTTATCGGAAACAACGTACTCATCTCTCCCTTGAACCAAAGTTGGAATTATTCCTTGAGCCGTTTGATATCCAGTAGAAAATAGAAGGACTGCTTCCGCACCAAAAAATTCTGCTAGTTTGCTTTCAAGTTCTACGTGGAGATCTAAAGTGCCTGTAAGATAACGGGAACCTGAACAACCGGTTCCGTATTTTTCAACAGCTTTCATAGCGGCTTCTTTAACTAATGGATGAGCAGTTAGCCCTAAATAATTATTTGACCCCGCCATTACTATTTTTCTGCCTTCGATTTGAACAACTGGTCCTTCGTTCTCTTCTATGACGCGGAAATATGGATACAACCCCAATGCTTTGACATCGTCTGCACGTGTGAAATCATAACATTTTTGAAATAAGTCCAAAATTCCTCCGGATTATTTTTCTTGTATTAAATTTTCTATTTTTAGATTGCTTGAAATTCGAGTAAATCATTTTTCGAGCGTCAATATAATGAAATTATATTTATAATTAATAAAACGTATATGAAAAATATCTCTGTTGTAACCGGTGCTTCGGGTTTTGTAGGGAGTCACCTTGTAGATCGTCTGCTAGCTGAAGGTCATCAGGTTAAGTGTATCTTAAGAAAAACAAGCTCTAAACGATGGTTGGAAAATAAACCTGTAGAAATTATTGATGCCGGTTTATTTGATAAAGAATCTTTAAAGAAAATAATAAAAGATGCCGATTATCTATTTCATGTAGCGGGAGTTGTAAAAGCTAAAAATGAAGAAGATTACTTTAAGGGGAATGTTGAAACAACACAAAATCTTTTAAATATACTTTCTGAAGTTAATCAAAATATAAAACGTGTTGTTATTGTAAGCAGCCAAACTGCATGCGGCCCTTCTCTTGATGGAAGACCTGTGACAGAAGAAACAAAAGAACATCCCATCACAACTTACGGAAGAAGTAAGTATGCTCAGGAACAGTTGGCAAAAAAGTATATGGATAAACTTCCAATTACTATTATTCGTCCACCTGCTGTTTATGGTTCGCGCGATACAGAGATCTATCTTTTTTTCAAAACTTATAAACAAGGTTTAATGGGTCTAATCGGTTTTGATAAGAAACAAGTTAGTATTGTTCATGTTGAAGATTTGGTAAACGGAATTTATTTGGCGGCTGCATCTCAAAAAGCAATTGGTCAAACATATTTTATAGGAAGTGAACTATATTACAATTGGGAAGAGATCGGTGAAGTTTGTCATAAAGCATTCGGGAAAAAAGCTTTCACAATAAAAATTCCTCACTTTATTGTTTACACAGTTGCAGCAATTGCACAATTCTTTTCTCTCTTCAGTTCTAAGGCTGCAACATTTAATTTAGAAAAAGCACGTGATTTTGTCCAGAGAACTTGGACATGTGATGTTTCCAAAGCAGTTAATGATTTGGGATATCGTCAAAATGTTTCTTTGGAAGATGGAATGAAACGGACAATTGATTGGTACAAAGAAATGAAATGGCTTTAAATGAGCGCAGAGTGTAAAGTACTGAGTTTGAAAATTTTTCTCTCTGCGTTCTACGTTCATCACTCTACACTCTTAGTTATTCTTCGCTCCTTCTTTGATCCATGTTTTAATACCATCAATTTGATTTTTAGTAACAGGCGGATATCCGAGCGGCGGCATTAGATTTCCGCTTGTCCCTTCGATTGACCATACTAGTTTACTGTTCTGTGGTAACAAAGGTGCAACCACAAGATAACTTTGTGTTGTGTTTGAGTAAGAAGTCAAACTTAATCCTGCTTCTCTGGTCTGATCATCATGACATCCGGCACGTGCACATTTTGCTGTTAGGACCGGTTGAATATGCTGTGAGTAACTCACATTAGATGATGGAATTATTTTGTTGTCTATATCTGATATGTTTATTGTATCATCGCATGCTGCAATTAACATTAGACCGAACAGTGTGAGTGTAAGAAAAATATTTATTACTGATTTATATATCATTTATTTTTGCCGTTGTCTAGGCAAAGATATTTTTGTTCTCGATCTAATTCAATTCTTTTATTGGGGTATAATAAAATATTAGTTATTTTTCTATTAATGTGAACCATTATATAAGGAATATAAAATGAAAGTTCCTGTAAAAATCAGTTATCTCTGTATTATCTTTTTCTTATCAGCGGAATTATTTGCTCAAGATCTTTTACAAGCCGGTCCGATGGTTGGCTATAGCGCTATGAGAGAAACAGTACTCTGGGTACAAACTAAATCATCCGCAAAAATTAAATTCGTTTATTGGGATGTTAATGATCTTAAGAAAAAATATTCCACCAAAGAGTTTGTAACGAAAGAAGAAGAAAGTTTTACAGCAAAATTAATATGTGATCAACTAGAACCCGGACAAAAATATAATTATGAACTTTATATTAACGGTAAAAGAATTGTACGCCCGTATGAATTGAAATTTCAAACTCAAGAACTTTGGCAATGGAGAAAAGATCCGCCGGAATTTAATTTTATTACAGGAAGTTGTTTGTATGTAAACGAACCTGTTTACGATAGACCGGGTAAACCTTATGGAAGCGATTATGAAATCTTAAAAAGTATTTATGATAAGCATCCTGATTTTATGTTATGGCTTGGTGATAATTGGTATTACCGTGAAGCTGATTGGGATTCGTGGAGCGGAGTTATCAAAAGAATAACTCATACAAGATCTTTGCCCGAACTTCAACCGGTCTTAGGATCTATGCATCACTATTCGATATGGGATGATCATGATTTTGGTCCTAATGACAGCGATAGAGGATACTGGAATAAAGATAAAACACTGGATGCATTTAAATTATTTATACCAAATCCTTCATTTGGAATTAATGGCAATCCCGGGATTACAACTTGCTTTCAATGGGGTGATGTTGATTTCTTCTTGCTCGATGACCGTTATTACAGAACTCCCAACGATCGTAGAACAGGTGAAAAAGAAATGTTTGGCGAAGAACAAATTCGATGGCTGATTGATAATTTAGTGAAAAGCAAAGCGCCATTTAAAATAATTGCAACCGGCGGACAAATTCTAAATCCGGTTGAAAAAGATTATTTGGAAATCTATAATAAATTTCCTGAAGAGAAAGCCAAACTTCTTAAACTAATTCAGGATGAAGGTATCGAAGGAGTAATATTTTTAACCGGGGATAGACACCATTCGGAATTAACAAAACTTGAGAGAGATGGGACTTATCCATTGTACGATTTTACAATTTCATCTTTTACTGCCGGAGTCTCTCCCGGAAAAGATGAACAGAATAATTTTAGAGTACCAGGTAAAATTTCTGATGAGCATAATTTTGCAATTTTCAATATAAGCGGAAAGAGTAAAAACAGAATTATGAAATGCACTGTATATGATGTTAAAGGGAAAGAGTTATGGAATTATATTATCAATGAAAATGATTTGAAGAACAAATGATGTTTGTAATTGTTATTAGTGATTGGATTAATGATTGACAATACGAATGTTGATTATTAGTTTTGTTTCAGTTGAATTTGTTTATTGAAATTCTCAATTGTATTCGGGGCTATAGCTCAGTTGGGAGAGCGCTTGAATGGCATTCAAGAGGTCAGCGGTTCGATCCCGCTTAGCTCCACAAAAAAAAGCGACATAAGTCGCTTTTACTTTAATAACAAGTTCCTTTTAACCAACTCGTTTAATGTCCGCTCTCAACTTTTTTAGTAAGATCCGCTATTTGAGAAAAACTTGTTTGCAACTTTCTTAGTTCGGTTTCTAATTTATAAATTTTATAAGATTCAATGGCTTCTTTTCCGCCAAGCAGCCAATTAACATCGCATCCTATCTTGAGAAGCTTAACTAAAATTCTTGTTCCCGGTTCTCTTTTTCCGCTGATGTATTGCTGTAACTGTTGAGGGGAAATCTTCATTGCTTCGGCAAGTTTTTTTAATGTGCCGTATTTTCTCTTTGCAAACAATCGCAACCTTTCACCAATTCCGAGTTGAAGTTTTTCATCAGTGAACAGATCTAAATTTTCGGGGTAATCTCCTTCAAAGAGATTTAGTTCAAATTGGTAATCATCAATAATTTTTTTTATTTGATGATAAAGTTCGTCATCAAATTGTGGACTATCATTGAGTAAATAGGTAAGCGTTTGGACTTTAATGCCAAGTTTTTCGGCAATCATATTTTGTTTGATGCCGAGCGTATGGACAAGATATTTTATTTCTTCCTGCTTTGTCATTGTTATTTTAGACCTTTTGTAAAGCAGCTGCTTATGCAAAATAGCAAACCTGATTCCATCTGGCAAGTTTAATCTAAATCGTAACTTTATTGGTTACAATAAGTCTAATTTCGCAAGAAATTCAGTTATGAAGTTTCATTACTAATTCAATATCTTAGTATCATATGAAATTACAGTTCAATAAAGATCATAAATACATTCTTCACTTAGCACTACCCGCGATTGCCGGATTATCAACTCAAATGGTTGTTTCGCTTGTTGATACCGCAATGGTTGGCCGTCTTTATAATGCCGAGTATTATCTTGCCGCAATGGGTATTGGTGTATTTGCTACGTGGGCTGTAGTAAGTCTCTTCTCAAGTCTTGCAACCGGAACGCATGTATTGATTGCAAGAAGATTTGGTTCAAAAGAATTTGATAAATGCGGTGATGTTCTTAATACTTCTCTCATTATAGCTCTATTAATTGGGACTATTATTGCTTCCATTGTAGTTGGCTTTTCTTACGATATCGCAAATTTTTTTGCTGTTGATCCCAAAGTTGGATTCTATGCCGGAGAATTTTTGCATTACCGTTTTATGGGGATTCCTTTTTTTCTAATTACTGTTTCTTACAGAGGATTTTTCTTTGGGATAGGGAAGACAAAGATTTTTATGTATTCCGCAATTCTTATAAACTTCCTGAACATAGTCTTTAATTATTTTTTCATTTACGGCGGATTTGGTATGAAGGGTATGGGCCTTGCCGGATCGGGACTTGGTTCTACTATCGCTACAATTTGTGATGCTCTTTTTTATTTTACTGTCTCGTTGTTACCTTCATTCAGACATAAATTTAATTACTTCAGAAATTTTAGATTTATAAAATCAATTGCTTCTTCGATAATAAAAATTTCACTTCCTGTGTCTCTTCAAAATATTTTTATACTTGTAGGATTTTTAAGCTTTATAACTATAACTGGATTTATCGGAACAGCAGAACAAGCAGCAAGCACTGTTATTTTTTCTGCACTACAATTTTCACTTATGCCGTGTTTTGGATTTGGAATTGCCATTCAAACTCTTGTTGGCAACAGTCTTGGGAGTGAAGATGTTGATAAAGCGAAATATTATGGTTATGAAACAAGTAAACTTGCTACTTTTTATACTCTTCTTGTAGGTATAATTTTCATAACGATTCCAGGATTAGTTCTTCATCTTATTACAAATGATCAGATTGTAATTGAAACCGCTGCACCGGCATTAAGAATAGCCGGCATTGGACAAATATTTTATGCAACAGGTGTAGTACTTGCAAATGGGTTACAAGCGTCAGGGCAGACTTTTTATGTTATGATGTCCGAAGTTATTGTTAATTGGTTTGTATTTGTCCCAATCGCCTATTTCTTAGGAGTTTACATGAAATTTGGTTTGTTAGGCGCTTGGTCTGCACTTCCATTTTATGTAATCCTATATGCCGCCGTTATATTTTTAAAATTTAAATTTGGCAATTGGGAAAAGTATAAGCGTGTGTGACATAAATAACTTGACTATCTTATCTACGAAGGATATATTTATTACGTAAAAATGAAGAAAACTAAATATTTCATATCGTTAATCATTCTTTCCGCTTTAATAACCTATGCGGGAGTTGGTCTGTTAAAATTTTCGGCACGCAGCCAAAACGGAAATGTTGTTGTTGCGTGGCAGACAGTAACAGAAACAAATCTTAGTCATTTTGTTGTTGAAAGAAAAACTGTTAACGGTAGTTTTATGGAACTTGGAAATGTATCTCCACGCTCAGATAAAAATTATGAATATGTTGATCAATCTGCATTTAAAACTTCAGATCAACTATACGTTTATAGATTAAAGATAGTTGATAACGACGGTTCTGTTTCATATTCCGAAGAAAAAGCTGTTGCACATAATGTTTCCAGTGTAAAAAGAACCTGGGGAAGCATTAAAGCTTTATTCCGTTAATCTTTTCATCCGCATTGAACCACTTCTTATTTTAACCGATAAAATTTTTTCATGTTCAAAACAAATCTTCAAATATATTTAGCTTCAAAATCACCCAGACGAAGAAAGCTGCTTAAACAATTAGGAATTTCCTTCAAATCATTTTCAGTTGATCTTAAAGAAGAAGTCTTAGACGGAGAACATCCTGTACAGACAGTCCGCAGACTTGCTCTTCATAAATCTGAAGCAGCTAGTTTGAAAGTGAGGAAAGGAATTATTATTACCGCTGATACAATTGTTGTTCTTGATAAAGAAATTATCGGAAAGCCCAAAGATGAAAAAGATGCCTTTAAGATTTTATCAAAACTGAGTGGAAAAACTCATTTAGTTTTTACTGGATTTGTTGTGAAAAATTTAATGAACGGGAAAAGTATTGTAGATTATGAAAGGACTAAAGTTACATTTCGAGAATTAACATCAAAAGAAATTAACGATTATATTAAAACCGGAAGCCCGATGGATAAAGCCGGAGCTTATGGTATTCAAGATGATTTTGGTGCAGTCTTTGTAGAAAAAATTGATGGCTGTTATTATAACGTTGTCGGTCTTCCGCTTGCAAAACTTTACCGGTCATTAAAGGAAATATTGTGACTTGTTTGAAAAACTAAAAAAAAATCTAATAATATCTATTCTTCTTACTACACTTATTTTTTCACTCTTCGGTGTCCTTACTGATTTTAATTCGATAATAAATTCTTTCAAACAGTTTAATTGGCTATTACTGCCTGGTTTGTTATCGCTTTCTTTAGGGAATTATATATTCCGATTTATTAAATGGGAATACTATTTAAAATTATTAAAGATCAAAATTTCAAGATTACTCTCAGTTAAAATATTTTTTTCCGGTTTAGCAATGAGCGCATCACCTGCAAAAATGGGTGAAGTGCTTAAATCATTATTGCTAAAAGAAATATTGAATGAGCCAATCTCTAAAACTGCATCAATTATTTTTGCAGAACGATTAACAGATCTTCTATCACTAACCTTTCTTGCAATAGTAGGCGGATTATATTTCCATTATAATACTGTATTGATCTACTTGACCGCATCTTTCTTCATAATATTAATAATTGTAATTAGTAACCGGGCAATTGCTGAATATATAATTATGTATTCTGCAAAAGTACCCTTCATAAAAAATCATATTTCTAATATCCAGAATCTTTATGAGAGCGCATATATATTACTGCAGCCAAAAGCAATCTTCTTAATGCTTGGAGTTAGTATTTCTTCATGGTTCTTTGAGTGTTTTGGTTTTTATTTGATTCTCTTTAACTTTGGACAGAGTTTTTCGATTCTATGGTCTACATTTGTTTATGCTTTTTCTATAATAGCCGGTGCTGTTTCAATGTTACCGGGTGGATTAGGTGTAACGGAAGGTTCATTAAGTTTGATTTTGATAAAAGGCGGGATTCCTAACGAGACTGCAATCGCTACTACGATTATTATTAGAATGGTGACTTTATGGTTCGCGGTAATTCTTGGTTTAATTGTTTTGTTTTTTCTGCGCAAGGAGTATAATAATTCATTGAATAAAACACGGAGTAATAATGGCTAAGTACAAAAAAATAGTAGTTCCAAACGAGGGTGAGAAGATTACGATTAAAGATGGCAAGTTGTCTATTCCAAATAATCCGGTTATTCCTTTTATAGAAGGAGACGGAATAGGTCCCGATATTTGGTTTGCTTCTAAAATGGTTTTTGATGCCGCAGTTGAAAAAGCTTACAATGGAAAAAAGAAAATTGTTTGGATGGAAATTTATGCCGGAGAAAAAGCTGTCAAGACTTACGGAAAGAATCAGTGGCTTCCGGGTGAAACTCTCGATGCAATAAAAGAATATGTTGTAGCGATCAAAGGACCTCTTACAACACCGGTCGGTGGTGGTATAAGAAGTCTAAACGTAACTCTTCGTCAAGAACTTGATCTTTTTGCTTGTGTTCGTCCTGTGAAATATTACAAGGGAACACCAAGTCCGGTAAAACGTCCTCAAGATTTAGATATTGTAATTTTTAGAGAGAACACGGAAGATGTTTATGCGGGAATAGAATTCAAAGCTGAATCTAAAGAAGCAACAGATCTAATTAAATACATTAATAAGAAATTTGATAAACATATTCGTGTTGAATCCGGAATTGGTATTAAACCAATGAGCAAGTTTGGATCTGAAAGATTAGTTAAGAAAGCAATTGAATATGCAGTCGCAAATAAACGCGCAAGTGTTACTCTTGTTCACAAAGGCAATATTATGAAATTTACTGAAGGATCTTTCAAAGAATGGGGATATGAAACTGCAAAAAAATATTTCGGCGATGCAACTATCACTGAAGACGAACTCTGGAAAAAATATAACGGTAAAGCACCCGAAGGTAAAATAATTATCAAAGATAGAATTGCAGACAGTATGTTTCAGCAGGCGCTATTAAGACCAAGCGAGTATGATGTTCTTGCTACTCCAAACTTAAATGGTGATTATCTTTCGGATGCAACCGCAGCACAAGTCGGCGGATTGGGTATTGCGCCCGGCGCTAATATGAGTTATTACTACGGAGTATTTGAAGCAACCCACGGAACTGCACCAAAATATGCTGGTCTTGATAAAGTTAATCCCGGTTCGGTTATTCTCTCCGGTGTTATGATGTTTGAATACATGGGCTGGAAAAAAGCGGCTCGATTAATTGAAAAAGCTATCGGTAAAGCAATAAAATCAAAAACAGTTACTTATGATTTTGCCCGTTTGATGAAAGGCTCAACTGAATTAAGCTGTTCTGATTTTGGCAGAGCAATTATAAAAAATATGTAAAATTAATTTGTGGAGACTCGATTAATCGAGTCTCACTTTTAAATAAGAAGATTGATCGAATCCACTCTCTTCAAAAAAATTTTATTTGATATTTGCGATTGAAATATTAATTTACAATAAGAAGTTCTTCTTAATAAATAATAGCAATTAATTAATGCGGTGGAAACTCGGTTAGAGTTTACCGGAAACCGTGTGGTGGGGATTAATTACAGTTACCTTCTTTCATCTTCAACTTTCAAAATCCTTAACTACTGTTTTTGGGATTTTTTTTTCTGTTCTATCGATAATGATTTAGTTATTGACAGAGGCAGATAAAATTTTTTCCCCAGCACGCGGTTTCTGCAAAAAAAATAAAAGCGGAATTTGCTAAGTCTCGTAGTATGGTAGTATATGTTTAGCTCTTATGAAAGCTAAACGGATTCATTCTTTGATTACAATGCTGAACATATTATCTATAAAAAAACAGTAATTAAAAAGGAGCGATCATAATGCTGTTGATTCTCCTGTCAATCCCGTTTAACCGGAGTAATTCACAATTACGTCCGTTAAATAATTATTGTTTAAGAAAAGGGATTGTCTCTTAAATCATTTTTAAAAACTAATTTATTACAAGGAGTCAGTTATGAAAATTACCCGTATGAACACGTTGGAAAATAAAGCAGGCGGAAAGATGGCTGCTTTCTTTGACATTCAAACATCGGATGAAATTATCATCAAAGGATTTCGCCTCATTAATGGGGCAAACGGTTTGTTCATCTCTTCCCCAGACGAGAAAGGAAAAGATGGGAAGTACTATGAATCTGTTATTCTACCTAAGGAAATGAAAACCGCGCTTGAAAAACTTGCTGTTGAGGAATACAACAGAATGCAGAAATAATGTTGAGAGTGTTAATGTAGAGTGTAAAAGAGGAAGGGAAAAATAATTCATGTACTTCCGATATTTTTTTCATGAAAAAATTAACAATGCTCTTCAGCAATAAGCGTTGAGGAAAGTATAACCCAATTTGCGGTCTGTAAAGTTATGTGCGAATCGTCGAAATGCCTTAAGATGTGAAAGGTACAAGGTGAAAAGCAAAAAATATTCTCAAACGTCTCACGTTTCACTTCTCACCTTTCACGTCTTTTTGAGATGGCTAATAAAAGTCCGATTATTTCACATTAACATTCGTTCACATCAAATTTTCCTACAGACCTTTCTGTCCTTGATTTTAGAACACACTGTTCTTATTTTGGCACCACTTCAAATAAAACTGATGGAGGTTTGAGATGAATAATGAAGAAAATGGAATGGGCAAAGGATTACTGATAGGTTTTTTGACGGGTGCCGCTGTAGGTTCAATCATCGCTCTTCTTTTTGCACCAAAGTCCGGTAAAGAATTACGCGAAGAAATTAAAAACAAATCGCAGGATTTTATGGAAGATGCGGAGAACTATGTAGCAAACGCTAAAGACAAAGCATCGCAACTCATAAATGAGGGTAAAAAAAAATCAGAGAAACTGGTATCTGATACCAAAGAAAAAGTTGATGCTCTTTTAGGTGAAGCTGAAAAGATCTTAAGCGATGCAAAAGGTAAAACCGGTGATTTTGCACATGCCGGTAAAGAAAAGATTGAAAAAGAAAGTGAACGGTTAAAAACAGCAATTAGAGCTGGAATGGATGCTTATAAAACTGAGAAGGGATCATAAAAATTTATGAATGTAATAGATATTCTTCTCATCATATTAATCCTATCGGCTTCTGCTTTATGTATTTTTCTTATTATTTATTTGAAGAAATTAGTTGATCATGTAGAAGCTGTACGCAAAGATGTTCGCGAGCTGGTTGAAAAAACAACTCCCGTTCTTGAAAATCTTGATGATGTTACTCGAAGAGCTAACCGTATGGTCTCGGAAGTTGAAAATTATTGGAATGAAATTGACAGCTCGATCAAAAAAGTGCGTGAACGGATTTCCGGTCTCACTTCTCTAAAAAGATTTACTGATGCGGAGAATCCAGTCTCAGAACTCATCAAAAATGTAAAAGCTTTAACCAAAGGCGTCATTGCTTTTTGGCAGGCGATTAAACACAGGTAATTTTTCTTGTTCAAACGTAAGGAGAATCAATCTTGAAAGAGTATAACGCAGATGCTATTAGAAATATAGCGTTTATTGGTCACGGCGGAAGTGGAAAAACTACGATCTCAGAAATCCTTTTATTTACTGGCGGAGAGATTAATCGTATTGGTAAAGTGGAAGAAGGGAACACAACTTCCGATTTTAATGCAAACGAAATCGAAAAACGGATTTCAATTGCAGCATCACCTCTTCATCTGGAATGGAATGGAACAAAAATTAATATCCTCGATACACCGGGTTTCCCGGATTTTATCGGACAGGTTATTTCTTCTTTGCATGTAGCAGATTTGGCTGTTTCAGTTATAAAAAGTTTTGAGGGAATTGAAGTAGGTACAGAACAAACATGGGAGTTTGTAAGAAAAAATAAACTACCCGCGGCAGTTATTATTAATAAAGTTGATAATGAACATTCAAAATATTTTGAAACAATTGCACAAGCTAAAACTCGTTTAAGCCATGATATAACTGTTGTTTCGTTCCCGGTAAAAGAAGGTTTGAATTTCAATTCGGTTATTGATCTGGTAAAAATGAAAATGATTACTTATGCCGATGCAGGTTCTAAAAAATTTACTGAAGAAGAAATTCCTGCTGACTTAAAAGCACACGCAGATAAACTTAGAGAAGTTCTTGTTGAGAAGATCGCTGAGGCAAGCGAAGAATTGATGAATAAATTTTTTGAAGAAGGGGCACTTAGCGATGAAGAAATTCAGAAAGGATTGAAAGCTTCAATTCTTAGCGGCGGATTGATTCCGGCTTTTGCTTTTGCTGCAACTAAAGGAATCGGACAAAACACATTGCTTGATTTTGCAGTAAAATATTTCCCTGCTCCAAATGAAAGAGAACCAATTGAAGCAACAATGAAAGATGGCGGTAAAAAAGTTAAAGTAGCTTGCGATGTAAAAAGCGAACCCGCTCTGCTAATATTCAAATCATTATCAGAACAGCATGTTGGCGAACTTTCAATATTTAAAGTTTACTCAGGTTCACTTTCACCAGGAATGGATCTTCAAAATACACATAGGGATAAGATCGAACGCCTTGGACAAATTTATATATTGAACGGACATAACAGAAAAGATATTACAAAATTAAACGCCGGTGATATCGGCGCAGTTGTAAAATTGAAAGATAGTCACACAGGTGATACTCTTAGTTCGAAAAATTTTACAATTCTATTGCCGGAAATTCAATATCCGGAACCGGTAATACGTTTTGCTGTTAAACCTAAAGCAAAAGGTGATGAAGATAAAATTTCCGCTGCTTTACATACTGCGCATGAAGAAGAACCGACACTTAGAACAAAATTTGATTCGGAAATTTCACAAACAGTAGTTTCGGGACAAGGTGAACTTCAACTTAATCTTGGTATTAAATTATTGAAAGATCGTTACGGTGTAGAAGTTGAATTGGTCGAGCCGAGAATTCCGTACCGCGAAACTATAAAAGGAAAATGTGAAGACTCCGAATACAAACACAAGAAACAATCCGGCGGACGCGGACAGTACGGGCATGTTCACTTAAAATTAGAACCGATGCCGCGCGGAAGCGGATATGAATTTGTTGATGACATAGTCGGCGGTGTTGTTCCGGGTCGTTTTATTCCAGCGGTTGAAAAAGGGTTGAAAGAGATTATGACGAAAGGAATTCTTACAGGAAGTAAAGTTGTTGATGTTAGGGTTTCCTTGTTTGATGGAACGTATCATGCAGTTGACTCCGATGAAGTTTCATTTAAGATTGCCGCATCACAAGCTTTTAGAAAAGGATTTATGGAAGCTAAACCAATGCTTCTCGAACCGATATATGATATCAATGTTAAGATACCGGAAAAATATATGGGCGATGTTATGGGCGATATTTCAGGAAGACGCGGCAAGATACAAAACATGGATTCGGATAATTCATTTCAAATAATTAAAGCTAAAGTACCTTTGGCAGAACTTCACAAATACTCTACTCAGCTTCGAAGCTTAACTTCGGGACGCGGAATGTTTTCGATGAGTTTCTCTCATTATGAGGAAGTTCCGAAGGAAACCGAAGCAAAAGTAATCGAAGAATACCAAAAACATAAAGAAGAAGAAGCAGAATAAATTTATTCTGATTAAATTGCGGGCGGAAGTAACATCAACTTCCGCCTTTTTTATTTATGGATAAACTCTGGTCACCTTGGCGTTCTAACTACATCGAATCTTTCAAAACAAAAAAAGATTCCGATGATTGTGTTTTTTGTGAAGCACTAAAACTTCCAATTGATAGTAAGGAATCACTTATTGTTTATAAAAACAAATTGTGTTATGTGATGCTGAATTTGTATCCTTACAACAGCGGTCACTTGATGATCATTCCAAATAAACACATTAGTGATATTCATACTTTGAGCCATGATGAAATGAATGAAATGATGAGTACAGTTCGTCTTTCAATGAAAGCTTTGGAAAAAGCTATGAAGCCGCAAGGGATGAACTTCGGTGCAAATCTTGGTAAAGCCGCTGGTGCCGGTATTGATTCGCATCTTCACTTTCACGTTGTACCAAGATGGAGCGGCGATATTAATTTTATGCCGGCTATCGGAGAAGTAAAAATCATTTCTCAGGATTTATTAGAAACGAAAAAAAAACTTATTAATTCCTTTAACGAAATTCTAAAAACAGACAAATAAAATAATGGACTTAAAAAAATTTAATATTTTGATTGCCCCGAACAGTTTTAAAGAATGTGCCGATTCTGTCGAGATTACCGAGTACATCAAAGGATCGTTGTTCAAATTGCTACCGGAAGAAATAAAATCTAAAATTGATTTTCTACTGAAACCAATATCTGATGGCGGTGATGGTTTTCTGCAAGTATGTCAGAGAAACTTTGGCGTGGAATTTCTTCATTTTGAAATCTCTAATCCTTTTAATGGAGACAAATTTTTCTGTCCGGTCGGATATTATCAGGATACCAAAACCATATATATTGAATCGGCTGAAGTTTTAGGTATGAAATTAATTCCGGTAGAATTCAGAAGACCAATGTCACTTTCATCAAAAGGAATGGGTGATTTGTTACTTCAGATATATGATTTTGTGATGGACGGAATTATGGATGTTGAAAAAGTAATTATAGGAATTGGCGGAACCGGGACTAATGATCTTGGTATTGGAATGATGGAAGTATTTGGACTTGAATTATATGATTCGAAAGATAATATGCTGGAAGTGCTACCCAGGAATTTTTCTAAGGTGGAGAAAATTGTTGTCCCCGAAGTAACTCTGCCATACAAAATAGAAATGATCCTTGATGTTGAAAATCCTTTACTAGGGATTGACGGAGCCAGTTTACTCTTTTCCGAACAGAAAGGTGCAACTGATGAAGAATCAAAAGAAATGGAAAAAGGATTTTCTCACATCCTTGATGAACTTGAGATAGATGATGATTCGCAATCAAATATGATTGGCGCAGGCGGCGGTTTAGCTGCAGCAATGAAAATGTTTTTCAATGCTCAAGAAAAATATGCCGATCAATTCATAAAAGAAGATTTGAAAGTTGATGCTGCTAATTATAAAGTAGATCTTGTTATAACCGGTGAGGGTAAATTAGACTCGCAAACATTTTTGAACAAGGGAGCTTTTATAGTCGTTAATGAGTTCGCACAAAAGAATGTTCCAATTATTTTTCTATGTGGTGCGAGTGAAGGTGATCTGCCTAAAGTTGAAAATCTTAAAGTGATAGAAATTTCGGAATATTTTGATACTATTGAAGAATCAATAGAGAAGATAGATAAAGGTATTGATATAGCGAGCAGAAAGATCAGCAAAGAAATTATTCAGCTATTCGCAAAGAAAAACACAAAATAGAAATGTTAATATTCACTTTGCGATCTTTGCGAAAAACTTTGCGCACTTTGCGTTTTACTTTTTAACCGCAAAGAACGCTAAGAAGGCGCAGAGAACGCAAAGATAAAATCCTATTATCATAAGACAGAATTAAAATGGAAAATCAATCTGAAATTTTTGAAAAAATAAAAATAGATGCGTTAGAAGAAATTCTAGGTAAAAAATTTCCTGTTCTTGATGACGGATTTATCCGTGTTGTAGATTATATGGGCGGTGATGAATCCATAGTTCAAGCCGCACGAGTTTCTTACGGCAAAGGAACGAAAAAAGTTTCTGAAGACGGCGGGTTAATTCGATATCTGTTAAGAAACTTTCACACCACTCCTTTTGAGATGAGTGAAATAAAATTACATGTTCGTGTCCCGATGGATACCTGGCGGCAATGGATCCGGCATAGAACTGCAAATGTGAATGAATACTCAACACGTTATTCAATTGCAATTGATGCTTCACAAAAAACTAGTTCGGGTGAATGGAGAATTCAGGCAATAGATAATAAGCAGGGAAGCGAAGGATTTTTTGATAACACAATTGGCAGTAAATTAACTGAACGTGAAGAAGAACTTCAGCAGTTTGCAAGGGAGATATATCAAGAAAGACTTCAGCTTGGCGTTGCAAGAGAACAAGCACGGAAAGATTTACCGCTTTCAACTTATACGGAAGCATATTGGAAAATTGATCTGCACAATCTCTTAAATTTTCTTGCTCTTCGTATGGATAATCATGCGCAGTTTGAGATTCGCAGCTATGCAAATGTAATTGGTAATGAAATTGTTTCGAGATGGTGTCCTATAGCTTGGGAAGCATTTAAGGATTACAGAATGAACTCAATGAATTTTTCTTCTCTTGAACTGCAGATCCTTAAACAATTAGTAACGGGAAATAAACAAGCTGCTCTTAAACTGGCGGAAGAGTTCGGCTGGCTAAATAAGATTAACGATAAGCTTTCTAAAAACCGTGAAAGAATTGAATTGGAAGAAAAGCTTGAAACACTGGGTTTACAAATACCATGGCTGTAATTGTCTTTTCGATCATCTGAAATGTAGGGAAGGGTCTATGACCCTTCCTCTGTGTATGCAATTCTCCAATCTATAAATTTTCTTTTGAATAGTTTTAATTTTGTTTTAAGTTGCATTTGCAACAAAGGTAAACCCGCAATGGGGAAGCATGTTCTAAATATCTTTTCATGTAAACACTCGCGAATTATAAGTCGGAAGACTTTATATATATAACAAAATTTATTATTTCCGTTTCTCGATTAATTTAATACAGACACCCTAAACGGTGTTTGAGTGAAGAATTCGGCTTGATATCATCCATTATTAGACAGAATGTTTATAAACTATAAGAATTATTATTGAAATCTTCCTATTATGTTTTTACATTTAATAAGCAAAAAATAAAACGGAGAAATATAAATTATGTTATCACAGCCATTAAGTAATGTACAAGAGGAATTACTGAAACTTTATTCCACTAATCTCTCTCCGGATGAATTGAAGGAACTTAAAACAGTGTTGGGAAAGTATTTTTCTCACAAAGCAGCCAAAGAAGCTGACAAAATATGGGATAATAAAAAATATTCAAATGAAACTATGGATGTTTGGTTAAATGAAGGATAGGATTAAAGTCGTTCTCGACACAAATGTTTTGCTCGTGTCAATATCATCAAAATCAAAATATCATTGGATATATGATAAATTAGTTGATGATGAATACGACTTATTTATTACAAATGAAATATTGTTGGAATATGAAGAAATTATTTCTCAAAAATATAATTCTTCTATCGCACGCGATGTAATCAAATCACTTCTAATTTTGCCAAACGTTTATAAAGCATCTATCTATTACAAATGGAATCTTATTGCAGAAGATACTGATGATAATAAATTTGTAGATTGCGCAATAAACTCAAATTCCCACCTATTAGTTACAAACGATAAACATTTCCAAGTATTAAAAAATATAGATTTCCCCAAAATTGAAGTAACAAACATCAACGATTTTGCAGCACAACTTGGAATAACCTTTTCTCGGGCGGCAAGGTAGGACTTTGACTGACAAAGAAATAAGATTAACGATAAACTCTCTAAAAACCGTGAAAGAATTGAGTTTGAAGAAAAACTTATTGAGTTAGGAATAGAAAAGCCGTGGTGAATAAATAGTCTTATTAGTGGTGAATTAATAATTGGATTGTAGATTTCATTTCTCTAGTGGATATTCCCCACAAGTATAATAGGCGGAGAGATGAAAAGAATAATTAACCCCGTAAAGATCACGGGACAAGCTGAGTGGAGAACTCAATCGGTAGTGCTTGCCCGCCGTCTTTTTGGCAGGTTGATCTTTAACATAACAGCCGTTAGCCCTCTATCAAAACTGTATAGTGTTTTTTAATATGTTTTCAATTATCTTTTTACAGGCATTAAAACAAAATAAGTTAAAAATATGAGTAAAGAATTATTCGAAAAGATAGCAAACTGTTTCAGAAATAAACCTGTAAAAAGGGCATTTTTGTTTGGTTCTGCATCACGAAACGAGGAAGACGAACAGAGTGATGTTGATATATTAGTTGAATTAGATTACTCTCAGCCAATCGGTCTTGGTTTTGTAAGAATGCAGTTAGAGTTAGAAGACTTATTAAAAAGAAAAGTAGATCTTCTTACAAGTAATAGTGTTTCAAAGTATATTCAACCATTTATTGACTCGGAAAAAATATTAATATATGAGAAATAGTTTAGGCGATAAGGCAAGATTACAACATATTTATGATGCTATTCTAGAAATTGAATCATACGTTCAAAAATCATCTTATCATATCTTCCAATCTAATACAATGATGCAATTTGCTAGCGTAAAACAATTAGAAATTATTGGTGAAGCCGCAAATCATCTTACACCCCATTTCAAAAAACTCTATTCAGAAATACAATGGCGGGAAATAATAGGTCTTAGGAATATATTAATCCACGAATATTTTGGAATTGATACTAAAATTGTGTGGGATATAATCACAACCGATATTGTTACATTTAAGTCACAAGTCAAAGAAATTATAGAACAAATATAAAAAAGGGCTAACCGTGTCTCAGCCCGCCCTCATCTCAATAAACATGCAGTACAAGTTCCGCCAAACTCTTAAAATATTTCTTTATCTTAAATAAGGGAATTAATTATTGGATTGTGGTTTTCATTTCTCTATTGGATATTCCCCACAAGAATAATAGGCGGAGAGATGAAAAAAATAATATACAGTTTACCTTTTATTATTATCTTATTCATTAGCTGTCGGGAAGGTATTGTAGATTTTCCCGATGATTCAAAAACCGGGACATTGTTTATTAGTTCTTCTCCCGTTGGCGCGGAAATTTTTTTTGAGAGCAATAAAACAGGAAAAGTTACGCCGGATAGCTTAATCATCTTACAGCCGGGCAGTTATAATCTAAAACTTCATTTACCGGGTTATCCTGATGAAAATTTCTCTGTTAATGTACAATCAGGACAAAGAAAATATATTAATATTAGTTTTAGCGGGTATTAGTTATTGGAAAAAATAATTATTGCTGCCATTTCAAAGAACAACGTAATCGGCTTGGATGGCAAGATACCTTGGCATTCTAAAGAAGAGTTACAGCATTTCAAACAAACTACAATGAGCTTTCCGGTAATAATGGGTAGAAAAACATGGGAAGCGATCGGTAAACCGCTCATTGGCAGATTAAACGTAGTAATAACCCGCGATCAGAGTTTTTCAACGCAACATCGTGAAATAGTAATTTTTCAGTCACTTCAGCTTGCGTTTAGTTATTTTAGCACCAGCATCTATAAAAAAGTGTTTATCATTGGCGGCGGTGAAATATTTTTAGAAGCTATTGATAAAGTTGATTCATTAATTTTATCTGAAATGAATTTTGAAACTGAAGGAGATACATTCTTTCCGGAAATTGACGGAACGAAATGGACACTTGATACAAATGAATTGTTTACTGATTTCACAGTTCATCATTATATTAGAAAATAGAATTAAAAGAATAGGTACTATTGTCACAAAAAATAAAAATATTACCGGAGAATCTTGCTAACAAGATAGCCGCCGGAGAAGTTGTTAACCGTCCAGAATCAGTTGTAAAGGAATTGATGGAAAATGCCATTGATGCCGGAGCTTCAAATATTGAAGTGATGATAAAAGGTGCAGGCAAAACTTTGATACAAGTTTTTGACGACGGTGAAGGAATGAGTGAGCAAGATGCTGTTCTTTCTATTCAAAGACATGCGACAAGTAAAATTGCAACAATTGAAGACCTTGAAGGAATTAGAACTTTTGGTTTTAGAGGCGAGGCGCTGGCTTCAATTGCCGCTGTTAGTATTTTTGAATTGAAAACTGAACGGCGCGATGAAGAGCTTGGTACTTATTTCAAGATTGATGAAAACTCAAACATCGTAAAAGAAAAAGGATCTTTTGCAAAAGGCACGTCTATCGCCGTGAAGAATCTTTTTTACAATGTTCCTGCACGCCGTAACTTCTTAAAGACTAATCAAACCGAACTTAAACATATCATAGAAACATTTAAGAAGATCTCACTCAGTTATCCAGAAATTGCGTTTAAGTTTTACAACGATGATGATATTGTTTTCGATTTTCCAATCGGAACAATTCAAGAAAGGATGAAACAAGTCTTTGCCGAAAATATTTTAGATGCGATTTTAGAAGTAAAAGAACTTACAGATTATCTCTCCATCACAGGATTTGTAACAAAACCCGCCTATCTACGCAGAAGTAAAGGCGAACAATACTTTTTCCTGAACAAAAGATATGTACAAAGTAAAATTATTAATCACTCTGTCTTTACCGCTTACGAACACGTTCTGGAAAAAGGCGATTATCCGTTCTTTGTTTTGTTCATGACAGTAGATCAGAAAAAAGTTGATGTAAATGTTCATCCGTCAAAACTGGAAGTTAAGTTCGAAGACGAAAAAGAAATTTATTCTTTCGTTCAAGCAGTAATTAAAAAAACACTTGGAAGTTATGATCTTGTTCCCAACATAACTTTTGATGGATCACAAACTGAGAAAGAATCTTTACGATACCGGAAGTATTCTCCATCAGATCGGCAAGATTTTAGCGACAGACCATTTACAAATAAACCCGGAAACGGAGAACGTCGAGCTCCGATCATGAGCGAAGAAGAAATGGATCGGATGTTCGATGATTTGAATCAAGAAATTAAATCATCGGCACCATCTTCGCCGGTTTCTTCTCCCTTTGATGAGAAACAATCAACGGAAGTTTATCATGAGAGCGGGATCTCGCAAGAATTCGAAACGCCGTTTCTGGTTTTGCTTCACAATAAATACATTCTAACACAAATCAAAAGCGGATTGATGATTATTGATGCTCACGTTGCGCATGAGCGTATTCTCTATGAAGTAGCGATGCAATCTTTTGAAGCAAACATTCCGTTCGCACAGCATCTTCTTTTTCCGCAGATAGTAAATCTCGATCCGGCTGATTACCAATTGATGAAAGAATTAGAACCTTATCTGACAAATCTTGGTTTTGAAATTAAATTTCAAGCAAAGAATAAAATAATAATTGTTGGAATACCCTCGGATGTAAAAGTTGAATATGAAGTTGAAACTCTACTTGATATTCTCCATGAGTATAGGAAAAATGAACAGCATAATCAGCTTGAAGTACGCGACAATCTTGCAAAATCTTTTTCATGCAAAGCGGCTATTAAAGCAGGAGATAAGCTGACAGAAAAGGAAATGAGAATCCTTGTTGATAAACTTTTTGCAACGTCTATGCCGTATGTATGTCCTCATGGCAGACCAATAGTTATTAAAATACCACTTGAAGAATTCGATAAAAGATTTGGAAGGACATAATCACTTTCGTATTTTTTTACGAGTTAAGTTTTCTAATTTTTAATATTATTTAGTGGTGAACCAAATGAATAACCGGAATAGGAATAGTATAATAATTGGGATTATCATTGCAGCGTTACTTAGAAAATTCTTATTTAATTCTGCGATGAATTTTACAAGTATTGATAAGGAAGCAGTGAGAGGGATTATTGAATTCATGTTTAATGTTTTTACGAACCTTATGATGATTTTGACCGTTTATCTATTATATCCGTTGTTTGTTAAAAATAAAATTGATTAACTTTTTTGTAGAAGAAAGAGGCAAAAATGTTTTCAGATAAATATAATAAAGCAAAAGAATCTTACATTAATAAACTATCGAAGTCGGACGAAACCGGAATGAAGTTTTCTACAGTATCTAGTGAACCGATCAATCCGCTTTACACTCAAGATGATATTGGAAATAATAACCAACTTGAAGAGATCGGATTTCCGGGAGAATATCCTTACACACGGGGGATTCACACAAACGGTTACCGCGGAAAGAATTGGACTATGCGACAGTTTGCCGGATTCGGAACTCCTGAAGATACAAACCAACGGTTCAAATATTTACTTGAACATGGACAGACCGGACTTTCTGTTGCATTTGATCTTCCAACTTTAATGGGCTGGGATGCTGATTCACCGATGAGTCAAGGTGAAGTTGGAATTTGCGGAGTTGCTGTCTCATCGCTTCAAGATATGGAAATTTTATATGATGGAATACCTTTGGATAAAGTATCAACATCAATGACTATCAATTCTCCGGCAGCAATGATCTTTGCATTTTATCTTGCAGTTGCTCAGAAACAAGGAGTAAGTTTTGATAAACTTAGAGGAACTCTTCAAAACGATATATTAAAAGAATACATTGCTCAGAAGGAATTTATTTTTCCGCCGCGTCCTTCAATGAGAATTATTACTGACATGATAGAATACTGTGCAAATGAAGTACCTCAATGGAATCCGGTTTCGATCAGCGGTTATCATATTAGAGAAGCCGGATCTACTGCCGCACAGGAACTTGCTTATACTTTAGCAGATGGATTTGCATACATTGAAGCTTGTCTGGAAAGAGGAATGGATATTGATTCTTTTGCACCGCGTCTTTCATTTTTCTTTAATTCACATTTAGATTTCTTTGAAGAAATTGCAAAGTACCGTGCGGCAAGAAGAATTTATGCAAAGAGAATGCGTGAAAAGTACGGGGCTAAGAATCCAAGATCGTGGTGGCTGCGTTTCCATACTCAAACTGCCGGATGTACTTTAACAGCGCAACAACCGGAAAACAATATTGTCCGCACTGCTTTTCAAGCAATGGCGGCAGTACTTGGCGGTACGCAATCGCTCCACACAAATTCGATGGATGAAACTTTGGCACTACCGAGTGAGAAAGCAGTTAAGATTGCTCTCCGAACCCAGCAAATACTTGCTTATGAAACCGGTGTGATAAATACAGTTGATCCGCTGGGCGGAAGCTATTTCGTAGAATCACTTACGAATAAAATGGAAGCAGAAGCGAATAGAATTTTTGGCGAGATTGATTCTCTTGGCGGAGTGATTGATGCAATTGAACACGGATATTTCCAGAAAAATATTGCTGACTCGGCTTACCGCTATCAGAGGGAGTTGGAGAAAAAAGAAAAATTTATTGTTGGTATTAATGAGTTTGTAGAAGAAGAAAGCAAAATTGATATTCCAATTCTAACAATTTCTCCGGAAGTGGAAATTCAGCAGAAAAAAAGATTAGCGGAATTGCATCAGAGCAGAAATCAAAATGAAGTGGATATAAGTTTGAAAGAAATAAGTGAAGCTGCACTTAATGGAAATAATTTAATGCCGGTTTTTGTTAAAGCGGCAAATAATTATGTTACTCTTGGCGAAATGGTTGATGAATTGAAACAACACTTTGGGACTTATGAAGAAGCAGTGGTATTCTAATATATCCGTTTATATAAAACTAATTAGGGTTACAAGCTGGCCTAAGAATTTTTTTGTATTCGTACCGGCGGTATTCTCAAAACATATTTTCAGTTTAGATTATTTCCTTACTGTATTGTTGGGATTTTTTACATTCTCGATCGCTTCAAGTGCCGTGTATGTATTTAATGATATTATTGACGCACCAAAAGATAAATTCCATCCTTTAAAAAAGAATAGACCTATTGCCAGCGGAGCGGTCTCCAAATTTACTGCTACGGTAATATCGGTTATTTTCTTTATGATACTTGCAGCAATTACTTTACAAATGTCTCTTTATTTTAGTTTGATAATATGGGCTTATGTTATCATAAATATTTTTTACACTACATACTTAAAAGAGGTTGTGATAGTTGATATATTTTGTGTTGCGTCTGGATTTATGCTTCGTGTAATTGCCGGTGCATTTTTAATCTCTGTTGATATATCAAATTGGTTGATACTTACTACCATGTTCCTTTCACTTTTTCTTGCTGTAATGAAACGACGTGTGGAAATTGCCAATAGCGCCAATCCTTCTGAACAGAGAAAGGTATTGAAAGACTATTCGCTAAGTTTTATAGATCAAATAGCTGCTATGACCGGCAGTGGTGTAATATTAAGTTATGCTTTGTATTCAGTTGCCGATAGGACTGTTAATTTTTTTGGTTCTGAGAATTTAGTATTTACAACTACTTATGTGATCTTCGGAATTTTTAGATATATGTATTTAGTCTATAAAAAAGACAAAGGCGAAAATGTTATAGAAGTTTTGATGACCGATATTCCTATGATCATTAATTTAGTTTTGTACATAGCAACAACTGTGTTTATTATTTACTCAAGATAATATGATTAGGAAATTGAAATGACCGATTATCTGTTAAGCTTATTTATTCTATTATTGCTGAGTGCATTTTTCTCTTCTTCCGAGATTGCTTTTATTGTCGGAAATAAAATAAAAATAGAAATTCGCGCACGGAAGAAAAATCTCTCTGCTCTTAACGCAAGATATTTTATAAATAATCCCGATCAATTTTTTTCAACAATATTAATTTCAAATAGTACTGTTAATATTGCTTTTGCATCACTTAGCTCTGTATTTCTCTTCAAATTATATGGACTCAAAGAATTCGAAATTCTCTTGATATCAACTACACTCCTTCTTTTGTTTGGTGAATTGATCCCAAAATATTTTGGTAGAGAACTTGCCGACCGGCTTGTTCTAATAGTTGCTATTCCATTACGAATAATAGCAATTGTGCTATATCCGTTGGTAAAAATAACATCTAAAATATCTTTGGTCTTAAGCAGAACAAACATTAAAGAAGAAGAAGAAATACAGCATTTGTTCGATAAAGAAGATATCCAGAATTTAATTGAAGAAAGTTCCGAAGCCGGTAAAATGGATGAAGAACAATCGGATATCATTAACAAAGTTATAGACATACGTGAACAACGGGTTTACGAAGCAATGACTCCGCGTACCGATATTGTTGGCATTGAGATTACTTCAACAATGCAAGAAGTATTAAAAACTTTTATTGATTCCGGTTACTCAAAACTTCCGGTCTATGATGAAAACTTGGATAACATAAAAGGTGTGGTCTTTGGTAAAGATATTTTTATGCAGCCGGCAGATCTAAAAACCGTTATGCGCGATGTTGTCTTTGTACCCGAAACCAAAAAAAGTTTGGAAATGCTTAATGAATTTTTAGATAAACAATTTTCAATTGCAATTGTGGTTGATGAATTTGGCGGGACTGCAGGAATGCTTACCGTAGAAGATTTGATAGAGGAATTATTTGGAGAAATACGCGATGAGTATGATGACGTGGAAGAAAAAATTGCTAAAAAGATAGATGCTAATTCTTACTTGGTTAATGGTAAAGTTGAAATAGATTATCTGAATGAAGAACTAGATTTTCAAATCCCGGAAGGAGATTATGAAACTATTGCCGGTTATGTAACGTTTAGAATTGGTAGAATCCCTGTAAAAGGAGAATCGTTTAAGATTCATAATTTATCGGTACAAATCTTAAAAGCAGATAAAACAAAAATTGATTTATTAAAACTAACACTAATACCTGAAACGGAAATTTAACCAGATCAAATTCAGAAAATAAAAATATGCCACCCTTCTTTTCTTCTCTCTTTGGAGACCAAAATAACATACCAAATTTAGATTCGGATTCATTCGAGGAAATGATGAATGAAGATAAAAATTCTATTCTTATGGATGTTAGAACTATTGAAGAGAACAAAGCATTAAGAATACCGAACACAAAATTGATTGATATTCATAAACCTAATTTCTTAGATCAAATTGATAAACTTGATCGTACGAAATCGTATTTAATTTATTGCCGCTCCGGAAGCAGAAGTTATACTGCATGCAAACAAATGAAAAGTTTTGGATTTGAGAAAGTTTACAATCTAAAAGGCGGGATTATTAGTTGGTGTGGTGAGACTGAACAAGGATAATTTCTGTTCCTCGATTCAATTCATATTCATTCTACTGCAAATCATATAATGGATTCATTCCGATCTCAAATGGAGAATGTTCATATTTTCCATTATCTTTCGCACCAAATTTCTAATAAGTGTTTTGTTAAATTTTACAGTAAATCACACAGATAAAAGTTCTAAAGCAAGAGTTGGTGAGTTCATAACGGATCATGGTGTTGTACAAACGCCAATTTTCATGCCGGTTGGAACTCAAGGTACAGTTAAAGCTATAACTCAGCGCGTTCTTGAAAATGATATTAATGCTGAGATCGTTCTTTCAAATACTTATCATTTATATTTAAGACCGGGAACAGCAATTCTAGAAAAAGCCGGCGGTCTTCATCAATTTATGAATTGGAACAGACCGATTCTATCAGATAGCGGCGGATTTCAAGTTTATAGTTTATCGGATCTTCGCAAGCTAAGAAAAGATGGCGTTGAATTTCGTTCTCATCTTGACGGTTCAACTCATTTTTTTACTCCGCAAAAAGTAATTGAAATTCAGCGAAGTATCGGATCTGACATAATGATGGTACTTGATGAGTGTACACCATTTCCTTGTGAATATGAATATACAAAAAAATCTAAAGAGCTAACATCAGATTGGGCTGTGCTAAATAAAAAAGCATTTGATGAAACTAAACCGCTCTACGGACATGAACAATATTTATTCGGGATTATTCAAGGAAGTGTTTACAAAGATTTACGCGAAGCATCTGCAAAAGATTTAATGAAGTTGGATTTCGACGGATATGCGATAGGCGGACTTGCTGTAGGAGAACCGACGGAAACGATGTATGAGCTTGTAGATTTTACAACTGATTTTATGCCTGTTGATAAACCCAGATATTTGATGGGAGTAGGCAGACCGGAAAATATTTTAGAGGCAATCGCTCTTGGTGTTGATATGTTCGATTGTGTTATGCCGACTCGGAATGCACGTAATGCTTATCTGTTTACATCGAAGGGAATAGTCTCGATGAGGAATGCAGCTTACAAAGATGATATGGATCCGTTAGACAAAGAATGTGATTGTTATACTTGTAAAAATTTTTCAAAAGCATATTTAAGACATTTATTTAATTCAAAAGAAGTTCTTGCTCTTGAATTGGCAACGATACATAATTTAACTTTTTATCTTAACTTAGTTCGCGAAACAAGGGAAAGAATTGTAGACGGAAGTTTTATCGAATGGAAAAATTATTTTTCTAAGATCATTTCAATAAACGTACAATCAATAGAGGAGTAGTAATGGAAATTCTTTTAGCAATGGCACCTTCACCTGATGGATCAGGCGGCGGAGGAAGTATGGTCAGCACTTTGATCATGTTCGGTGCAATCTTTGCGATCTTTTATTTTATGATCATTCGTCCCCAGCAAAAGAGAGCAAAAGAAAGAGAAAAACTTTTATCAGCAATTGAAAAAGGTGATAAAGTTATAACAAGCGGTGGTATGCACGCAACAATTGCCGGCATTGAAGATAAAATTGTTTTACTAGATGTTGGGAATAATGTTAAAATGAAATTCGACCGCTCTGCAATTACTACTATATTAAAAGAAAATTCAGATAAAAAATAATTAGAACCCTTCTTCCTCCTCTTTGAAAAGGGGAGGATTGAAGTGGGAATAATGTGTGGCCCTATGAAAGAACTCGGCATAAAGAAAAATTTTCTTGCTATAGGAAAAGAATATTCTAATTACAAAGATTCTCAGATAGTAATTGTTTCTGCTCCATTAGAAAAAACAGTTTCTTACGGTAAGGGAACAAGCAAAGGACCGGAAGAAATTTTGGAAGCTTCTCATTATGTTGAATTTTATGATGAAGAACAGAGCAGGGAATTATGTTTTGAAAAAGGGATTTGTACGCTCGAAGCATTAAACTTGCAAAAGCTATCTGTTGAAAAATCGCTTGATAAAATCTATAAAGAAGTATCCAAACATATAGATGCAGGGAAATTTGTTGTAACATTAGGCGGAGAGCATTCATTATCAACCGCGCCGATTAAAGCGCACCATGAAAGATTTCCTAAGCTTTCGATATTACAAATTGATGCGCATTCCGATCTTAGGGAAAGTTACGAAGGATCAAAATATTCTCATGCAAGTGTAATGGCAAGAGTTGCTGAATTCAATTCTAATATTGTACAAGTCGGAATTCGTGCACAGTGTAAAGAGGAAGTCGAGTTAAGGAAACGCAAGAGTATAAAAACTTTTTATGCTCGCGAAATTAAATTAGGGATGTATGGCAGCAATTGGCAAGAATTGGTTGTGAATAGTTTATCTGAAAATGTTTATATCACATTTGATGTTGACGGATTTGACCCATCGCTTATGCCGGCAACCGGCACAACAGAACCGGGCGGATTAGTTTGGGATGAAACAATGAATCTCCTAAAAACAGTCGGTCTCGAAAAAAATATTGTAGGATTTGACGTTGTTGAATTAGCTCCATCTAAGTATATGCCGTCGTCAAATTATATTGCTGCAAAACTTGTTTACAAAATTCTTAATTACGCCTTCATAAATCGGTAATCATTTCTATTGAATAATTTCTTGTTTTTGAGTAAGTAGATCATGGAATTATTCACTTCATATGAGAAAACCTTGAAACGATCAATTTTATTTTTCGTTCTCCTCACTTTAGCTTTGTTAAATAGTATATCTGCCCAGCACCAAAAAATTTATATTGGAAATATTGAGGGCGAGATTGATCTCGGATTAGCTCCATATGTTAAACGAGTTATTGAAGAAGCTGAAAAGAATGGTGCCAATGCAATAATTTTTAAGATTAATACATTCGGCGGAAGAGTTGATGCTGCAACACAAATTAAAGATGCAATTCTAAATAGTTCTATTCGAACGATTGCATTTATAGATAAACGGGCAATCTCTGCCGGTGCGTTGATTGCATTATCATGTGAAAAAATTGTAATGGTACCCGGCGCTTCAATTGGTGCTTCAACTGTTGTGGATCAATCCGGACAAAAACAATCCGAAAAGTATCAATCATACATGCGTTCTGAAATGAGAGCAACAGCAGAAAAAAATAAAAGACGAACCGATATTGCTCAAGGGATGGTTGATGAAACTATTTCCGTACCCGATCTTAAAGACGACAGCACAAAATTGATTACACTTACTGCCGAAGAAGCTCTCAAATATAAAATGGCAGATACAGTTTTAACAAGTATTCAAGAAACCAAAAAATATTTTGGATTAGAGAAAGCAGAAGAAATTACGATCACTTCAAACTGGGCGGAAAGTTTTGTAAGATTTTTAAACAATCCGATAGTTTCTTCTTTGTTAATCATGATCGGAATGCTTGGAATATTTACTGAAATAAAAATGGGAGTATGGGGTTTTCCCGGAACTATTGCTGTAATTGCACTTGTACTGTTTTTTGGTTCGGGATATATTCTGCAGTTAGCTTCAGTGATCGAGATTGTTATATTTATAGTCGGTGTTATTCTTCTCTTGATCGAAATATTTGTAATACCGGGATTTGGAATTGCCGGTGTATTAGGAATTATTTTGATGATAAGCGGATTATTCCTCGGCTTGATAGGAGATTTTGAAATGACAGAACAATCTTTAATATCCATTGCTATTATTCAGTTAGCCGCAGTTTTTGTAGGAACAGGAATATTTATTTATCTGCTTTCAAAAATATTGCCTAAGATAAATATCTGGAACAGATTGATTTTACAGGACCATGTTCCTGGTAAATCGGGTTATACTTCGAAACCAATCTTTGATCATTTAATTGGAGTTGAAGGAATTGCCTTAACAGATCTACGTCCAGCCGGTTCTGCAATAATTAACGAACAACGAATTGATGTTGTTACAGAAGGTGATTTTATAAGTCATGATTCTGTAATTATAGTGAAAGCGGTTGAAGGATCGAAGATTGTGGTTGGAATAAAAAAATAATTATCATTATGAACGACTTGCCTGCCGGCAGGAGTGAAGAATCTCTCAAGAAAAAGAGACGCTTCACTTAATTCAGCGTGAAAGAGAGATTACAACAATTCAACAATGTTTTTGTTCACAGAAATATCTTTTCTGAAAGATCTTATCATTTTCTTCATAGAATTTTTTGCATCAATCTGAACGCCCATTTCGATGTTGGTAGTAGTTTCACCTCTAATCACTTTCCCTTTATCAATATTAAAAAGAATTGTTCCGCCTCCGGAAACTTTAGGGTCGTCAAACAAAAAATTCATTCCATTCTCAGTCCCTTTTTTATCACCTGACCATTTTACGGATAGTACTGCTGAAAGCTTGGCAGCTTTATCATCGCCAACCTTAACGAAATCATTTACTTTATAGATAATAATATTTTCAAGTTTGAAGACACCTAAAGTAGCCGGTGTAGATTTCTGCCATGTTGAATCCTTACCAACTTCGTTTGTTGTTAATTCTCTAAATAAAAGTTGTGTCCTCGGTTTAAGTTCGCCTTCGCTAATATTTTTTATCAAAGAAGCTTTTTGATCGGCGGGCATTTTTTGCATTTCGGGCTGGAGCGAAATCATTTTATCAACCATCTTATCAATTCTTGTTACTTCTAAAATTTCTCCCTTTTGATTTACTCTTGCTCTGAATGGAGTATTTGATACAGTCTCAAATTCTACATATTTCACTTTATCTTCTTTGGATACATTTGCTTTGGAATCATAGTGCAATTTTTGTCCGTTAACTTGTCCGTCAAAAATAATTTGAGAAATATTAAGTGAAAGCTCGGCAATATTATCGGCATCAACTTCTAAAACTTCGATATCGAAAAAGTAAGTCAATGTTTGATCACCGGCAGATTTCATAAGTGAATCTGCTTTGATTGTTTGTTGCGATGTAGTAACCGTAATGAGTTTATAACGGAGTTTTTCACCTTTCTCGAATTTATATTTCAGAAAAACTTTTTGTCCATTCAAGTCAACACTTTTCAGATTATTTAATTCCTCTGAACTTACAGCAGGCTGATTATTTTGTTTCTCATCTTTCTTACCGCATCCTATTCCTATAACAATTAACAAAAGGAGTAATGCTATTCCGCTTAATTTACTTTTCATTTGATTCTCATTTTATGATTATAAAAATCTTCCCTTGATCATTTCACAGAAGAAGGGGAGTATGTTAAATTTTAGAAACCATTTATATCAAGAAGTTCTTTGCGTGAGAAGAAGTGTGAAATTTCAATTGCAGCGTTCTCACTAGAATCAGAACCATGGACAATATTTTCTTGAATACTATCAGCATATAATTTTCTAATTGTTCCTTCTGCAGCTTTTGCCGGATCAGTTGCGCCTATTAGTTTCCGGAAATCTTCAACTGCATTTTCTTTCTCAAGTGCGATTGGAACGCATGGACCTGATGTCATATAAGTAATGAGATCATTGAAGAACGGTCTGTCTTTATGTATCGCGTAGAATCCTTTTGCTGCATCCGGTGTTAACTTAACCATTTTCATTGCTGAAACTTTAAATCCGGCTTTCTGTATTAATGTTACTACTTTACCGATCAAATTCTTTTTTACACAATCAGGTTTAAGAATTGCGAGTGTCTTATTGTTCAATTTTCTCTCCATTATTTTTTCTTCTTCTTTGGTGATGTTTTTTTCTTTACAACTTTCTTGACAGTTTTTTTCTTATTTGATATTTTTTTCTTTATGATTTTCTTCTTCCCTTTATCCAATGCTTTTTTCATTGTTATACCAATCTCTGCCGGGCTTTCAACAACATGAACACCTGCTTTTTTCATAGCAGCCATTTTTTCTGCAGCAGTTCCTTTCCCACCGGAAATTATTGCGCCTGCGTGACCCATTCTTCTTCCAGGAGGTGCTGTTCTTCCTGCAATAAATCCAACTACAGGTTTCTTAACTTTTTTCTTAATGAATTCTGCTGCTTCTTCTTCTGCACTTCCGCCGATCTCGCCGATCATTACTATTCCTTCAGTACCGGGATCTTCATTGAATAATTTTATTACATCAATAAATCGTGAGCCGATAATCGGATCACCGCCGATTCCAACACATGTTGATTGACCGATTCCAAGATCAGAAAGTTGTTTAACTGCTTCATAGGTTAAAGTACCGCTGCGCGATACAACTCCGACATTGCCTTGTTTATGAATGAAACCGGGCATGATGCCGATCTTTGCTTTTCCCGGAGAAATTACGCCCGGGCAATTTGGTCCAACCAAACGTACATTTTTTTCTTTGATCGAATTATAAACTGCGATCATATCTTTTGCCGGAATGCCTTCGGTGATGCAGACTATAAACTTAATACCGGCATTTGCAGATTCTAGGATTGCATCGGCAGCAAACTGTGGCGGAACGAAAATAGCGGATGCATCGGCTCTAGTTGTATTCACTGCTTCAGCTACTGTATTAAAGATCGGAACATTCGTGTCTTCAAATTTTTGTCCGCCTTTACCCGGTGTTACACCTGCAACAACGTTAGTACCATACTCCATCATTTGTTTGGTATGAAATGAACCTTCACCGCCTGTAATTCCTTGAACTAATACTCGTGTTTTTTTGTCGAGAAGAATGCTCATATCTATTCCTTAGATTATTGATTTCAAAAATTGACTTGACAAAATTAAGAAAGGTGAGTGATATTTACTTAAGAAAAATTTCTTTTATTGATAATATCTGAAAGGTTTATTATCTATACCCAAGAAAGATTTTTAAGTTATGGCAAAAGATTACAAAGAATGGTTTAATCAATCAGAATATGATTATCAGACAGCAAAAGTAATGATTGATTTTGGGCGTTATTTTTATGCGGTTTTTATGTGTCATCTTTCAATTGAAAAATCCTTAAAGGGATTATATTTAAAAGAAACTGGTAAACTGCCGCCAAAAATCCATAAGCTTAATTATTTTATTGAAAAATTAGATTTACAACCCGAAAAAAATCTATTAAAATTTATTATCGGTATAGATGATGCAAGTGTAGCTACTCGCTACCCAGAATCGCTTAAGAAAATTAGTAATCAATACAAGAAGAAAAATACCACTGTAATTTATGAAAGAACTAAAGAGGTTTTAAGTTGGATAAAAAAAGAGCTAACGAAATAGTAAAGTTTCTTACTGATAGTTTGATTGAAAGTGGAATGAATGTCTATAAGGTTGTACTTTTTGGTTCATACTGCAATGGCAAACCTCATAAAGATAGTGATATAGATATAGCTGTTGTATCGGATGACTTTAAGAATAAAGATATATGGCGCAGAGCTCCAATGACACATGATGCGGTGATAGCAGTAATTAGAAAATTTGATATTGCTGTTGACTTGATCAAACTTACCGTTGACGAATACGAAAACGAAACAAGAATGATAGCAAGCTACGTTAAAGAGGGAAAGGTGGTTTACTCTGCTAATTGATCAACTCTACGAAATATTTACCAACATCCAATAATCTTTGTTCATCAAACTGATTTGCCATCAACTGCATTCCTATCGGTAATCCTTGTTTGTCTTTTCCTATCGGAATATTTATCCCGGGAATACCAACAAGATTTGCTGAAGTTGTATATATATCTTCAAGATACATTTCGAGCGGGTCATTTGATTTTTCCCCTAACTTAAATGCAGTGGTAGGAGTAGTTGGAGTTAGAATAAGATCAACTTTCTGAAAAGCATTATCGAAATCTTTTTTTAGTAATCTTCTAACTTTTTGAGCTTTGAGGTAATATGCATCATAATATCCGGCTGATAAAACATAAGTGCCAAGCATGATTCTTCGTTTCACTTCGGCGCCAAATCCCTCAGTACGGGAATTAACATACAAATCTTTCAAAGAGTAACTTTCATTGGAACGGTAACCGTAATGCGCTCCGTCAAATCGTGCAAGGTTGGAAGATGCTTCTGCTGTAGTCAGTATATAATAAGTTGCGATTGAATATTCTGTGTGTGGAAGTTCGATGTTGATTATTTCATGTCCGGCTTTTTTTAGCAATTCAACTTTTTCGAGAATAGCATTTCTAATTTCTTCGTTCAATCCTTCTGCAAAATATTCTTTAGGTAATCCAATTTTAAATTTCTTCTCTGCGCTTTCGTATAAGTTGAATTCCGGCACTTCAATATTCTGACTTGTAGAATCTTTTGGATCATATCCGGAAATGACAGAGAGAACAAGTGCAATGTCTTCAATGTTTTTTGCAAACGGACCGATCGTATCGAATGATGAAGCAAAAGCTGTTAATCCGTAACGGGAAACCCTTCCGTAAGTCGGTTTGAGTCCGTAAACACCGCAGAATGCTGCCGGTTGACGTATTGAACCGCCGGTGTCCGTTCCGATAGAAACGTCACAAAGATTTGCCGCAACTGCAACAGCAGAGCCGCCGCTTGAACCGCCGGGTACACGAGAAGTATCAACCGGATTTTTTACTGCGCCAAATGCAGAATTCTCATTAGATGAACCCATAGCAAATTCATCGCAGTTTGTCTTACCGATAATAATAGCGTCTTCATTAATCAATTTTTGAATTGCTGTTGCAGTATAAAGTGAATTGAAATCTTTTAAGATATTTGAGGAGCAGGTTAACGGTCGGTCTTTTATTGCAAGAACATCTTTTACAGCTATAACCATACCGGCTAATTTACCCGCGTTGCCGTCCTTTATTTTCTTTTCGATAATATCGGCACATTCGATGCAATCTTCAAAAACAAAATTATAAGCGTTAAGATTGGAATTATCTTTTATCCGATTGAGGAAGAAAGTAACATTCTCGCGCAGAGAAAGTTTGCTCTCTTTTATCAAAGAAATTTTTTCGGAGTGATTTTTGTAACTAAGCAAATTAAATCACCGGAAGGATTTTAGAATCAGTTAAATTATTTTTTTTCGTCTGTGGAATCTTTCTTATCGGTAATCTTAATGTCTTCCTGAACATCATTCAATGCTTTCTTAAATTCCTTCATTCCTTTACCAATCCCTTGAGCAAGTTCCGGAATTTTCTTTGCACCGAAGAGTATTAATATTACCAGGACTATTAAAATTATTTCCCCAGCGCCTAAATTTCCAAACATAATAACCTCTATTTGTTGTTATTAATTTTTCCTTAATTAAGGAAATGCTGTGCGACCGATCTAAATATTAATGAGCCGTCTGTATCTCCGAGAAGAGGATTGCAGCACCGCTCAGGATGGGGCATAAGTCCCATTACATTTTTTTTCTTGTTCATTATTCCTGCAATATTCATAAAAGAGCCGTTCGGATTAGATTCCAAATTAACTTTTCCATTTGATGAGACGTAACGAAATAATATCTGATCATTAGATTCAAGTTCTTTAAGCGTTTTTTCATCTGTAAAATAATTACCGTCTCCGTGGGCTATGGGTATTTTTAAAATATTTTGTTTAATAGATTTTGTAAAAATATTTTCTTTATTCTCTATGTTAAGATAAACGTCCTTGCACACAAATTTTAACGATTCGTTTTTCATCATAATGCCGGGTAATAATCCAATCTCTAAAAGAATTTGGAATCCGTTACATATACCAATTACAACTCCGCCATTTTCTGCAAACTTATATACAGAATCCATTATTGGAGAGAACCTTGCAATGGCTCCTGTGCGAAGATAATCTCCATAAGAAAATCCGCCTGGTAAAATAATAATATTGCTTTCTTTCAATTCTTTTTCTTTATGCCAAAGAAATTCTGCTTTATATCCTAAAACTTTTTTTAGAGAATAGTAAGCGTCATGATCGCAATTTGAACCGGGAAAAACAACAACTCCGAATTTTGGTTTCATTTCACTTCTTCCAAAGCATAATCAAAATCTTCCATTATTGGATTAGAAAGAAGTTTTTCACAATACTCTCTTACTTCATTCTCAGCTAATATTTTATCTGAGGTATCCACAAAAAATTCTATGTATTTGCCAATACGTGTTTGTTTAACATTATTAAAGCCAAGAAGTTTCGCGCCTTGTTCAACTGCTTTCCCTTGAGGGTCCAAAATCTTCTGTCTTCTCTTAACAATAACTGTAGCTTTAAACACTTCAGATCTCCGTTACTTTTGACCCGTTACCGTTCTCTTCTTTTTTATTAAGTACCAAGTAGTAAATTTTTCTAAAAATTCCGAACAGAACTATTCCGACAAAAATATAAAAAAGAATCTCTCCATTTGTAACAATCGCTAATATTAATGCAACTATTAAAATTGCAAATAAGTAAATCTTCTGTTTAATATCTTTCTTCCGCAATTTTGGGAGAGCATTATATCTTATCTTACTTACCATAAGAAGCGACAACAAAATGATCAATGGAATTATCATTTTATTATACGGTTCAATGATAATACCATTTCTAAAAAATGATAAGACAAAAAGGGAAATTGTTATAGCCGATAGAGGAATTGGCAATCCTTTGAAATCGGCTTTGGTATTTAAATTTTCAACTTGAATATTAAAACGAGCCAGACGTAAAGCACCAAAAACCAAAAGGCAGGAACTCAATAATATTCCAAGACCGCCAAGTTGGAACAGATGCGATTTGTAAATTAAAAATGCCGGCGCAGCACCAAAGCTCACCACATCGGAAAGAGAATCAAGTTCAACACCAAACTGGCTGGATGTGTTAAGTAATCGGGCAACTATTCCGTCAAGTAAATCAAAACTCGCTGCAGCAATTATCATAATTGATGCAAGGCGGAACTCGCCTTGAGAAGCATATACAATTGATATAAAACCGCATACTGCATTTAGAGCAGTAACTGTATTAGCCATAAATGATTTTGAAAATGGAATTTTATTCATTATTCGATCTCGAATAGTATTGTTTCGCCTGCTGTTACTTTATCGCCGAGTTTAACTTTCAATTTCCAATTTGAAGGAGCTGTTACATCTGAACGGCTGCCGAATTTTATCATTCCAAATCTTTCTCCCATCTTAACCGAATCACCTACTTGAAGCGGGCAGACAATTCTTCGTGCTATAAATCCGGCAACTTGTGTAAAGAAAACTTTCCCATAATTACTTGTTATACCAATCTCAGATCGTTCATTTCGTTTATCAGCTTTTTCATGATATGCAACAAGGTACTCACCTTTTACGTAATTAAAATAATCAACTTTGCCATCTATTGGTATTCGATTAACATGCACATTAAAAGGGGACATAAATATAGAGATCTGTTTCCCATTTTCTTTCAAGAATTCATTTTCAAATACATCGTTTACAATAACTATTTCGCCATCTGCGGGTGATACAATAACATTTTGTTTGTTTGGTGGAATTCTTTCCGGGTCTCTAAAGAAATTAAGACAAAATAATAGGAAAGCTATACTTAAAAATAAGATCGGGTATTTGATCCAGAGATTTTGAATAAACAAAGAAATGATTATTAGAATTACCGAAAAGCCGGCACAAAATAGAAAAGTACTTAATCCGTATTTAGTTATCATCATTAGAAACGTTAAATGTTGAAAAATGGAAAGCTTTTTTCTGAATAACGGCACAAATGTAATATTTTCTACGTTTAATTTCTTGTGAAACTTTTTTTTGCTAACTTTCGTCCGCAAGAAAGATGAAAGAAATCATTAAATTCTACAAAAAAAGCTAATCAATTTGTAATCTGGAGGAATAATGAAGTTGAATATGCAGGATATGTTAAAACAAGTTCAGAAAATGCAATCTGACATGGCAAAAGTTCAAGCGGAATTGGAAAATAAAATTGTTACCGAGGAAAGCGGCGGCGGAATGGTAAAAGCAACAGCTAATGGTAAAAAGGAAATCATTTCGATAGTGATAGATGAAGAAATTGCAAAAAGCGGTGATAAAGAAATGTTGGAAGATCTTGTAGTTGCTGCTGTCAATAAAGCTCTACAATCAGCCGGAAAAATGGCTGAAGATGAGATGGGTGCAATTACAAAGGGAATGATGCCTCCGGGCATGAATATACCGGGATTTTAAATGCTAATAGCCGAACCATTACAAAAAGCAATTGATGAATTAAGTAAGCTGCCATCCATTGGAAGAAAAACTGCACAGCGATTGGCAATTCATATTCTAAAAAATGATCAGCAAAATGTTAATGCTTTAGTTAGATCGTTGATAGATTTAAAAGAAAAGATTCGATTTTGTGATGATTGTTTTAATATATCTGAAGAAGAAAAATGTGATGTTTGTAAAAGCACTAAACGTGATCGCTCAATTATTTGTGTTGTGGAAGATGCTAGTGATGTCATTGCTATTGAAAAGACAAATGAATACAATGGACTTTATCATGTACTTGGTGGTGTATTAAATCCCTTAGCAGGAATAACAGTTGATTCGTTAAAAATTAAAGAACTTCTCTCACGACTTAAGAACGATGGAGTAAAAGAGATTATACTTGCAATGAATCCCGATTCGGAAGGTGATACTACATCACTATACCTTACAAAAATTTTAAAAGATCTGCACATTAATATTTCTAGAATTGCAAGAGGACTTCCAATCGGAGGTGATTTGGAATTTGCCGATTCGGCAACAATAGGGCGTGCATTTATAGGAAGAATTTCGCTTTAATGGAAAACTGGTTTAAAGATTGGTTCAGTTCTGAAGAATATTTAAATGTTTATCAGCACCGAGATGATGAAGATGCAACTAAACTGCTGGAATTAATTCTTAAACAAACAAATCTAACTAAACAAAATTCTATCCTTGATGCAGCGTGCGGTGCAGGAAGGCATTCTATATATTTGGCATCGAAGGGATTTAATGTTTTTGGTTTCGATCTAAGTAAAACCCTTCTTGCCAAAGCTAAAGAGAATGCAAGAAAAAGATCAGTAGAAAATAAATTTGTATGTGCTGATCTAAGAAATATTTGTTTTAGAAAAAATTTTGATTTGATTATTAGTCTATTTACAAGTTTTGGATATTTTAAAAATGATGAAGAGAATTTCAGATTTATTAATACGGCTTACTGTTTATTGAATGAAAACGGTTTTTACGTTTTAGATTTTTTTAACAAAAATCATCTCTTGGCAAATTTAATTACAGAAAACGAGAAATTAATTGACGGGAAAATAATCATCGAAAAAAGAAAAGTTGTTAATAATCGAATTATAAAAGAGATACAAATAAAAAATGATCTTGAAGAACAAAATTTTATTGAATCTGTGCGGTTATATTCAAAAAGAGAAATTGATAGAGAATTCAAAAAAATTGGTTTTACTCCGGTATCTGTATTCGGCGACTATGATGGAAACAATTATGATGAACAAAACTCTTCACGATTAATATTATTTTTCAAAAAATGAAAAAAATAATAGTTGCATTTTTAATGTTTTCTTTTGTCTCTTGTGATTTATTAACTACAAGAGATCCCGAAAAGCCCAATACTGCAGGTAATAGTAATATACCCGCAACAACGCCGGATATATTGTTCAGTAATTTTATTTCATCCATACAGGATAAAATATTGGAGAATTATTTGGTTTGTTTTATTGATCCTTCATTTTCGAACAAAAAATATAAATTTATTGCTTCTGCAGGATCAGTATCACAGTATCCTGTACTAATCGGTTGGAATATTGATTCGGAAAGACAATATTTTAAAAATTTCAAAGCAATAGCAAAAAGTGGTCAATCAATTTCTCTTACTTTAAGCAATGGCAATAATACACAGCTTGGAGATAGTGCTGTTTATCAATATGATTATTCATTATCTTTTCTGGCAAATGATCAAACAGTTTCCGGTGATTATAAAGGTTCGGTTCAATTCAAAATATATTTAGATTCCCGAAATCAATGGGTAATAGGTGAATGGTTTGATTTGCGAAAAGATAATTTTTCTAGTTGGAGTGAATTAAAGGGGAGGTTATATTAAACGGGTATTATTTTACTGTTTAATAATTATTGCAATAAACAGCTGCCTTAATCCCTTTGCGCCAAGCATTGATGAAAATCTAGGTAGCAATGAAGGATTGATAAGTAATCAGACTGAGATTGGAGGAGTTTTCCAAAATTTTCAATATGCCTATACATTTAAGGACACTTTAATTTATCGCCAAGTATTAGATAAAAATTTTATTTTTACATATCGTGATTACGAAAAAGAAGCCGATGTTTCATGGGGAAGAGATGATGAAATAAATTTTACAAACGGATTATTCCAAAATTCACAACGGCTGGATCTTATTTGGAATAATATTGTTTCAATGACGAGTGATTCAACAAGAATAATAAGAAGTTTTAATCTAACTATTACTTTTAATCCAACAGATATTAATTATATTGACGGAAGAGTAAATTTAACTCTGATTAAAGAAAACAATAAATGGAAAATTCTCCGTTGGATCGATGAATCAAATTTCTAAACATTATGATAATATTTTATTTCCAAGAAGCATTTAGAATATTTAGAAAATCATCTCTTGCTACTGCAATTACAATAACTATAACTACTATTGCAGTAATCTTGAGCACTATCTCAATTTTTCTCGTATTCAGTGCAAATAAATTCTCTGATCAAATAAAACGCTCCATCGAGGTTAATGTTTACTTAGATGATAATTTATCTCAAAACGATATAGATGGACTAAAAATTGAAATTCAGAAAATTACTTCAGTGCTTTCAGCCGAGTTTATTAATAAAGATCAAGCTGTTAAAAATTTTGTTAAAGAAACCGGACAGGATTTTAGATCCGTGATAGATGAGAATCCTTTACCTAATTCTTTTATTGTTAAATTCAAACCTCAGCCGTTGGATGAAACAAATATAGAGCGATTAACCGGTCTAATTGGGAAAATGAAAGGTGTTACCGAAGTTATCTATGATTACAAAACAGTTTTGCGAATTCTAAATCTGTTAAAATCATTTGAGTACGTAATTTATTTTCTATCCATCACATTAATACTTTTAGCGACTTATCTTGTTTATAGTAATAATAAAATACAGATGTATGGTAATAGAAATCATTATCTGACTATGAAATTAGTTGGCGCTCAAATTAGTACAATGAAAATTCCACTGATATTGAATGGAATAATTATTGGGATAATATCTTCTCTAATTTGTATGATCTTGTTCGATGTAATTTCTGTTTTATTGACTCAAGTTTTAATTAATCTTAATTTTATTAACCCGATTAAACTGATAGATTTAGTTATTCTGTTAATCGGAATTACATTAGGTTTTGTTGGTAGCTTTATCTCGTCTTTAAAGATTTCAAAATTGCTTGAAGAGCGATAAATAAAATATAATGGGGTATTTATGAAGTTGAAGTTCTTAAGTCCAATAATATTCATTATTCTAATTAGCACTCAACAAGCACAAGTAAAAGATTATGAGTTAGGTGTGGATGTATTGGGGATGAGAAATAACCCTCAAGGTGGTTACTATAACTATTCCGATCCAGAAGCAGTTAATATAAAAGTTGCAGTTTGGGGGTGGGTGAGATATCCAGGTAAATATACAGTCCCAAGTTATACAACAGTAAGTGATCTCCTTTCATTAGCAGGAGGTCCCAGCGATGCTGCTGATCTTGAAGACTTAAGAATTTACAGAGTTAATGAAGACTCAACTCAAACAATGATAAAATTTAATTACAATGATCTACTTTATGAATCCAAATTACAATCTAAATACCGTAAAGTTCCTAAGCTTGACGCCGGAGATATTTTGGTCATACCCGGTGAACCAAGAATGTATTTTCGAGATCATTTCAGTATTTGGATGTCGGTATTCAGTGTATTAATTTCTTTAACTATACTTGTATTAAATATTGTTAGAAAATAATGGGGGCATAAGTGAGCACAATTCAATTAAATAATAATAATAATTCTCATGAATCTCATACATTAAGAGATTATATAAATCTCGTCAAATTAAATTTTGTTCCGATCTTTCTAATTAGTCTTACTGGATTATTGGTAGCAATTATTTATGCTATAAACGCTCCGAATATTTATAAATCTACTACTGTGTTAAGATTATCAAAACCGCAAGGAAGTGTACTTCAGGGTTCACTACTACCGGAATTTCAAGATTTTGGAAGTGATCGTTTTATTGCTAATGAAATTGAAATTCTAAAAAGTTACCATCTTAGAGAAAGAGTTGCAAATTCACTTCAGGATAGTTTTAAGATTAGCAACACCAAAAATAAATTCTCACTAATTTTTGAAGAATCATCAAATTTTCAACCTAATAGTAATCAAATTAAATCCGTATCAGCAATTGTTGGTATGTTGAGCTCTAAAGTTTCAATTGATCAAAAACGCGGACTGGATATTGTTGAAGTATCTGCAGAATCCCCATCACCAACAGAATCTGCATTAATTGCCAATTGCTATGCTGCTGCATATAAAGAAATAAATCTTTCATATAATCGAATGCAACTTACTGTGGTTAAAAATTTCTTAGCCCAGCAACGGAACGATAAATTATCTGAACTTGCCGGTGTTGAAGAAACTTTGAAAAATTATAAAGAGCAGCGTGGAATTGTTGAATTACCGGAACAAACAAAGGAGCTAATCAGACAATCATCCGATTTTGAAGCTAAGAGGAATGCGGTTAAGATTGATCTCACTATGTCTGAAAAAACACTTAATCAATACAAGGAAGAACTGAAGAAAAAAGCACCAGATATAACTAATTATATAGAAAATTTAGCAACTGAACCATACATAAAAAAACTATATGATCAACTTGGCGAGTTAAAAGTACAAAGAGATAGAGCGGTTTCTAGTGCCGGAGCTAATTCTCAGCGAATACAAAAAGAATTCGATACTAAGATCAATGATCTGCAGGATAAACTTAGCAATCAGTTATCAGTCTATAAAGCCGGAATATTAGCGTCAAGTCCTACCGAAATAAAAGAATTAACTAATAAGGTAATAGAAGAAGAAATTAAAAATCAATCAATTGTAGCCTCGTTTAGGAAATTAAATGAAATAGTTGGTGACTACGATAAAAAGATGAATCTACTTCCTACAAGCTCAATTGATCTTGTTCGCCTTGAGAGAGAACTATCCGCTTACGAAAAACTATATACACTTGTTGAAGAAAGATATCAAGAAGCAGTTATTAGTGAACAATCAGTTCCCGGTAATGTTTTAATAATTGATGAAGGATTAGTTCCTACTCGACCGGCAAAACCGAATAGGTTATTAATTGTTATAATTGGTTTGGTGCTTGGAGTAGGAATGGGAATTGGATTTGCGTTTGTTCGAAATTACCTGGATAACACAGTAAAAACACCGGAAGATATATCAAATAGGAACATTAATATTCTTGCTTGGATTCCACGCATTGAAGGAATGGAATCCGGGAATAAAGATTTTGAATTTATTGTTGCAAAGAAACCGGATGCAAGTGCAAGCGAAGCATTTAGAGCTTTAAGGACAAGAATCAAATTTTCCAAACTTGATAAAGAAACTCTTAAGACAATTTTAGTTACATCTCCAACTGCTCAAGAAGGAAAGACAACCACTGCAATCAATCTCGCCGGTAGTTTTGCTCTTGCAAATTTTAAAACAATAATTCTTGATGCCGATTTAAGAAAACCGCGGATACATTCTATATTCAATCAGAAAAGATTCCCGGGTTTTACAGATTATTTCTTTGGTCAAGCTACTTTTGATGAGATTGTAAGAAAATCAGAGATTAATAATCTTGATTACGTAACAGCTGGAACAATTCCGCCTAACCCTTCAGAAATTCTTGGCTCTACTCAGATGGAAGCATTTCTGGAAAAATTAAAGACTAAGTATGATTATATAATAATTGATTCTCCTCCAATCATTGCTGTAACTGACTCTGAAATATTATCTAGTTTAGTTGATGGAACTCTTCTCGTAGTTTCAGCTAATAATACTGAAATTGAATTAATGGAAAAAGCAGTTCAATTATTGAGTCATGAACGTAGTTCTTTCATTGGGGTTCTTCTTAATAACTTTACATATAGAAGCGGTTACGGTTCTTATTATAAGTATTACTATTATTACTCACGTCCAACAAATGGCTCTAAGAAAAGTCAAATTAAAGTATAGAAATGAATACAAAAGTTGCTGTAGTTACTGGCGGGGCTGGATTTCTTGGTTCTCATCTTTGTGATAAACTTATAGATGAAGGCATTAAGGTTATCTGCATAGATAATTTGCTCACGGGACGAATTGAAAATATTCAACACTTATTGACTAATGAAAATTTTCAATATATCAATTTAGATGTGACTAATTATATCCAAATTTCTTCTGAAGTTGATTATGTCCTTCATTTTGCATCTCCTGCCAGCCCTATAGATTATCTAAAATATCCCATTCAAACATTAAAAGTCGGTTCATTAGGAACACATAAAGCTCTTGGTTTAGCCAAAGAAAAGAATGCAACATTTTTATTAGCATCTACATCGGAAGTTTACGGAGATCCGCTTATTCATCCTCAAAGTGAAGAGTATTGGGGGAATGTTAATCCAGTTGGTCCCAGAGGAGTTTATGATGAAGCAAAACGATTTGCAGAAGCATTAACAATGGCTTATCATAACTTTCATAATCTTGATACTAGAATAGTACGTATATTCAATACATATGGTTCAAGAATGCGTCTTGATGACGGTCGTGCACTGCCTGCTTTTATTTCTCAAGCTTTGAACAATGAAGATATTACGGTTTTTGGTGATGGCTCACAAACAAGGAGTTTCTGTTACGTTGATGATTTAGTAGATGGGATTCTTAAACTTCTCTTATCACACGAAACGTTACCTGTAAATATTGGCAACCCAAATGAAATAACAATTGAAGATTTTGCAAAAGAAGTAATTCGTTTAACTAATTCTAAAAGTAAAATTGTTTATAAAGAATTACCGATTGATGATCCAAAAGTTCGTCAACCTGATATAAGCAAAGCTAAATTAATATTAGGATGGGAACCTAAGTTTAGTAGGGAAAAAGGACTTAGAATTACTTTAGAATATTTTAGGAAGGAATTAAATCACAAGTAGTGCAGAGATTTTATCATAACTGAAATTAGATAAAAAAAGACCCCAACGAATGTCGGGGTCTTTATACTTCTTATTTCGAACTTTATTTTTCTTGCTCTTAATCTTACTCTGCTCTTAGTACATCCCATCCATACCGCCGCCGTGAGGCATAGCAGGCATAGCTTCTTTTTCTTCTTTTTTCTCGTAAACAACAGCTTCGGTAGTAAGTAACAATGCAGAAACTGATGCAGCATTCTCAAGAGCGGTTCTTGCAACCTTTGTTGGGTCTATAACGCCACTCTTTATTAAGTTTTCATATACTTCTGTAGCAGCATTGAATCCAAAATCACCTTTGCCTTCAAGAACTTTGTTTAATACTACTGCGCCTTCAAAACCTGCGTTAGCAGCAATTTGTTTTAACGGTTCTTCTAATGCCTTAGCAATGATTCTGATACCGGTATTTTGATCCGGGTTCTCACCTTTTAGTTTATCTAAGGAAGCAATAGCCCTAACCATCGAAACACCACCGCCGGCAATAATACCTTCTTCAACTGCTGCGCGTGTTGCATGAAGTGCATCTTCAACACGAGCTTTCTTTTCCTTCATTTCAATTTCTGTAGCAGCGCCGATCTTTAATACAGCAACACCACCGGATAATTTCGCAAGTCTTTCTTGTAATTTTTCTTTATCGTAATCCGAAGTTGTTTTTTCGATCTGTGATTTGATTTCGTTAATTCTTTTTTTGATATCATCAGATTTTCCAGCACCTTCAACGATTGTTGTATTGTCTTTATCAACAGTGATCTTTTTAGCTTTGCCAAGATATTCAAGTGTAGCGTTTTCAAGTTTGAAACCGCGTTCTTCAGAAATTACAGTTCCATTTGTAATAACAGCGATGTCTTCCAACATAGCTTTTCTTCTATCACCAAATCCGGGAGCTTTAACTGCGCATACTTTCAATGTACCGCGCAATTTATTAACAACCAATGTTGCAAGAGCTTCACCTTCAAGATCTTCAGCAATAATTAAAAGTTGTTTACCTGCTTGAGCAATCTTTTCTAGAATAGGAAGAAGATCTTTCATAGCAGAGATTTTTTTGTCGTGGATTAAAATGTATGTATCCTCTAAACTAGCTTCCATAGATTCTGAGTTGGTAACAAAGTAAGGAGAGAGATAACCACGATCGAATTGCATACCTTCAACAACTTCAAGAGAAGTTTCTGCAGATTTGCTTTCTTCAACTGTGATAACACCATCTTTACCGACTTTCTCCATTGCATCCGCAATTAAATTACCGATTGTTTTATCGTTGTTAGCTGAGATAGAACCGACTTGAGCAATTTCTTCACGTCCGCCAACTTCTTTGCTGCTTGATTTTAAAAACTCGATTACTTTTACAACTGCAAGATCAATACCGCGTTTCAAATCCATTGGATTTGCGCCGGCTGTTACGTTCTTTAATCCTTCACGGTAAATTGCTTGTGCAAGAACTGTCGCTGTGGTTGTTCCGTCACCGGCAACGTCGCTTGTTTTTGTAGCAACTTCGCGAACCATTTGAGCGCCCATATTTTCAATCGGGTTTTCAAGTTCGATCTCTTTTGCAACCATAACACCATCTTTGGTAACAGTTGGTGCGCCGAATTTTTTGTCAATAATTACATTTCTTCCTTTAGGACCGAGTGTAACTTTAACAGCATTTGCAAGTTTATCAACACCCGCTTTGAGAGCGCTTCTTGCATCGCTGCCGTATTCTACAATTTTTGCTGCCATAATTATTCTCCAATTTTATTATTCAAACTTTTTATTTAACTATTCCGTAAACATCGCTCTCGCGCATGATTAAATATTCTTCACCATCAATTTTAATTTCGGTTCCGGAATATTTACCATATAATACAACGTCTCCAACTTTAACACTCATTGCTACGAGCTTACCTTCTTCCGTAACTTTTCCTGCACCAACAGCAACTATAGTTCCTTCAATTGGTTTTTCTTTTGCAGTATCCGGAAGAATGATCCCACCTTTAGTAGTTTCTTCTGCTTCTTTTGCTTTAACAATTACTCTGTCGCCTAATGGTTTGATTTTAAAATCTGCCATAGTTAGACCTCCTTATTATGATTTGTTTGATTAGCACTCTAAATTAGCGAGTGCTAATATATGTAAGGTTAATTTATTTGTCAAGAATTGTTAGAAAATAAGCAGAAAATAAAGAAAAGAATTGATAAGAGAGGGATGATCTTATTCCCCTAAATTATAAGATTGAGTTTAGTTCATTTCTACTGATCTTGAAAAAATATAATCAACGTTTTTTAAGAGTTTACCCGGATCGAATAGTTCATCAATATCTTTCAGAGATAAGAATTTTTTCACTTCAGATGAATTCGATAGTTCGTCTTTGAGGTTCTTAGATGAATCTTCCCAGACTTTCATAGCGGAAGTTTGAACGATCTCATAAGCATCTTCACGCGACATTCCTTTCTCGGTAAGTTTGAGAAGAACTGTTTGAGAGAAGATCAGTCCACGTGTCAGATTCAGATTCTTCAACATGTTTTCCGGGTAGATGATGAGATTGTCAATGAGTTTTATAGCCAGACTCAAAGCATAGTCGAGGGCTATGCAGCTATCCGGAATTATGACACGTTCAACTGATGAATGAGAAATATCACGTTCATGCCAAAGTGCAACATTCTCTAATGCGGCAACAGAATTTCCGCGAAGAATTCTTGCTATACCTGTAATTCTCTCGCTCACTATTGGATTTCTTTTATGCGGCATTGCAGAGGAACCTTTTTGACCTTTCGAAAAATATTCTTCTGCTTCTAAAACTTCTGTCCTCTGAAGATGCCGAATTTCGATTGCAATTTTTTCTAATGAAGAACCAATAATTGCAAGAACAGATAGGAACTCTGCATGACGGTCTCTTTGCACAACTTGTGTTGCAACCGGTTCTGGTATTAAACCAAGTTTTTTACAAACATACTCTTCAACTTTTGGTGAGAGATGTTCAAATGTACCAACTGCACCGGAGATTTTTCCAGTACTTACTGAATCAATAGCATGTTGAAGACGTTCTATATTTCTTTTTGATTCTTCATACCAAAGTGCAAATTTCAAACCCATTGAATAAGCTTCTGCATGAATTCCATGGCTTCTTCCAACGCAAATTGTTTTTTTATGTTCAAGAGCTCGTTTTTTCAAAACTTGTTTTAGATCGTATAGATTTCTTAATAGTAATTCACCCGCGGTTTTCATTTGATAAGCGAGAGCGGTATCCAAAACATCAGAAGATGTCATACCATAATGAATATGACGGGAAGTTGAACCAACGTACTCAGCAACATTTGTTAAGAATGCAATTACATCGTGCTTTGTAGTTTCTTCAATTTCTAATACTCGTTTAAGATCGAAATTGGATTTACTTTTTATTTGCTCTAAATCAGATTTTGAAATATCTCCCATTTCCGCTCGTGCTTCACATGCAAGAATCTCAATCTTTAACCAAGTCTCTAACTTAAATTGATCATTCCAAATTTTTCCCATCTCGGGACGAGTATATCGTTCAATCATTTATTTCTTCTCCAATTTCATCTTTAAGGTTTGCTCGTGGCCATCACGGAGTATTTTTATTTTGACTTCATCACCTGTTCGGTATTCCTGAAGTATACCAATCAAAGTAGTCTCATCATTAATTCTGAAATCATTGACAGCGATAATAATATCTTCAATTAAAAGTCCCGCCTTAGATGCCGGTGAATTTTTAGATACCTGTGTAACAACCACTCCTCTTGATGATTTTAAATTATAAGTTTTTGCTATTGACTCATTTATGGTAAGTATACTTAAACCGGTCCAAAAATCACGATCAACTTTTCCTTTCTCCTTTAGTTCGGTAACAACTTTTTTAATTTTGTTTACCGGAATAGCAAATCCAACTCCAATACTTCCTAAGTTCAGCCCATATCTTTGCGCATCTTGTGATTGTAATATAAGAGTATTCATTCCAATCAAATCACCAACTGCATTAACTAATGGTCCACCGCTGTTTCCGCTATTAATTGCTGCATCTGTCTGAAGCATATTTACATAGTAGCGATTTTTATCAGTTCCTAAATTCATACCGGTTGCGCTGATTACTCCTACTGTAACAGTAGGTTTATCATTTATATCGAATAATCCAAACGGATTGCCAAAAGCTATAACCCATTCACCGGGCATAATATCTCCAGAATTACCAAGTTTGATATACGGAAGATTCTTTGCATCTATTTTTAATAGACAAATATCAGAGGTAGCATCACTTCCGATAAATTTTGCATTATATTGACTTCCATCCGTTAATGTTACAATTGCTTCGCGCGCATTTCCGGCAACATGATCGTTTGTTAAAATGTATCCATCAGGAGAAATGATAGCGCCGCTGCCTAAACTTTTTATCTGCTGTTTATAGACTCTATCGCCAAAAAATTGCCGCCAGAATGGATCCATACTGAATGCATCGCGGTATTCGCGTATTTCGGTTACGTTTATACCAACAACAGTGGGGCTAACGTCTTCAACAGTTTTTGTAATAATATTTTGTCTTTCATTTACTAATGTAGAATTAATTTGCTGACGCTGTAAATAGTTTGATGGGGGTTGATTTAAGATTGAGCTGAGATAATCACGCCCTGTTGAATCGTTTTTGATAATAATTGTAAAAACAACAGATGCTATAATTAAAGTAGCAGCAGATGAGAATAGAATATGTTTCAATCTGTTCATAGTATATTCCTAATTTATTTTATTTTTTATTAATCTTTCTTTTAAGGGTGAAATGTGTTTGGAGATTATAATTAACATCACTACTGATACAAGAAAACCGAATTCAAAATTGCTTCGAGCATGAAAATAAGAGAATTTATTCATGACTGAAAAACCAAATACAGAAAAGATAGCTGTCATAATAGAAGCATAAACACTTGCAAAATTAATATCTCTGCGAAATTGATAAAAAACGCTCTACATAAAGATCCATATTACAAAAATCGGAATTGATAAACCGATAGAACCGCCAGTTGCTGTTGCTAAACCTTTACCGCCTTTGAGCCATGGAGAATAACAATGTGAAAATACTGCTGCGGTAATGCTAAGCATTGGAAAAATAAATTCTTGTCCAAATAATAAGATCGTGAGTATTACACTTAGGAAACCTTTAAAAAAATCTATAATTAAAACTAGTAAAAAAATCCGTTTTGATTTTGTTACTCGAAATGAATTTAATGCTCCTACATTACCGGAACCGGTTTGGGTAATATCTAAACCGTGGAATTTTTTTAAAATAATAAACGCAGTTGAAAAAGAACCAATTAGGTACCCAATTGTTAAACTTATGAAGTAATTCATTATCTCGGAAGTTTAGTTACAAAACAAATTTACTAAAAATCATTAGGTTGTAAAACACTATTATCTCGATATAGTTTATTGCTTTTATATTCATAGATAATGAATTGTTCCCGAAAGTAAATTAATGTGTTACCAGTTATTTTGGATCACTAGAATTATCCAGTCATATTCACAATTTTTATCATACATTACCGATGTTGAGAATAATTTCTATAATTAAGAAATAGTTAATTATTCAAAAAATATATTAAATTTACTCTGCAAATGTTATTCGCTTACAAACGGAGAAATTGATGGTAAATTATATTGGAAGATTTAATGTAATTCCTTCTTTACCGGAAAAATTAGAAGCGTTACGTGAAATAGTTTATAATCTATTTTGGACTTGGAACCATGATGCTATAGAGCTATTCAGAAGATTAGATCGGAAATTATGGGAAGATACTCATCATAATCCGGTATTATTACTCGGTAAAATAAGTCAAGACAGATTAAATGAAATAGCAAATGATGATAGTTTTATATCTCATATGAACCGTGTTTCGGTTCATCTTAATGTTTATCTTGAAGAGAAAAGCTGGTATCAAAAAAATTATAAATATAACGGCGATAAATTTATTGCATATTTT
>JBBAAM010000021.1:0-53626 GCA_041658245.1 Melioribacteraceae bacterium
ACCAAACTATCAAATGATCTTCGTTCATGGCAAATCCAAAATAAACAGCAGAAAATATTATCAACCCGATAATAAAAATATTTCTTTTGCCGAATTTATCAGCTAAGATTCCAACCGGATACGATGCGAATGCGTAAACTAAATTGTAAAATACATAACCAAGTATAGCAACCGTATCTGAGTTTGAAATTTGCTTTGATTTTAGGATCAGAAAAACATCGCTGCTGTTAACAAGTGAAAAAGCAGTGAGTGTAAGAAGCAGTATTTTATATTCACGAGGTGCGCTATTCCAAAATTCACGATAAACTTTTTTCTTAGAATTTTTAACACTTCCTTTTGCATCTTTCACTACAAAAGTAAATCCGATAGCAAATAAGGACGGAATAATTGCGAAGAGATAAATCCATGAATACTTACCGGGAAAAAAGTAAAGAAGTAAAAGTGCAACCAACGGACCTGCAACTGCGCCAAGTGTATCCATACTTCGGTGAAATCCGAAAACGGCACCGGTATTTCCATTTGCATAACTTGCCAGAAGTGCATCTCGCGGTGCTGTACGGATTCCCTTTCCTATTCGATCAACAATGCGGGAAAAAATTACTGCAGGTACTGTTGCTATTAATCCCGGTATTGATTTTACTAATCCCGATAAACTATATCCGATTACAACAAAGATTGAGCGCTTACCTATTCTATCTGAAAGAGTTCCGAAGTATCCTTTTAAAAATCCGGCAGTTACTTCTGCAATTCCTTCAATCAATCCAACTACCGACATTGAAGCACCTAAAACAGCAGTTAAAAAGATCGGCGTAATTGGATAAAGCATCTCGCTTGCGAAATCCGTGAAGAAACTTATCAATCCTAGTATAACAACCGAGCGGGATATATTTTTGAATTTTAGCATAATGGTAAATTTCTAAAATGAAAATCTAATTTCCTACAAATTTCTATTGACATTTTGCAAATAACTTCCTTCTTTTAGGAAGAAAGATTTATAACACACCTTATAAAGAACTTCTTATCATTCGTATGAAATTATTTATGCAAAGAGAAAAATTAAAAAGAAGGAGCCGCTAATGGAATATTATGAATTACATCCTGTAACACCGCAAATGAGATTTATAAACAAAGCGGTAGAAGTATTGAAGAACGGCGGAGTAATAATTTACCCGACCGATACTGTTTACGGAATCGGCTGTGATATATTCAACAAAGAAGCTCTTGAAAGAGTTTATGCAATTAAACAAGATGCAGGAACAAAATTGTTCAGTTTTATTTGCCCTAACTTGAAAAATATTGCCAAGTATGCAAAGGTATCGGATTATGCCTATAGAGTAATGAAAAAACTTTTACCCGGACCATATACTTTCGTTTTACCTGCCGCACATGAAGTTCCTAAAAAACTTTGGACAAAACGAAGAACGGTTGGCATTCGTATACCTGATAATAATATTGCGCTAACACTTGCTAAGGAATTAGGCAATCCAATTGTGAGCACAAGTGTTACAACCAGAAAAGGAGAAATTTTATTTGATCCGCTCGAGATTCAAGTGATATTTAATTCACAAATAGATTTGATGTTATCAGCAGGTGCTTTAGAAGGAAAGCCTTCAAGCATAGTTGATTTAAGTGGTGAAGAACCGGAAATAATTAGAGAAGGGGCGGGCGATCTAAGTATGTTCTTTGTTTGATTTATTAAATTTGGTTTTCTTGAAGAAATTTTCGGTCGTAATGTTAGTTAATAAATTTTAAAAATATTTCCTTCATCCTATTTAGGAATTAATTTAATTAGTAAAAAGGTTATTCATAATTCATTTTGTTAATTAACCTATCCAATTCTCAGAAGTATAAGAAAGTCGTCTACTTTTCTTTTCCAACTTTTCCGGTCTAATTGTTAAAGCTTGAGATCGTTGATTATAATCAGCTGGTGAAGAAAAATCCGTAATAAAAGCAATTCCATCTTTGTTGTCTGTAATAATTTTCTCGCATTGCTTTTGAGTTCTGTTACGTTTATTGATCCACTTTAACTGAGTTTTGGAATCGGCCTTAGGCAGTACGCTCATCTGTACCTCCTATTTTTACCGTATTTGGATAAAACTTTGAATAGAATAATTGAAGACAAGATTCTCTACTCTAAATATACGGAAAAAATCAAAGACTTTCTGCGGATTCGTATATGGATAATGATTTATTTAAGGTTTATAAAAAAAATTACTTAGCCCTCTTTGTGAAATATAGTCGTTGATGCCTGAGCAGTTGGAAATAAAATCATTTGGGCAACATTAAAGTGTTCTGAACGTGTTGCAGTAAATACAACAGCTTCAGCAACGTCATCCCCTGTTAAAGGTTTCAGTCCTTTATAAGCATTATTAGCTTTCTCTTCATCACCATAAAATCTTACTTTGCTGAAACCCGTTTCTACTAATCCCGGATCGACTGTACTAACGCGAATGTTTTTATCAATAACATCCATTCTCAGTGATCGTGTTATCGCATCAACAGCATGTTTAGTTGCACAATAAACCGCTCCTTTAGGATAAGCTTCGCGACCGGCGATAGAACCAATATTAATGATGTGTCCGCTTTTTCTTTGAACCATTTGAGGAAGAATTGCATTTGTAACATAAAGCAATCCTTTAACATTGGTGTCTATCATTTCCTCCCAACCATCGGGATTGTCTTCGTAAAATTTATTCAATCCGCGTCCCAAACCGGCGTTATTGATGAGAATATCAATTTTCTTAAACTCTGCCGGAAGAGAACCAACCGCTTTATTCACCTCATCACGCTTGCTTACATCTAATTTTATTGGATGAACATTTACGCCATACTTTTTGCTGATATCATCAGCTATTTCTTTTACAAGATTTATTCTTCTAGCACTTATAATAAGATTAGCACCTTCTTTCGCAAACGCATATGTACAAGATTTGCCAATACCGGATGTTACACCTGTTATAAAAACAGTTTTCCCTTTTAACGATTCCATAAATTCCTCAAAAAGTTTTTACAAAGTTAATATAAATTGAATACAAATTTAATTCGATAAACTGTCTATATTTTTTTAATTTAACAATGAATTTTAACTACTCACAATAATTTTGATCAACTGTTGGAACAACTAGAAACTTTAGAAAGGAAAACCGATATAAAACTTTTTTGCTTTCACTGCGGCGATGAATGCCCCGATGAAATTATTCACATTGAAGAAAAGATATTTTGCTGTAACGGATGCAAAACGGTTTATGAAATTCTTAATAACAGTAATCTCTGTAATTACTATTCTATAGATCAAAATCCCGGCATTACAAGAAAACATCACATCAAACGCAATTATGATTTCCTTAACGACACCGATCTAAAACTTAAACTAATAGATTTCACAGACGGGAAAAGAACCCAACTAACATTTGATATTCCACAGATGCATTGCAGTTCGTGCATATGGATTCTTGAAAATTTATATAAACTTAATGCGGGAATTATTTCTTCGAAGGTAAATTTTCTTCAGAAGAAAGTTTTTATTTCATTCCAAGATGAAAAAACTTCTCTCAAGGAAGTTGTTGAACTACTCGATTCGATCGGTTATGATCCGCAATTAAATCTTGATAACCGTAAAGAAGAAAAAATTAAAAGCGGGTATAAAAATCTTTATTACAAGATCGGAATTGCCGGATTTTGTTTCGGGAATATAATGCTTCTAAGTTTTCCGGAATACTTATCTATAGATGTTACGGGACACGATGAACTGAAAAGAATTTTTGCATACTTGAACATTATTCTTTCTCTGCCGGTTTTCTTTTACAGCGCTAATAATTACTTCATCTCCGCTTGGAAGGGATTAAAGAAAAAATTTATAAATATAGATGTTCCGCTCGCTTTAGGAATTGCCGCCCTCTTTTTACGAAGTATTATCGAAATCGTTTTTATGAACGGAGCCGGTTATCTTGATTCTCTTTCTGGATTAGTATTTTTTCTTCTCATAGGAAAATTATTTCAAAATAAAACTTATGAGACACTTAACTTTGAGCGTAATTACAAATCATATTTCCCGATAGCAGTTACAATTCAAAAAGGTAAAAATGAAACGACGATCCCGGTAGAAAAATTAAGAATTGGTGATCGCTTAATAATCCGTAACAACGAATTAATTCCCGCGGATTCAATTCTAATTAAAGGAAATGCAAATATTGATTACGGATTTGTTACCGGCGAATCAATGCCGATAAGCAGAGTAAACGGAGAAATGATCTATGCAGGAGGGAAACAGATCGGCAGTGCAATTGAAGTTGAAACAATTAAAGAAGTATCGCAGAGTTATCTAACACAACTTTGGAATAACAAAGCATTCAGAAAAGATCAAGAACATGAGCAAGAATCAAGAATAATATCTTTTGCAAATACAGTCAGTAAATATTTTACTATAACCATATTAGCACTCGCTGTAATTGCGGCATTGATTTGGCAGAACAACTCTACGCTTGCATTCAACGCTTTTACAGCTGTCTTAATTATTGCTTGTCCGTGTGCACTCGCTCTTTCCACACCCTTCGCACTTGGCAATACTTTAAGAATATTTGGCAAGAATAAATTTTACTTAAAGAATACTTTTATAATAGAAAAACTTGCAGCAATTAACTCAATTGTATTTGATAAGACCGGCACAATTACGGAAAACAATTCATCAAGTGTTGAGTTTATCGGTGAAGAGTTAAATGAAAGTGAAAAAGTTTTAGTTAAATCCGTTGTTAGAAATTCAGCTCATCCATTAAGCACAGCTATTTTTAATACTATTGATTCTAAGATCACAAAAAATATTACTCTCTACGATGAACAACCCGGCAAAGGTATTCATGCTATAATAAATAGTAACGAAATTAAATTAGGTTCTAAAATTTTTGTTAATGAGGGACTGAAACAATTTTATGATGATTATTCAACAAAAGTTTTTCTTTCCATCAATGGAGAGGCAAAGGGTTACTTCAATATTACAAATAAGTACCGGAGCGGTCTGAGTGAAACCATTTCAGAACTTGAACACAACTACGAGCTCGCTCTCCTATCCGGAGATAATGAAGGTGAAAAAGAAAAGCTGAGAAATTATTTCGGAGCTGATAACGAATTGCATTTCAGACAATCGCCCCATAACAAATTAGATTTTATTTTGCGGCTTCAGGAAAGCGGGAAGAAAGTATTAATGATTGGTGACGGACTTAACGATGCCGGAGCGCTTAAGCAAAGCGATGTCGGTATTTCTATTTCAGATAACACAAATAATTTTTCTCCAGCATGTGATGGAATTTTAGACTCAGAATCTTTTAGTTTATTAAAAGAGTTTATTAAGTTTTCCAAATCGAGCATGAAAATCATTTTTTCAAGTTTTATATTATCTTTGGTTTACAATATAATCGGATTAGGATTTGCTTTTCAAGGAACGCTTTCACCATTAATTGCTGCGATACTTATGCCTTTAAGTTCCATATCAGCAGTGATGTTCACAACTGTTCTAACAAATGTTTTTGCTAAGCGTCGAGGATTAATTTAATGTCTGTGATCATTGTCTTAATCGGTGCAAGTTTATTAGTAGCGGCCGGATTCTTAATTGCTTATCTCTGGGCAGTTAAGAGCGGACAGTATGATGATAAGTACACTCCATCAGTTAGAATATTATTTGAGGAAGAGAAGAAATCAGAAATCGGAAGTAAGAAGTCAGAAATAAGGAATGAGAAAACATGAATCGGAAGTAAAAATTCAGAATCAAAAAACAATTACATAAATTCTGATTTCTTACTTCTGATTACTTACTTCTTACTTCTGACTTCTTAAGTTAAAAGTTTATACATAAATACAGGAGTTGTTAATGCAGGTTGAAAAATTCAGTTACGATAATCAGATCGTCAAACAATTCATGATCGCTGCAGTAACATTTGCAATCGTTGGAATGCTTGTCGGTTTAATTATAGCGGTTCAACTCTATGTTCCGGATCTAAATCTCGGTATTCAATATATCACGTATGGTAGAATTAGACCTCTGCATACAAACGCAGTAATTTTTGCTTTCGTTGGCAATATAATTTTTGCCGGAATTTATTATTCTTTGCAGAGAGTATGCAAAACAAGAATGTGGAATGATAACCTGAGCCAATTCCATTTTTGGGGATGGCAGTTAATTATTCTTGCTGCAGCAATTTCTTTACCTCTTGGAATTACAACTAGCAAAGAATACGCAGAACTAGAATGGCCAATTGATCTAATGATCGCTATTGTATGGCTATCATTCGGCGCAAATATGTTCGGTACAATTATTAAACGACGCGAAAAACATATTTATGTCGCTGTCTGGTTTTATATCGCAACGTTCGTAACAATAACTGTCCTTCATGTCGTAAACTCAATCGAAATTCCTGTTGGTTTATTCAAAAGTTATTCTGTATATGCAGGAGTTCAGGATGCATTGGTTCAATGGTGGTACGGACATAACGCAGTTGCATTCTTCTTAACAACTCCTTACTTAGGTTTGATGTACTACTTCCTGCCTAAAGCCGCTAACCGTCCTGTTTATTCTTATAGATTATCCATACTTCACTTTTGGGCTTTGATCTTTTTATACATCTGGGCTGGTCCTCATCATCTTCTCTACTCAGCTTTGCCAGATTGGGCGCAATCTCTCGGAACAGTTTTTTCAATAATGCTTATCGCTCCTTCTTGGGGCGGAATGTTGAATGGTCTACTAACATTACGCGGTGCATGGGATCGTGTTCGCGATAACCCGATCTTAAAATTTATGGTTGTTGCAGTTACTGCTTATGGTATGGCAACATTTGAAGGACCAATGCTTTCTTTGAAAAGTGTAAATGCAATTTCTCACTTCACAGATTGGACGATTGCACACGTTCACGTTGGTGCACTTGGCTGGAATGGAATGCTATCATTCGGAATTCTTTATTGGATGGTTCCAAAAATGTGGGGCACTGAATTGTATTCCAAGAAACTTGCAAATTCTCACTTCTGGATTTCAACTTTAGGAATAGTTTTTTATGCAGTGCCAATGTATTGGTCGGGTATTGCACAATCATTAATGTGGAAACAATTTACTCCGCTTGGAGTTCTTCAATATCCAAACTTTCTAGAAACAACTCTTCAAATTATTCCGATGCACATCATCCGTTCATTCGGCGGACTTCTATATTTTTTAGGAATGTTCATGCTAGTATATAATTTGATGAAGACTGCAAAGAATGGTAAGTTTATTAAGAATGAAGATGCAGAAGCGGCGCCTTATGAAAAAGATTCTGATAAATTAAAACGCGGAACAATTCACCGCTGGTTAGAAAAGAGACCGGTTAAATTTGCTTTACTTTCACTTGTTGTTGTATTGATCGGCGGATTGGTAGAAATAGTTCCGACATTTTTAATCAAATCTAACATTCCAACAATTGCAGCAGTAAAACCTTATTCCCCACTTGAATTGCAAGGACGTGATATTTACATCCGGGAAGGATGTGTGTCTTGCCATTCACAATTAGTGCGACCGTTTAGATCTGAAACAGAACGCTATGGTGAATATTCAAAAGCCGGCGAGTACGTTTATGATCATCCGTTTTTATGGGGATCAAAAAGAACCGGACCGGATTTGGCAAGAGTTGGGAAGAAATATCCGAACGTATGGCACTACTTGCATTTAGAAGATCCGCGACAAATGTCGCCGGGTTCAATCATGCCGCGTTATCCGTGGCTCTTAACACAAACTTTGGATGTCTCAACAACTCCGGCAAAGATTAATGCAATGAGAACGCTCGGTGTCCCCTATGAAAAAGATTATGAAAATTTTGCTAATCAAGATTTGGAAAAACAGGCTAATGAGATTACTAAGGATTTGATTAATAATGGAATTCCTGCTGAATCGGATAAAGATATTATAGCACTCATTGCTTACTTACAACGGCTCGGTGCAGATATAAAAGTAAATCAAGCAATTATTAAATAGAGGAACAGATGCTTTCGGAACACATAAGCAGAATAGAAGGGATTGCAGTTTATCCAATAATTTCACTAATAGTTTTTTCTATTTTGTTTGCTGCCGCAATAGTTTGGGTTTTCAGACTTGATAAAAAATATCTTGCTCGAATGGAAAATCTTCCGCTTGATACAAATTTCGATAATAATCCCGAAGGGATAAAATTTCAAAATAATTCAGAGATAAAAAATGAAATCGAAAAATAAAATTTGGTTTTCGGTTCTACCGCTTCTTTTCACATTTATAAGTCAGCCGATTTCTGCCGCAACTGCCGGCGATAAATTAGACGCAGTAGTTCAGATCATGCTGGTAATAACAATTTTAGTTATTGCTTTCGTTCTTTGGCTTGCGGTCGTATACTCAGAGAAAAATGATGTGAAAGGAAAAACTTTTTTAGGCCCGATATACAAATTTTTCGTTTGGATCACATGTTTAACACCGATCGAAAAAGAAAACGATATACTTTTCCATCATGACTTTGACGGAATACGTGAACTTGATAACAAAGTTCCGCCATGGTTTAATTTTCTTTTTTACGGAACAATTGTTTGGGGAATAATTTACATGCTCGTCTTTCACGTTTTTGGAGATGGACAGGTTCAAGCAACCGAGTACAAAATGGAAATCCAGCAAGCCGCCCTTGAAAGAGAAATTATGATTAAATCCGGAACATTCCTTAACGAAGAGAATGTAACTCTTCTTACAGATGCCGCCGGTCTATCAGAAGGTAAAGCAATCTTTCAAAAGAACTGCGTATCTTGTCACGCAATTGATGGCGGCGGACTTGTTGGTCCAAATTTAACTGATGATTATTTTATTCACGGCAATGAAATTAAAAATATATTTAAAACAATTAAATATGGCGTTCCCGCAAAAGGAATGATTGCCTGGCAGACACAGCTCGATCCTAATAAAATGCAGCAAGTTGCTAGTTATGTAATTTCATTTCTTGGAACTAAACCTCTTAATCCCAAAGCTCCGGAAGGAACTAAGTGGGAAGAACAAAAAGCAGATTCGATAAAAACGATTTTAAAATAAGATAATTTGGTAGGAACGCGATATATCGCGTCTTTACAACTAAATGATGACTACTCCAATTCAAGAAGAATCATTCCGCGACTCACTTACAACAGTGACACAAGAAGGAAAACGGAAATGGATCTACCCTAAAAAACCTTCCGGGAAATTTTATACTGCGCGAACGATATTAACATATTTTCTTCTTGCATTTTTATTTGGTGCACCATTTGTAAAAATCAATGGTCATCCCTTTATAATTTTCAATGTACTTGAAAGACATTTCATAATTTTTGGTATTCCGTTCGGACCTCATGATTTGCATTTATTTGCATTAACAATGATCGCATTTATCGTTTCCATATTTCTGTTCACCGTTGCTTATGGAAGATTATTCTGCGGGTGGATCTGTCCGCAAACTATTTTTTTGGAAATGGTTTTTAGAAAGATTGAATACTTTATCGAAGGCGACGCAAATAAACAGCGTGCACTTAAAGAATCATCTTGGACTGCAAAAAAAATTTTTAAGAAAACATCAAAGCAAATAATCTTTTTTGCTATTTCATTCCTTATAGCAAACACATTTCTTTCTTATATCATTGGTGTTGAAAAGCTCTATCAATACATAAAAGATACACCCTCTGAACACTTTGCAACTTTCTTGGCAATCCTGATCTTCTCCGGAATATTTTATTTTGTTTTTGCTTCGTTCCGCGAACAGGTTTGCACATTAGTTTGTCCATACGGAAGACTGCAGGGCGTTATGCTCGATCAAAATTCAATCGTTATTCATTACGATTACAAACGGGGCGAACCGAGAGGAAAGGTAAAAAAAGATGCGGTTAATGATTTAGGTGACTGCATTGATTGCGGTCTTTGCATTGATGTCTGTCCTACCGGAATTGATATCAGAAACGGGACTCAACTCGAGTGTGTTAATTGTACTGCATGTATTGATGCATGCGACGATGTAATGGTGAAAGTTAAACGTCCGAAAGGATTAATCCGTTATATTTCCAAGAATGGTATTGAAACAGGAGAACAAAAAATATTTACTCCGCGTGCTATCGGTTATACTGTTGTTCTTTTTGTACTAACCGTTTTAATTTTATTTTTATTGATCAACCGTTCGGAAGTTGAGCTAAGTATTTTGCGAGTGCCGGGAATGTTGTTTCAAGAACAGCCAGATGGAAAGATCAGCAATATTTATGATCTGAAAATTGTGAACAAATCATTCAATATTCTGCCGGCATATCTTGAGATTGAAAATATCCCGTCCGCAGAAATAAAGCTGATCGGTAAAGATCTAATTGTTGAATCGCAAGGAGTAACCGAAGCAAAGTTTTTTGTAATACTTCCGAAATCAGAAATTAAATATTTAAAAACTCCTTTGAGAATTGCTGTTAAATCAAACGGAAAGATTCTCGATATTATTCAAACTTCGTTCTTAGGAAAGGTTAACTGATGAAATTAAAATTAAACTGGGGATTTGGAATAGCTGCTGTTTATAGTCTTTTCTTGATAGGCACACTAATAATGGTTATAATTTTTATGAATCAAGATGTAAGTCTGGAATCGAAAGATTATTATGCCAAAGGAATTAAATATCAGGATGAAATTGATAAGATGAAGCGAACTAAAGAACTCCCCGAACAGCTTGATATTACTGTAGAACAAAACTCAATAATTCTTAGCTTTCCAAAAATATTCAAATCAACTGAACTTAATGGAAAGATTTATTTTTATCGTCCATCGGATGATTCGAGAGATTTTACAATAGATATAGCTGCCGATTCGTCTTCAGTTCAATCTATTCCGACTAAAAACCTTATAAAAGGTTTGTGGAGAGTAAAAGTAAATTGGAACGGGAAAGGCAATTCGTTTTTGGATAAAAAAATTGTGATGATAAACTAATGGAAATCTGGACCGGATTTATTGTTGGATTACTTGGCAGCGTACACTGCGTCGGGATGTGCGGACCAATAGCTGTTGCGCTTCCTGTTTTAGGTGAAACACAATTCAAAGTTTTGGTCGGTCGAGTTCTTTATAATTTCGGCAGAGTTATAACATATTCTTTAATGGGTGCTTTATTCGGTTTATTTGGAAGCCGGTTAATTCTTTTCGGACTGCAGCAGAATCTTTCCATCTTACTAGGTTCAATAATTTTAATTATTGTTCTTCTTCCAAGAAAGTGGAAAGCAAAAATCTTTGATACAACTTTCTACAAAAGGATAAAAACATTTCTTATATCACGCTTTGCCATTCTAATTTCAAAAAAATCTATTTCTTCTCTTCTAATAATTGGATTGCTCAACGGATTACTTCCATGCGGTTTTGTTTATGTTGGAATTGCCGGTGCTGCTTCAACAGCAGATTGGCTGCACGGTGCAGCGTATATGGCTCTGTTCGGATTAGGTACCTTCCCCATAATGTTTGCGGCATCTATTCTTGGAAAAATTATTAATCTAAATATTCGTCAACGAATCAATAAATTAATCCCGGCTTTGACTGTTATCCTTGCTTTGCTTTTTATTCTACGCGGATTGAATTTAGGAATTCCTTTCGTCAGTCCTAAGTTTGCATACCCCACTGCTTCACATCAACAAGAAGTTGAGTGCAATCATTAAGTGTTTCTATTTCGCCGCAAATTATTTTATCCAATTTTGTTGATGCTACACTTGCAGCATTTTCAAATTTTTCAATTCCGATTACTTTATCAATATTAAATTTCTTTTTTGCCATTGAAGAAATTGTTCCCATCCCGCATCCGATATCTAAAAATAGGTAAATCATTTTATATCACATTAAGAAGAATCAACCAACAATTTTATTCTACACTTATTTATATTTTCTTAAATTGCTTATAAGAAAATAGAAAGCGGATCAATGTTAAAATCCTATTTGAACAGTACCCGGACTTATGTTTTGTCAATTCTTACTACAAGAACTCCTGTCGAAAATTTTTATCACGATGTAAATCATACAAAAGAAGTTGTTCAATCAATTATTGAAATCGGGATTGGCGAAAAACTTTCTGAAAACGAACTGGAAATGATCCAGATAGCAGCCTGGTTCCATGATGTTGGTTATATCAAGAAGACCGAAGGACATGAAAAAGTAAGCATTGAATATGCGCGAAAATTTTTAACCGAATTACAATACCCTTCAAACAAGATTAAGATAATAATTGAAGCTATTCTTGCAACTAAAGTCCCTCAAAAACCAAAAAATAAATTTGAAAAAATATTGTGCGATGCAGATCTTTTTCATTTAGGTAAAGAATTATTCTTTAACCGGAATGATAGATATAGAGTTGAGTATGAAAATTATCTGGGACATAAACTTAGTGAACGGGAATGGTTAGTAAAGACAATTGATTTTGTAAAAGATCAAAATTTCTATACGGATTATGCAAGAAGAAATTTCAATGATCAAAAGAATGAAAACCTTCGTCTGCTTAATGAACAACTTCAACGAATCAACATTAATACTAATTAACAATTCATTCAGTCCTAAATATGCCAATTACAAAAACACTTTATCTTATCCGCCATGCTAAATCAAGCTGGGAGGATCCAAGTCTATCGGACTTTCAAAGAGCATTGAATGCCCGCGGATTAAAAGACTCTCCCTTAATGGCTAAATTAATTAAAGGAAAAAATATTATTCCGGATTTGATCATTTCCAGTCCTGCTGCCCGGGCTTTATCTACTGCAGAAATTTTTGCCGATGAATTCCATTACAATAGAAATAAAATTATAAGAGATGAAAGAATTTATGAAGCAGCTTTGCGTGATTTAATAACAACTATTCGGGAAATAAAAGACGAGAATAATACTGTACTGCTCTTCGGACATAATCCCGGATTATCAAACATTGCAAACCTTCTTGGTAATAAGTTTCTACCGGAGTTGCCGACTTGTGCAGTAGTTGGAATAGAATTAAAAGTAAATTCATGGAGTGAAGTTGAGAGAAACTGCGGAGAAATTATTTTGTTCGAATACCCTAAAAAATCTTTGAAGTAATCACTTAACTAATTTTGATATTGCTTTAAACTCATCCGTACCGCAAACATTTAACATTTCAAATAAGATTGATTCTGTTAATGTGATCTCGGCGCCGTTCGATCTCATTCTTTCAAGAGCGATCTCATAATCAAATTTACGACGGGAAGAAACCGCATCAGCGGCTACTTGAACTTGGAAATCGTTTGCAATTAGATCGAGCGCCGTTTGCATTACGCAAACGTGAGATTCAATTCCGCAAACAACAACCTGCTGAACATTTTTATTTTTCAACTCTTCAAACAAATTGCCTGCGCCAAAACAACTGAACGACATTTTATGGATTGCACTTCTCTCTTCTAATGCAGATTTAATTCGTTGTTCGGTTGTACCTAATCCTTTCGGATATTGCTCGGTAAAGTAAATGGGCGAATTTAATATCTTGAATCCGTTAATAAGTTTAATAGCATTATCAACAACACGTTCGCTTTCGTAAATAACCGGAAGAAGTTTTTCTTGAATATCAATTACAAGTAAAGCAGATCTTTCTATTTGTAATATTTTAGGATTTCTGTTCATTTTAGAGTTTTACAATTAATAATAGTTTGATTTACTGTTAAATGTCAGTTGTCAGTAGTCAGTTATAAAATAAAACAACTGACCATTGACAAATGACGACTGACAATTAATAAATTGGATTCATTCCATATTTACCGCAAGAGTACATCATAAGAAGTGATGAAATATCAATCGCCGCACGTTTCTCTTCATCTTCGGGAATGATAAAATCATAAACATCGGCAATGAACTTCATGTTGGATAATATTTTTTTGAGTTCGGAATATGTCGGTTCGCCGTGCCAGTTAGCAACACGTTTGATCAAATTCTGTTCGTTGCGGCGGAGAAATTCTGAAAACGTAATAATATTTTGACTTAGCTTAGTTCGCGGTTTGCAAATATTTATTAAGTCGTTCGTGTATTGATCCCATTTATTTGCTATATCTTCATTCTTATCATACATAAGCAGTTTAGCTTTTTCCGGTGTGAATTGTGCATGGGTTATTGCCTTGAATTTCGGAATCAATGCGTAGCCGTCATAACTAATTATTCCGGTTTCTTCCTCTACATACTTCCATCTTCTTAATAGACGTGAAGTTGTTTGTACGGAAACAACTTTATCCAATTCGCTGTCTATAACAACGAACTTTCCTTTTTGATAACTTACAACCGTACACCAATGTTCCCAATTTTTTACACTTAGAATACACGGATAACCTTTCTTTAAGTGTTGGTTCAACATACGGCGTGCATCATCGGGGTTGCTGGATTGAAAATGTTTCATTCTGCTGTTGAATCTTCTTGCGGCACGTGCAAGACCAAATTCATCTGTACCTGCCCACCATGTACTTCCGGCAAATTCTCCGATCTGCCCTTCATCTTTGAAAACACCTAACATAACAAGAGCATATTTCAACGCAAATGGCCCGCATTGATATTTGTTAGGCTGTGGATAAAAACTCATTTAGCTAAATCCTTTCTAATCACATGTGGGGCAAAAATAACAAAACTTTTGATATGCAAAACATTTTTGTTTAGTTTGCAAAAAAAAAATAGGGTGGAATGAAAGTCGCTGTAGTGTTCAATGAGGTGTACCCCGAGATTTTTCAATCCAAGAAGGTTCGTACAAAGGATTTGGATTTCAAACCTGTATTTGGAATGAATGAGAATAATCCTATTTACGAGTATGAGTATATGGCTAAATCCCTAATTAAGGCCGGATATGAAGCCTATACGCTTAATATTATGGATAGTCTCCAACTTTTCATTAAAGACTATGAGAAGAATAAACCGGATGTCGTTTTTAATCTGGTAGAGCTCTTTAAAGATCAACCTAGATTAGAAATGAGTTTTACCGGAATCTTAGAATTACTGGGTATTGCATATACTGGAGCACCCCCAATGTCGCTTGGAACTTGTCAAAACAAAACTCTCACCAAAAGAATATTAAGTTCACTCGGCATCCGTACGCCGCGATATAAAATTATCAAGAACATGGAGCGTTCATTCCGCTTGGGTTTACGTTATCCTCTTATTGTTAAACCGGCACTGGAAGACGCAAGTGTTGGAATTGATGACAATGCAATTGTATATAATGTAGATACACTTAAGAAAAGAGTTGAATATGTTTTTAATTCCTTCAATCAGGCTGCTCTCGTTGAAGAATTTATACTTGGAAGAGAATTAAATGTTGCAGTATTCGGCGATAAAGATCCTAAAGTTCTGCCGATAAGTGAAATTGATTTTTCAAATATGCCGGATAATTTGCATCCGATAGTAAGTTTCCAGGCTAAATGGGATCCTCAGCATGAGGCATATCATAAAACAGTTCCAATATGCCCGGCACTATTACCAGATAAAACGCGTGCCGAAGCTGAAAGTATGGCGCTGCAATGTTTTCGTACAGTTGGATGCCGTGATTATGCCCGTGTAGATATGCGCCTTTCAAAAGAAGATAACAAACTTTATGTGCTTGAAGTTAATCCAAATCCCGATCTTCAGGAAGGTGCAGGATTTATGCGCTCGGCAAAACATGCCGGATATTCATATAAGAAAACTTTGAAGGTGATTGTGGATCTTGCTTACGAGAGAAAGCTTTCATCTATCGGGCATAAATAATGCGTTTATGAGTTTCAATTAATACAAATTAGTAATGAGAGTAAAAGTTAATTTAAATTAATAAATACATTTTATATCTTGTCTCATAAAAGTAATTTTAGATAACAATGAGTAAAAGAAGCATAACAATTCTTATATGTGTTCTTTTAATAACTACTTTATTCGGACAACCAATTAAATTCCCCGTTTTGGTACCAAGTTTTAATAAAAACGATTTAACAAACCTTAAAAAAATAAAGATTAATAATAATTCTTATTGGTACTTCTCAGGAACAAACTATAAACAAGATAAACTTAATTCAAAATATACTGTAGATAGTGTTTTATTTAATGACAGTGTTTTTGTAATTGAAAAAAGAATATTAAAGAAACATGAGATAAAAAATCTTATTAATTCAGATAAGTTAACTGCTCTTATTCTGAATAGGAGTATAATTAATGATCAATTACAATTATCATCTTTAGATGGAACTTTTGCTAGAAGAACAATAAATAAAAATTTAGTTATTCGGTTTAGCATTCTAAATGAAGCATTTATAGAGAGTAATTTAGATTTTGAAAAAAAATTATTCTTAGAAAATTCATTTTTTAAAAATGGTTTATCATTAATGACTTCAAATTTTAGCGATGATTTTAAATTAATACAGGATACTTTAAGATTTACTCAGTTGTTAGGTATAAATTTTAACAAATATTCTGACATCACTTCCAATATATTTGAAAGTGAATTTCATATTATGAGTGCCAGATTTTATAAAAGAGCTTATTTAAACAGCAATAGATTTAATAAATTGTTTTCAATTAGCTCAACTAAATTCAAAAAATCTTTAGATCTTTCACAGAATCAATTTATGGAGAATGTAAATTTTACCGATATAATTGTCATTGACACACTTGATTTAGCACAATCAACTTTCCAAAATGGAATTGATTTACGGTTTACAAATCTTGATTCGGTAAAGACAATTTATCTTGATGGAACAATTTATCCCATGGGAAAACTTTATATATATTGGCATCAGTTAAAAGCGAAAAATAACCCCAGAATCCAATTAAAATTTCATGGTAAAAATCCTTATTACAGATTTTCAAACTTGGAAGATATTTATTTAAAACTAAGGGACAATTATCTCGCACAAGGGGACAAAGTGTCTGCCGATGATGTTATGTACGAGCTTGAATGGCAAAGAGATATTTGCATGGGAGGTTTTTTCCAGCGTTTGTATGGTTTAACAATGGGGTATGGATATAGACCCTATTTCTATCTATGGGTTATTTTCATTTTCGTAAGTACTTTTTCACTAATATGGTATTATTTCTATTATAGCTTTATTCTAAAAATAAATTCTAAGAATATTGAAGCTGATCTTTCAAGACCGATTGGATATTTGGATCAATTTGAACTAAAAGGCGTAAAATTATTTGGTAAAACTCTAAATTGTTACGATCATTCAAAATCGTATGTCGAAATCAATCGTTTAGAAAAATTTTGGCATGTTATAATATTTAGTGTATCAGTGCTTCTAGGATTAAGATTTAAAAAAGAATGGATAAAAGTTTCTTCAGAAAATACTTTTGGTAGAAAAACCTTTCTTAAAGTTGTAACATTAGAATATGCAATCGGTATTACTTTAATAATATTATTTGCAGTAGGTGTGAAAACTTCACAGTTCTCTTTTATAAAAGGAATTTTCGGTCTTTAATATTGTATTCTTTACTGTCCTTCTTGAGCGACGTTTTTTATTTGTTGAGTAACAAAATTTAATTTTTGTTCTCTTTCTTTAAAAATACTATTCTTCTTTCAATTTTCCTCAACACTTGTTTTTTTTCTTCATCGGAATAAAAAGACCATTGAATAATTTCTTCTATCGTTCTAAAACATCCATCGCAATAATTAGTAGTAGGATTCATAATACAATTATTATTGCACGGTGAAGTGACGGAAACATCAGATTGCATTTATTCCCTTTCTTGCTTTTATCTCCCCCAAACAACAAGTGAAAATTAATAAAAAAATTTACATATTAAAAAGGGTCGAATAATATTCGACCCTTTCTGTATTCTAATTTCAAATCACTGATTTCTTATTTCATCTTTCCATCTTTTAATTCATCTGCAAGACGGTCAAATTTATAAACTTTCTTAATTGCTTCATACATGCCCTTCGAATCAACAGCTACTGTTCGATTGAATGTCGGCAAATAAATAAAGTTGCCTTGTAAACTCTCTATGTTGCCGTCAAATGCAAGTCCGATTACTTCTGCGTTCTTGTTGATCACTGCACTTCCTGAGTTACCGCCAACGATATCATTTGTTGCAACAAAGTTAATTGGTGTTGATAGATCAAGATCTTTGGGAATGTTTTTCCATCTCTCTGGCAAATTGAAAGGATATTTTCCTTCGAAGCCGTAAAATCTATCATACATTCCAAAGAAAGTTGATTTAATTGGTGCAGTTGTTCCGTTGTAATCATAACCTTTCATTATTCCATCGCTCAATCTCAAAGTTCTGTTAGCATCGGGAGTAATAGTTGTTCCGTATGTCTTATAAAGAATTTGTCCGAGTAATCCGAATGCAACATTTTCAGTGTCCATAATTTCTTTTTGTTGAGTTCGCAACGGTTCAAGCTGATCGTAGCTTCTGGCATAGAATTGTATGAACGGATCATCGAGTGTTAAGATTTCTTCAGGAGTTTTCTTGAAAAGTTCTTGTACTTCAGCTTTATCCTTGAAAAGTGATTTTGCTATCAAACTTTTCGCAACATCTTTTCCGGCTTTAGATCCGAATATTTTTACAACTGCCGCATCGTTCTTGCCAAGATTCATTGTTATATAATCAATATTGATTTCGAGTTTTGCTTCTTCGAGGATGCTGTCAAAATTATCGGGATATAAGTTATCTCTAAATCCTGGTTGTTGATTTCCGCCACCTCTCTGCCCGCCGCCAAATCCGCCTGCTCTCTGGCTTTGAGCCGCCAACTCTTTCTTTTTCTCTTCAGGAAGCATTTGATACTTTGCATATGAAACGAGAGCATTTGCTATTTGTAAGTAACGCGAAAAATATTGGGTATTTTGAGGATTGATAGAGTAAGCTGCCAGCTTTGGTTCAATTTTTCTAAGTTCATTACGTGTTGTTTCGATTGTCTTCCAAACATGTCCGTATTGTTTATTTAATTCCGGATCATTGAAAACAACTTTTTGAAGTTTCTTTTCAAAATCTTTTTTACGTGCTAATAGGTAAGGATCGTTTAATGCTTTATAAGTATTAACTGTGCTCTTCCATCCGTTGCTGAATGCTAAACGCGCTCTTTCATATTCATCTGCATTTTTCGGACTCACGGATTTAAGTTGTTCCAGACGATTGTAAACATTATCTGATAAGTAAGCACTATTTCTATATTGAATGTCGCGCAAATATTCTAATTGAGCAACTGTTCTCAATCTGTTTGTAGAACCCGGATTTCCAACTGTAAAAACCAATTCTCCATTAGCAGCACCGTTCTGACTCCATTTAAAATAATGTTCTGATTTGATCGGTTTTCCATCATCACCGTAGATTCTTAAGAAAGTGCAATCGAGATCATATCGAGGGTAAGTAAAATTATCCGGATCGCCGCCGTAAGAAGCAATTTGTTCTTCAGGTTGGAATACTAAACGAACATCTGTATAAGTTTTGAAACCCTGAACAAAGAATAAACTTCCGTTATAGTAAGAAATTACATCACATTTTAATTTTGTTTCTTTTTCATATTGATCTTTTAATGTTCTCATCTTTTCATCGCGAAGAGCAATTTTTTCTTTCTCCTCTTTTCCGTTTTGCAGAGCAGATAAAACTTCTTTTGTAACATCTTTCAACATCACCAACTGTTCGGCAGTATAGTTTGGTACTTTTCTTTCATCTGCTAAAGTTGGTGCAAAGAAAGATGTGCTTGCAAGATCTTCACCTTCTTTTTGAACTTGCCTTCTTGTGCCTTTAGAACAATGATTGTTGGTCATTATCAAACCATCTTCGGAAACAAAAGATGCGGTACATCCCGGGATACGAAGTGCGGATAAGCGAACATCGTCAAACCATTCTTGTGTTGCCTTAAAGCCGTAAGTTTTTTCTAAATAATCAAACGGCGGAAACTCGAACGTCCACATTTTTCCGGTATCGAGTTTCTGAGATTTGACTGTATCTTGATTAATTACTTGAGCGCTTAACTGAAACGCAAAGACAATAAGAAATAGCAGAGAGACAACTGATAATTTTTGAAGAGACAATGATTTTTTCATAGTAACACCTGAGTTATTTTTATAAAGATGAACACATTCAAAAATAGAATGAAGTGTTTTCAGAACCAATTATGTAGAAGAATGTAATAGTTAAATTATGTTAAAAAAAATGCCCTTCATTAAAAGGGCATTTTTGATAAAGATAATTCTTCATTAATTATTAAGGAAGTTTTCCAAGTTTCAATTCTTCGGCAATTCTTTTCGCGTTTGTTATGTTCTTCAGAATTTCAAGAATTCCTTGTGAAGCTACAGAAACGGATCTATTTGCTTCCGTAGTATAAATAAAATTGCCCGCCAGACTTTCCATGTTTCCATCGAATACTGCACCTACAACTTCTGCTTTAGTATTAATAATAGCACTTCCTGAATTACCGCCTATAATATCATTTGTGCTGATGAAATTATAAGGAACGCTATAATTAAAATCCGGTGCCGGTTTTGTCCATCTTGCAGGAAGATCCCACGGATATTGTTTTTTATGAGAATAATATCTGTCGTACAGTCCATAAAAAGTTGTGATGGTTGGAGCGATTGTTCCATTATAATTATAACTCTTCATCACACCATCACTAATACGAAGTGTAAATGTTGCGTCCGGCGGAATTGATGTTCCGTAAACGGCAAACAGAACTTGTCCAAGCTGGCTTTCCAATGCTTGCTCTGTAGTCTGGATCTCTTTTGTTTTAGCAGCAAATTCTTTTACTTTTTCTTGAGTATTAACCACATAATAAATGAAAGGATCGTTAGAGTTTAAAATTGCCTCCGGATCTTTCTTTGCTAGTTCAACAACTTTTTCTTTTGTGGTAAGTATAGAATTCTTCAATGCATATTCAGCAGCATCTTTACCGCTCAAACCGTTGAACATTCTTTTAATGAGGACATTATCTTTTCCAATATTCATAATCATGTAATCGGCCATCAATTTTGTAAGCTTATAATCCATACTTTTATTTACTTGAGCCTGGAATAAACCGTTGATTGTTGCTTCGAGTTTATCAGCTTTGTAATCTGTTCCTCTATCTGCTTCAACTTTTTTAAGCTCTATAGCTAATGTAATGAGCTTGCGTGCTGTAGCAAGATAAGAAGGCGAAGTGCGTGGTGAAATAGCATACGCTGCATTTTCAAATGCAACCTTTTTAGCTTCGCTTCTTGTCTGAACAATTCCATCCCAAAGATGACCATATTTTTCTTTCAACTCAGGTTTAGCTATTACAGCGTCTTTTAGTTTTTTCTCAAAGTCTTTCTTGCGGGCTATAAATATGGGATCATTTAATCCTGCTAGAACTCCAGTAGAAACTTTTGCGGCGTTACCAATAAAAAATTGCTGTCCTCTGTATTCGTCTGCTTTTGCAGGTTCTTCTGCAATCAGCTCATCATAAATTGAAAAAAGACGATTGAGCACAAAGACGCTATTTCGATAAGTTACATCTCTGTAATATTCAAGCTGTGCAACTGTTTTTAAACGTTGTGTAGAACCGGGATTACCTACAACAAAAAGAAGTTCGTTATCAACAGCGCCGTTCTGGCTGAATTTAAAAAAGTTTTCTATCTTCATCGGCTTACCGGTTTCATCGTATGCACGCAAAAAAGCAAAGTCTGCATCATAGCGTGGATAGGTAAAATTATCGGGATCGCCGCCATATAAACCGACAACTCTTTCGTTAGAATAAGCAAGACGAATATCATTATAACTTTTATAACCGTACAAAGAAAATTTTGCACCGTTATAGAGAGATGTTACTCTGCAGCTTAATCCTGATTGTTGACCGTAAGTTGTCTCAAGCTCTTTGATCTTAGCAGCTCTCTTTTCAATTTTTTCTGCATCTGTTTTTCCTGAATTCATTGCTTCGAGGACAGGATCAGTAACGTCTTCAATTAATACAAGCTGGCGCACAGAAAGATTAGGGACTTTTCTTTCGTCCGCTAAGGTTGGCGCAAAAAATCCGTTCTTAGGAATATTTTCACCTTCCTTTTGAACTGATTCAAGACTTCCGTCTACACAGTGATGATTCGTCATTATCAAACCATCCTCCGATACAAATGAAGCAGAACAACCGCCACCGAATATGAGAGCAGATAATCTTACTTTTTTTAACCAATCTTCAGAAGCTTTAAAGCCGTATGTAGATTTAATGTAATCGTTCGGATAATCTTCGAATGTCCACATTTTACCGGTATCAAATTTTTGTGCTTTAACTGTATCTAAATTAGTCTGAGCACTGATTGGTAAAATGAAACCGAGTAGAATAAACAGTACAACCGATTTGAATAATTCTTTTTTCATATTTCGCCTTATAATTTTAATAGAATGATTTATTCCACCTCAAAAATAAAACAGTTCAATTTTATAACCAAGCCAATCATACCCGATTTTAAAAATAGACGAGTTAAAAAACATTAGATGAATTCCATTTCATAAAAAAGCCCTCATTTAGAGGGCTAGTACTAAAAAATAAAAGTAATTACTCAATCGCGGAGTTTATCTAATAAACTATTTAATTTTTTAGCTTCGCTTTCAGATAAGTTTTTAAGGAACGAATCATGTTTATCATTAAGCTTATCAATTTCTTTTAAAAGATATAGTCCTTTATCGGTAATAATAATATCAACGCATCTACGGTCTTTAGAGGAGAGATCGCGTTTAACAAATCCTTTTATCCGTAACCGTTCAACAAGCCGTGAGGCATCTGACATTTTATCAAGCATTCTTTCTTTTAACAAGTTTACAGTAGCGGGATTGGGATACTGTCCGCGGAGAATTCGAAGAATATTGTATTGATTACTTGTAATACCATATTTAGAAAAAAGGTTTGAATATAAATTCATAAGCCAGCCGTTTGTGTAAAGTACATTAACGGCAAGCTTATGAAATTCGTTTCTAAATTTTGGTTGTTTTATTTCTTGTTCAAGTTTCATTATGATTTCTGTAATTCAAGATCAACTATAAAATAAACTGTTTTGCCTACAACTGCACCACCCGCTTCAATGAGAGTATTCCATTTAAGATTATAATCAAATCTGTTAACCTCACCTTTAATTTTGAAGCCGGCTTTTGTTTGTCCCCATGCCTGAACTGTACCATTATAAACAACATCAAGAGTAACTTCTTTTGTTACATCTCGAATTGTAAGATCTCCTACAAGTTTATAATTTTTCCCGTCAATTTTTTTTAATGATTTCCCTTTAAAAATCATTTTAGGAAATTTTTCTGCATTGAAGAAATCATCCGACTTTAAATGTGCATCTCTTTTCTCATTATCGGTATTGATACTTGCTATATCAGCTGAGAAATCAATTTTAGCATCCGAAAAATCATCCTTGAATGATTCAATATTTCCATCAAATGATTTGAATTGTCCTGTTACTTCAGAAATGATTAAGTGAGTAACAGAAAATTGGACTTTAGAGTGAGCATTATCTATTGTCCATTTAGTTTGAGCATTTACAGAAAGTAATGCAAATAAGACCATAAATGCGGCATAAAATAGTTTTTTCATTTTGAACCTCTTTTGTTTGTGATAAATTTATTACGAATTAGTATTATTGTTGTAACATTTGATGGTGCAACATATATAATTTTTAGTAAGTTCACAAGAAAAAAATTATTAATATTTTTGTGCGGTTTAGTTTTAGAGCATGACATCCGGAAAAAAGAAGAACTGCAACCGCCTTTCGTCTTTCTCAGTTCCGTTACAATGCTGACATTTTTTAACATAAAAGACGATTGACTCCTCCCCATCATCAAGATCAAGAAAGTTTACTATTGATTGGCAATTACTGCATTGAACGATATGATGCGTGTGTAATTTTCCCTCACAGTTAGGACAAAGAAAATCCGTATCACTTAAACTTTCATGAAGCAAAATTGGAAATACGGAGTTGCATTTTGTATTTGTGCAGCTTGTAAATTTTGACGTTTTTGTAGAATAGGTTTCGATATTAACCTCCTTTTAGAAAAGCGTTGGAAAAATAAGTTTGTAAATTGTTCTTGTCTATGCAAAAATTTATCCGCTGCTGCCGTTAATTTATTTAGTTTTACTTATTTTTCGATTAACGAATAGTTCAGAATCATTTCGGAGAATTAATGGACAAAATTTCATCATTCAAAGCATACGATATCAGAGGTAAAGTACCCGGTGAACTGAATACGGAACTTGCTTATAAAATAGGCAGAACATTTGCAAAATATTTAGGCGCAAAATCAGTTGTTATTGGTCGAGATGTACGAAAATCTTCACCTGAATTATCGGAAGCATTATCAAAGGGATTAAATGATGCCGGTTGTGATGTTTTTGATCTGGGATTATGCGGAACAGAAATGATCTACTTTGGAACTCCATTCCTAAATGCCGATGGCGGTATTATGATTACAGCAAGCCATAATCCGCCTGAATACAACGGACTAAAATTTGTTAAGAAAGGATCTGTCCCGATGGGTTACGATTCCGGTCTTAACGAAATAGAAAAGATGATATTGGAGAATGAACTTGGTGAAATTGCAGATCAGAAAGGGAAAGTTTTTCAAAAAGATATTATGCACGAATTTATTTCTAAAGTCACAAAATTTTTTGATGCAAAAAAAATCCAACCATATAAAGTTCTTGTTAATGCCGGCAATGGTTGTGTTGGTCCGGCTCTGGATGCTCTGGAAAAATATTTACCTATAGAAATGATAAAGATTTTCCCCGAACCAGATTCAAACTTTCCTAACGGTGTACCTAATCCTCTTTTACCTGAGAACCGTCAGCCAACAATTGATGCAATTAAAAAACATGGAGCTGATCTTGGCGTTGCCTGGGACGGCGATTATGATAGATGTTTTTTCTTTGATGAAAAAGGTAATTTTATCGAGGGATATTATATTGTGGGTTTACTAGCAAAATCTATTTTGAAAGCAAATCCCGGCGAAAAAATTGTGCATGATCCCCGCCTCGTTTGGAATACGATCGAAATAGTAAAAAAAGCCGGTGGTCAAGCTGTTGTTTCTCAAAGCGGACATGCTTTTATTAAACAAAAAATGAGAGAGGTAAATGCTATTTACGGCGGGGAAATGTCTGCACATCATTATTTCCGTGATAACTTCTATTCCGATAGCGGGTTAATTCCTTTTGTACTAATTCTTCAATTAATGTCCGATGAAAAATCTAAACTTTCGGAACTTCTTGACGCTATGATACGTTTATATCCTTGTTCGGGTGAAATTAATTCCACTGTTAATAACCCAATTGAAAAAATTAAAGAGCTAAAAAGACGATATTTTGGCGGGATTAATGGCGAATTGGATGGTCTTAGCGTTGAATATCCCGATTGGCGTTTTAATATTAGAATGAGCAATACGGAACCTTTGCTTCGATTAAATGTTGAATCTAAGAGCGATGAAAAATTAATGATAGAAAAAACGAACGAGCTATTGAAATTTATCAGAGGATAGTTATATTTCGGGTAGCATTTGTAATTCTTATACATCTAACAATAAAATAATGAAATTTGTAAGGTAGGGGTAAATGGCAACCGGACTAGAAAAAGCGATTGATGTTGACAAGCTCCTAAAAAATAAATTAAAATCCGTTAGCGTTGGCTCTATAGAAAATGCAGTTGCTAAAGTAATTAGTGAGATGGTCGGTGAAGATTATAAATGTACAATAGGCGAAGTAAAATATACATTATTCAGCGGCGCTGATTTCCATATTAAAATTGAATTAAGTTACAATCCTGAACAATAAATTTTTGGGGAGTTGCGGCTGAGACTTAGGTCTCCCCCCAACCTAGGTTTTGGCTCTTCTCCCCGCTTTTTTATCCCACAATAATTTTTAACTCATTAACTACTCTATCAATCTCATCTTTTGTGTTATAAAAATGCGGAGAAAAGCGAATCATTCCTTCGCGGACTGCACAATAAATTTTTCTTTTTTCTAATTCAGAAAATATTTCTTTTGATTTTTCATGTTTGAACGTTACAATTCCGGCAAGGTGTTCATTAGAAATATTTTTTAGCAACGGTTCGATTCCTATATCAGCAAGTTTATTAATAAAATAATTCGTGTTCTCTAAAATTCTTAATGCATAATTCTCTGTTCTAAATTGATTGAACATGTTAAGCGCGGCATCAAATATTGTTATACCAAACGCATTTAAGGTTCCGGTTTGAAATCGCTCGGCATTAGATCTCAAAGTCAGATCATAGTTCAAAAGATTCCAAGGATCTTCTACTGATGTCCATCCCACATTTTTTTGATCAATTTTATTTTGCAATTCCTCGGTCACATAAAAATATGAAAGACCTTGACTGCTCATTAACCATTTCTGTGTCCCTCCGGTAAGAAAATCTATCGGAGAATTTTTTAGATCAACCTGAATAGCGCCAACAGTCTGAATTGCATCAACACAAAAAATTATTCCTTTCTGCTTACATAGTTCACCGATTGCATCAATATCTGCTCTATAGCCCGATAAGAATTGCACCACACTTATTGAAAGAAGTTTAGTCTTAGGAGTAATTAGCTTTTCAAGATCTTCAATATCAACTACTCCATTCCGCGATTTAGCAAAATCAATTTCAACCCCGTGCTTTTTTAAGTTTAGAAATGGATAAACATTCGAAGGGAATTCAATATCGTTCAAAATAATTCTGTCTCCGGTCTTCCATTCCAATCCTTGTGCTATTATGCTCATACCATTTGCAACATTATCTACCCATGATAATCTGGATGTGCTCGTTCCTAAAAGTTTTGCTAATTTTTCTTTTGCACCAAAATTCCATTTTACAAAAGATTCAAAGTTCATCACATTAAGTCCGCTTCTTTCATCCATATATTCTTTAATACGATCAAGAACAAGTGTGGACCACGGACCGAGCGCCGCATGATTGAAATAGATTTGATCTGTTTGCAAGTGAGGGAATAGTTTTCTTACTTCTTCAATTTCCAAAATAATCTCCGGATAATTTCTTCGGCTAAATTAAGAAATAACGTGTTAACCTTGAAGGTCAAACAAAGACCAACTTGTCATTGCGAATCCATACGAAGTGTGGATGAAGCAATCTAATTTTTCTACGCCCTTACAACCTTGAAGGTCAAACGAAGATCTTCAAGGTTTTCAACTCTTGGCTTTTATTTAATAATCAGCTAAATTCAAATAGGAAATAAGCATAAGGAAGAGCATTATGCTTGCAATACGACAAAGAAAAAATGTTGTAGATAATAAAGTTATTGTTGAAGTCCCTAATAATTTCGGGAATGAGGTAGAGGTAATAATCCTATCGAATTCAGACGAACAAAAATCTAAAGATGTAACGGGGCAATACAATATCGAAGAAAAAAACTGGGCAAATTTAACTGTTAAAGAATTTCTTGACGGTTATAGCGAGAGCGACTCGGTTTATGATAATTATAAAAAATGAGATATAAGCTAGCCGATAAACCTTGAGGACCTATGAAGATCTTCAAGGTTTTGGTAATGTTCTAATTTGAATATGAATTTATTATTAAACTTTTTTACATTTAATCCGCATTTATTAACGAGCGTAATATCATTAAAAAAATAGAATTAGAGTTTGAGGATTATCGGGGTAATAAAATCATATTAAATGATTATTATTATCAACATATTATTGAAAAACACGGTTCAAACATTACTGTTTATCATAAAAATTGGGTTGACACTCTAAAATCTCCTGATTATATTGGAAACGGTAAACGATTTGAAGATTGCCGTATTTACGTCCAAGAAAATCAAAAGAATAGGAACTTTCCTGCGAAGTATTTGGTTATAGTTGTAAATGAAAATAACTTAATAACATCGATAAGATTTGGAAGCAACCTTAATTTTATAATAAATCTAAAAAAAATAAAAAAATGAAAATAACATACTTTTTTAAAGAAGATGTGGCTTATATATCTCTCTGTGATCGCAAATCATCTGTTGGTGATGAAGATTTTCAAGACGGAGTTGTGCTGTATAGAGATTCTAAAGGCAAAGCAACAGGAATTGAGATACTTAGCTTTTCTAACTTTAAAGAGAGTAAAATTATTTTATCAGCTAGTAAGTCTATCGATTTCACAACCACGTTTCGAGAACTTCATATGCTTATTAGTTTACGTGATATAATGTTTGATGACCCAGATCAATTTGAATCTACCTGTAAAGCATGGGGCATTCGTGTACAAAAAATAAGCAGTAAATTAAATCAATCGCCTTCGATCAATGTCCCAATTTCTCGCAAAGATATTCCAAATTTAACTCTTACGGAGTGTTAGTTTCTAAACAACTCGTTTTTGTTTCTCTGAACATCCCAAGAATTATTTTTTCTTGTTCAACAACTCTTCCGTCTATTCAACTAGTAGTAAGCAAGCTATTAACAGAAATATCTTCGTCAATATCTTCCCAATGAACGCCAATACCTCTTCCAATAAAACGCCAGTTTTTCCTTTGCACATCCGTTGCGTCGCGTAAACGGGGAAACCATTCTAAAGGAGCCAAGACTTCCCGTCCATCTGCTAAAACAACCCGGAGGGAATCGGACGAAAAAGATAAATCTATTATTTTCGGTTCAACTTTTACTGCTAAAGTATTCATTCCACTTCTCCTCAAATAACTTTTTATTTTCTTGAACTAATTTTCTTAGTTCTGAAATTTCACTACTTCTAAAACCGTCCGATTCCGCCAATTGAATCGGATTGAGCCAAAACTTTGCATATCGGTCAGCTTGTTCAATGTGAATATGCATCGGCTCGTTTCCTTCACGGCTGAAAAAGAAAAAACGATATCCACTTGTCCTTAAGATTGTAGGCATATGTAAATATAAAATTTAATTGCCCCGTCGTCAAGGTATGACCGCCGAGAAAAAGACCAAATTGTCATTGCGAATCCCGCTAAAGGCGGGATGAAGCAATCTAATTTTTATGAGATCGCTTCTCCCGACTTTGTATTAATAGCAACAACTTAGTAGAAGTTTGTCACTATAACCCCGACTTTTAAGTCGGGGGGAAAAATAAGAACACCAAAACCCGGGGCTTCAGCCCAAATTGTTTTTTTGTCTTGGACTAAAGTCCAGAATTTTGAGTGAGTCTATTTACTCCGGCATAAATGCCGGAGTAATTTTTTATTGCAAAGTTGAAGCATATGCGACTTTGCCGAGAGCCGATGACAAATGTGCCCTCTTAAAAGATTTTGGGTTAAAGTTGATTTTGGTTGATTGAATGATGTTACTTCATTAGTTTTAGTTAGAAATATGACGGGGTATTTATGAAACGATACTTTTATTCTTTACTTATTTTATTATCTATTTTTTTATTTCTAATTATTTCTGGTTGCAAAAAAGATGAGACCCCTACTGCACCTCAAAACCATTTACCAAAGATTGAGAACTTAACAGCAAACCCAACCACAGTTTTAATAAGTACGGAAACTACTTTAACGTGTATAGCTACTGATGAAGATGGAGACAACCTAACAATTACTTGGTCTTCTAAAAGAGGTACGTTCTCCAATGGAGTTGTTGGTATTGCAGTAAAATGGATTGCACCTTCAACTGCGGGAAAAGATACAATAACTGCGACTGTTAATGACGGCAAACAAACATTACAAGGGAAGCTGGAAATTATTGTTGGAACAGTTTCAGCAAGTCCAACATTATTAACACCAATTAATAATGCAACTGAAGTTTCTCTTTCTCCAACCCTCACTTGGAATACAGTTACTAATGCGGTCAGTTATACTTTACAAGTCTCTACAAGTAATTCATTCAACAGTTTTGTTTATAACACAAACGGATTAACAAATACAAGCCAACTAATAAGTGGTTTGAATATAGCTACGATATATTATTGGCGTGTCAATAGCACAAATATTTATGGTACTTCAAGTTGGTCAAATGTTTTTTCTTTTCTAACTGTCACACCACCTCAAGCACCAACATTATTAACTCCATCATATTTAGCTGTAAATATTTCTCTTACACCAACATTAAGCTGGATTGCAATAGGTAATGCTATAAGCTATACACTTCAAGTATCTATAAGTAGTTCATTCTCTAGCTTTGTTTATAATCAAAGTGGATTGATAAATGCGAATCAGGCAATAAGTGGATTGTCAATTTTCACTATATATTACTGGCGAGTAAGTGCAACAAATAGTTACGGTATTTCAAGTTGGTCAAACTATTCGTCTTTTACAACAATCAGTGCCCCCTGTCCAGGAAACCCAACAGTATCTTATGAAGGTAAAACTTATAATACTGTTCAGATTGGAACACAATGCTGGTTAAAAGAGAACCTTGATGTGGGGACAATGATACAAGGAACTCAGGACCAAGCTAACAACGGAATAACTGAAAAGTATTGTTATGACAATAACCCAAACAACTGTGCAACTTATGGTGGATTATACCAATGGAATGAAGCGATGCAGTATGTAACAACCCTAGGTACACAAAGCATATGCCCAACTGGCTGGCATGTACCAACATATTCAGAATTTCAAACATTAGGTACAGCAGTAAGTAATAATAGCAACGCATTAAAAGCAATTGGTCAAGGAATAGGAAGCGGAGTGGGCACAAATACAAGCGGCTTTTCTACATTGCTTGCGGGCGGCCGCGCAACCTCTAGTAACTTCTTCTACAGTTTAGGAGATTACACTTACGTTTGGAGTTCTACGGAGGAAAATACTAACTACGCATGGCTCATGTATCTGAACAGCAACAATAGTAATATCATCTTCTACTACGGCACTATGGAGCTCGGTTATAGTGTTCGATGCTTAAAAGATTAGGTATAATTTTTTTTGAATCTTTTGGAGTTAATATGTTAAACGAAATAACAACAGCTTTAGCTAGTTTGAAAGCTGCCTCTGATATAATAAAAGGTTTCAATTCTTTACAAGTTGATGTCGCTGTTAAAGAAAAATCTTCAGAATTATTCAACATAATTATAACTCTCCAATCTAATATTCTTTCTATGCAATCTGAGTATGGTGAATTGTTGGAGTCTAAAAATAATATCGAAAAGGAATTGGTAGAGCTTAAAAAGCTTGTATCAGATAAATCCAATTATGAACTTGTTCAAATAGATACTGGAATTTTTGCTTATACACAGAAATCTGATAGTAATGCGGGAAATCCAAAACACTATCTTTGTCAAAATTGTTTTGATAATAAAAATTATAAATCTATTCTCCAGAGAAAATTTCCACTTGAACCACAAGTGATTTGTTATTCGTGTAATATTATTCATAGACTTAATAAACCTTTGCAATAATCATAAGGGATACTATAATGGACGAAACAGTAAAAGCAATTCAAAACTTGACCAAACAATTCAACCTGAATTTGGCGAATTCCAATTTCGGCGAGGTTCTTACAAAAGGCGTCGCACAATTAAATAAGAACCTTGACGTTTTAATAAAATCAATGCAAGAGTTAAACGAAACAATTAAGAATCAGGCCCAGCAGAAATGATTTTTATTGTTCCATAGAAGCCAAGTGAAATCTGGTCAAGGTATAAACCTTGACCGCCGAGAAAGATTTTCAATTAAACTATTTCTTCTTGCTAATTATCTCTTCAATCTGATCCATAACTTTATTCATTTTAGCAATCGTCAAATCAAATGCTTCGGAAGATAACGGATCTATCCCGGCTTTCTTGATAAGCTCAATCGGGTAATCGGAACTTCCGCCTTTTAAGATGTTGTAGAACTTATCAACAGCCGGCTGTCCTTCTTTTACAATCTTCTCCGCAAATGCAGTTGCATAGATAAGCGAAGTTGAATATTGATACACGTAATAAGTGTAATTAACAAAATGAGGTATGTAAGCCCACTCGTAAGCGATATAAGGATCAACAACACATGCACCAAGATCATTTCCATAATAATTTTTGATAATATCATAATAGATCTTACTGATGCTTTCCCCGGTGAGCGGTTCTCCGTTTTCAATTTTTTTATGAAGATCTAATTCAAATTCTGCAAATTGAGTTTGACGGAAAATTGTTCCTTTTAGTAAATCCAGATATGAACCAAGCAAATATAATTTTTCATCATCCGTTTTAACTTTCTTCACCATATAATTATTCAGCAATGTTTCATTGATAGTAGAAGCAATCTCTGCAACAAACGTTGCGTACTGTGCATCAACAAACGGCTGATTCTTATTGGAAAAATAACTGTGCATTGTGTGCCCGAGTTCATGAGCAAGTGTAGAAACGGATTCATAATCATCTGTCCAGTTCATTAAAATATAAGGATGCTGATCATAAGCGGCACCGGATGAATAAGCCCCGCTTCTTTTACCAACTGTCGGTGCGTAATCAATCCATCTTTCATTAAAAGCTTTCTTAACTGTTGAAACGTATTCTTCTCCCATCGGTTTGAAAACATCCAGAATAAGATTCTGTCCTTCTTCAACTGTAAACTTAAAATCAACCGACTTAACGAGAGGTGGATACAAATCATAATAATGAAGCTGATCTACACCTAACATTTTAGCTTTTAATTTTAGAAATCTATGAAGAGTCGGCAGATTTTTGTGAATTTGAGAAATAAGATTTTCATAAACTGAACCCGGAATTTTGTTCGCATTGAGAGCGCTTTCGAGAACATTATTGTACTTTCTATTTTTTGCATAGAAATAATCTCCGCGAATCTTTCCTGCTAAATTTGCCCCGATAGTATTTTGAAATTTCTGATAGCTTTCAAAAAATGCTTTCATAATTTTTTCACGGTCTTCTCTAACCGGTGTTGTCCTATATTTTGAATAAGCTGATGTACTAAGTTCAACTTCTTCGCCTGTGGAAAGTTTTATTTTGGCATTTGGTTTTTCAGCATTATCAAAAATTCCATACACATCATTCGGTGTTGAAGTAATTAATCCTGCACTTGCAAGAATTTGTTCCTCGCTTGCATTCAAGGTATGTTCTCTAAGTCTGAGAATATCATCAACAAAGAACTTAAATTCTTTCAACTCTTTCTTCTCATTAAAAAAGTTTTTGATCTTATCTTGCGGTAAGCTTAGCAGCTCAGGACTTAAATACGAAGACGCTTCGCCAAACTGTGTCCCTAACGTATTGGTTATTTGGGTTAACGATTGATTTTCGCTATTGCGAAGGTCTTCATCACTAACTCTGTTTGCATAATCAGATAATTTGTAAAAGCTCTTGTACACATCAAAGTAAAGACGGAGTACGTTGTAAAAAGTATTAGCGCTTTCTCCAAGTTTGCCTTTATACTCTGATATTTTTTTAATTTGTGTCTCGATGGCTTGTTTATCTTTCTGCCATTCGTCAATACTTTTATATAAAATGGAATTATCCCACTTCAATTTTTCCGGAATATCTTTACGTTCCAGACTTTGAGCAAATGTAAATTCTGATGCCATTGTAACCGCCAATAGAATTGTTAAAAAAATGAAAATTAGTTTCATGGATTCTTTCTCAATTTAATTCGTAAATGACCTTGAGGGTTTACAAAAGATGATTGTCACTCACCATATGCAGGGCGTCATTCTGAGCGGAACGAAGTGGAGTGAAGAATCTAATAATCGAGCAAAAAGAAGTTTTAGATTCTTCTCCCGATAAATCGGGATCAGAATGACAACTATTAAAATTTCTGCGTAATGAGAGATGGTAAGTATTCTCGAAATATTCTCTCGTCTTTTTCATTTTAGAAAGACCTTGAGGATTAAACGAAAATCCTCAAGGTCAATTGATTATTCTTTCTTTGCTCTCATCGAATCCCAAATTGTGTAAAGACAAAGTAAGCAGAACATAACAAAAGATAATACTTCTGCTGAATTAGATTCGAACCATTCTGTCATTAACCAATTGGCTCCTGTTGAACGAATGATAACACTTACCACACCCATCAAAGCACCGCCGGCAATAAATCCGGATGCAATTAATGTTCCTCGTTCTCTACGTGAATTGTTTAATGCTTCGTCTTTGCTTCTCGTTGAAACGTAATGAGAAATCAATCCGCCGACTAATAACGGAGTATTTATTTCTTGAGGTAAATACATTCCTAATGCAAATGCAAGAACTGGAACTTTGATCATTGCTAAAATTAAAGCAATGCACGCACCGGCAATGTATAATATCCATGGTGCGGGTTGATTTGACATCAACGGTTGAATTATAGCAGCCATAGCATTTGCTTGCGGTGCAGGTAATCCTCCGCCGGCAAATCCGTAGATTTTATCAAGCAGTGCAATGATCCAAACTACAGTTGCCGCAGAAACAATGGCACCGACAAATTTCCATCTTTCCTGTTTATACGGTGAAGAACCAAGCCAATAACCAATTTTCAAATCTGTAACAAATGATCCTGCTACTGATAGCGCTGTGCATACAACTCCGCCTATGATTAATGCAGAAACCATTCCTGTTGGTCCCGAAAGCCCGACGGAAACTAAAATTATTGATGAAAGAACTAATGTCATCAATGTCATTCCTGAGACAGGATTATTTCCTGTAATTGCAATTGCATTAGCGGCAACAGTTGTAAATAGAAATGACATGATCATTACTATTAATAATCCGATCAAAGCATGAATTGGAGAACTAACAACACCAAATAAGAAAAAGATAAAAATTGCAATTGCAGTAACGATTGTTCCAATTACAATTATTTTCATCGGCAAATCGCGCTGTGTACGGATCGTTGTACTTTCAATTATTTTACCGCCAAGAATTTCTTTAACAGCTAAAGAAAATGCAGAACGAATTACTTTTGATGACCGCACTATTCCAATAAAACCGGCCATAGCAATTGCGCCGATTCCAATATGGCGGACATAATTTCTGAAAATCAATTCTGCCGACATATCTTTTACAAGAAGCGTAACACCGGATCCGATAGTTACTGTGAGATCATTACCGAAATAAGAAATTAACGGGACAAAAACGAAGTATGATAAGAAAGAACCCGCAACAATTATTACTGAATACTTCAGACCAATTACGTATCCCAAACCAACAACTGCCGCACTCGTATTCAATCTAAAAACCATTTTATATTTATCAGCAATCATTTCTCCAACGCCAACAACACGTGATGTAAATATTTCCGCCCAAGTTCCGAAGGTTGCCACAAGGAAATCATAAATACCGCCTATCAAACCGGCAGAAACTAAAACGAGAGCTTGCGTTCCCCCTTTTTCACCCGCTACTAAAATTTCTGTTGTAGCTGTTCCTTCCGGAAAAGGAAGTTTACCGTGCATTTCGGAAACAAAATATTTTCTGAACGGAACTAAAAATAGAATTCCTAAAAATCCGCCAAATAGTGATGCGAAAAACATTTGATAAAATGTAGCCTGCAATCCAAGAATGTAAATTCCGGGTAATGTAAATATTGCGCCTGCTACAACTGCACCGGAAGAGGAACCTATGGACTGAATAATTACATTCTGCCCCATACCGTTTTTCTTTCCGAGCATATTTGTTAATCCGACTGCAAGAATTGCTATCGGAATAGCAGCTTCAAATACCTGTCCGACTTTTAAGCCAAGATAGGCAGCCGCAGCAGAAAAGATTATTGCCATTATTATTCCGGTAAAAACCGAATATGATGTTACCTCGGGAAAATCAATATGAGGTGACATAATTGGTTTGTATTCTTCACCGGGTTTTAATTCCGAGTAAGCGTTGGATGGTAATCCGCTTGTTGTTGGGGTTTCGTTAGAACTCATTGTAACTCCTTCGGATTTTGATTAAGATTATGAGAAAGAGTAAGAGAAAGATTCTAGGAATTATATTCCGCTTGATTATCGTAAACTCTATCTGAATTTGATTTTATTAAACCAATGAGCATACTAATAATCTCTTTTAGAATTTGTTTCCCTTCTGTTAAAGTTGAATCATTTATTGTTTTTTTGACAAATAAAATATCTAAACAAGCTGAACATTCAAATGCAGAACCGACGGCTATATCAAAATAACGACATCGGTCTTTATTTGAATACTTTCCATTTCCTTCTGCTATATTAAGTAATATTGAAGTAGAAGCCCTATCGAACTGATCAATAACCGCTATCCTAAATTTTAAATCTTTATAAATAATGCCAGACCAACGAAGAAATTCCAATGTTTTCTGGTATACTTTTAATTTCTCGTGATCAAAATAAATCTCATTCATTCAACTTCTCTTTATCTTGCTTTTAATCTTACTCTTTATCTTACTCTCAGTTATACACTATGCGGAATCAAATAAACCGCAAGCATAATTATTGCAGCAAGAAGAGCCGCAAGTTTTGCATTTTTGTTTTTCTTAATGAAATAAAAAGCAATCAACCAGGCAATAAATGCGATCTGAGTTTTGTTATCAGTAACATCATGCCCAAAAGGCCAGCCACCCCACATCTCGCCAAATGCTAATCCGTTCATTGCAAATCCAAGAGGAAATCCTCCAATAAAAAGTACAATGATCGTCCACAATGTAAGTTTATCAAGTTTAGGTTCTTTATTAAAGAATTCTAAACCGGTGCGTGTTGAAAGCATCATCGCAAAAAACATTGCAAAGATATGAGGGATCAATACCCAGATTGGAACGGGATCCTTAAATCTAATCGTAACAATTTTTTCCATTGGAAGAATGATTGTCTTATCATTCTTAGAAAGCTGAACATAATAATCCAGTTTTTCCAAACGTTTTTGAACGGGCAGTTCTGCACTAAGTTTTTTACCGCCGGTCATTGGTAGTGCAGTAAAATCATTCCCGGAATTGAATTTCCGCCAGAATAAAATTCCGCTAATTGTTTCATCACCGGTTTCAATTTCAACTAGATAATTCTTAACTGTTTCCTGGCTTCGTTCCAGTTTGTAAGAAATATCTTTACCATCAAAATTAACTTTCCCTGAGAGAGCGTATGTTGGGCCGGTAACGCGTTGATAAAAGGCAAAAACCAGTGTGCTTGTTATTGCAATAATCCAAAATAGAATTGTTTTTTTCATATGTTTTTTTCCAGAATAATTGTTGGAAAGTTTATTGCAACTTAGGAAATGTTGTTCTATTGGACAATCACTTTTTGATGCAAGATACAAATTTCTAGATACTAGATATTTAGATACTGGATTTTAAATGAGCGAAGCACTTATTGTTTTAATTGTTGTACCTTTTGAAATATTTACACCATACAGCAAGTTCTTTTCTGCATGCACCAATTGAATTGGTATCGCTGAATGAAGGGTGCTTATATGAATAATCACAGAACATAGGAGAACTCTCTTGTATAATATTTAGTGATTGTTTTCTCTTAGACATAAATCTGTCAAATTTCGAGAGAATTACACCAAACTTTGTTATTTTTACTAATAAGTGAACTGAGGAAAAATTGAACAAAGAAAAATTCATCGCAGATTCTCTTAAGGAGAGTTCCGAGGTCAAGCTGAAGATCGAAAGCACTTGCAAAGCAGAAATTCTTCTTGCCGTGCAGACACTTTCTCAAGCATACAAAAACAAGAAAAAATTATTGCTTTGCGGTAACGGCGGAAGCGCTGCAGACTGCCAGCATATTGCTACCGAGTTAATGATCAGATTAAATCATAGTATTAACCGCCCGGCTCTTGCAGCTATTGCACTTACTACTGATACATCTAACTTAACAGCAGGTGGAAACGATATCGGCTTTGAAAATGTCTTTGCCCGTAACGTTGAGGGATTAGGAAATGAAGGTGATGTTCTTCTGGCAATTTCAACAAGTGGAAATTCTGCTAACATTATTAAAGCAGTAGAAAAAGCTCACGAGAAAAAAATGTTTGTAATTGGATTACTAGGAAGTAACGGAGGAAAATTAAAAAGTCTAGTTGATCTGCCAGTAGTTATTCCATCAACAAATATTCAACGTATTCAGGAAGGACATATTACGGTTGCACACATCATTTGTGAGTTGGTTGAGATGGACTTGTATTCTTAGAGTACAAGTCTAAAAGAGAAAAGTTTTTCATATTAAACTATACGTCTGTAAATTAATATATTTCAAACAAATCTTGGGGTTTAATATGAGAAGTTTATTTTTTACTTTGTTTTTATTTATAAGTTTGTCTCTCTTCTTGTCTTGCAAAGATGAACCAACTCCAACTTCTCCTAATCCAATTCCTATAGAAAACGATCCTTTAGCTAATCTTACTGATTCCGAGAAAGAGCTGGTAAATGAATTGAACAAATTTATTAAGCCACTAAAAGGATCTTCGATTACTAACGACGATAGTGACTTACAGGTATTCGACATCTTTGCTAATGCAAAAGTAATCGGTGTGGGCGAGGCAACACACGGAACAAAAGAGTTTTTTCAGATGAAACACAGGCTGTTCAAGTACTTTGTTGAAAAACAAGGTTTCAAAATTTTCGGATTTGAAGAAGATATGGGCGTATGTATCTATATAGATAGATTCATTTCCCAAGACATAGGAACCATTGATGATGCGATGAATAAAATTGGTTTTGCTGTATGGAAAAACCAAGAAGTAAAAGATTTGATTCTTTGGATGAACCAGTATAACAAGAGTAAATCTCAAGGAGATAAAATTCATTTACTGGGAGTAGATTGTCAGTATAAAGATTACAATAGACAATTAGTCAGGGGATACTTGCAACAATATGATCCTAATTATCCAGCTTTTATAGACAAAATATTAACCGATATTCACCTATTAAGTTATGTTCAAATTAAAGCTTTAACAGCAACAGAAAAAAATTTACTAAAAATACGCTGCGATTCGATCAAAACATATTTTGACAATAACAGTTCCCGGCTTATTACGAGTTCAGGCAGTTTTGAGTTTAAAATTACAAGACAATTGTTAAGACAGACTCAACAATATATTGATAATACATCTACGAGTTATTATTACCGCGATCTTTACATGGCTGAAAATACCGAATGGCTTACTGAACTTTTAGGACCGAATACAAAAGTAGTCCAATGGGCACATAACATGCATATAGCCAAGAACCCCTCAGGAACAACCTCCGGAACACAAGGTTATGTTTTATCACAGCATTTATCCACACAATATAAGGCAATCGGCTTTTCATTTAACTACGGGTCTTTCAAAGCTACAGGTTATAATTCTCAACAAAATACTTATACCGTAGGTTTAACTTTTTCAATTAATCAACTTCCACCCCAAGACTCATTCAACTATATTTTTAATTATTCACAACCACAAAATTTTATTCTACTTAACAGTGATATACTTCAAAATAGCACGCTTTATAATTGGATTAACTCAACCAAAAAGTTTCTCTCATTCGGCGCTATATACTATCCGGATTCTTTCAATGATAATTTCGACTCATCTAATCTTGGCTCTGAATATGACGCAATGATTCATTTTCACACTACGACTGCTTCTGTTAAATATTGAATTATTTAAGAGTCGGGTTTTAATTTAAATCCGACTCTTAATGTTAGATAAAACTTTGTCTGCAATATTGTTGAATTGGAGTTGTACAGTTAAGTAATTAGTATGATTTAAGACAATTTATATTCATTTTCATAATATCTCTCCGAGAAAAACACTTCATTTTTTTTTATCTTTCATACGCTTAATAAAAGTTAAAAGGAAAAAACAATGACAGCTAATTTTGATATGATTCAAAAAATTTATGCGGGCTTTAAGGATAAAGTTGAAAACGCACGGCGCGTGGTTGAACGGCCTTTGACATATGCAGAAAAAATTCTTTATGCACATCTTTGGGAACCGGCAACACGCGAACTGCAGCGCGGAAAAGAATTTGCAGAATTCAGGCCTGACCGTGTAGCGATGCAGGATGCAACAGCTCAGATGGCTCTCCTTCAATTCATGCATGCAGGAAGAAAATCTACAGCAGTTCCGGCTACTGCCCACTGCGATCATTTAATTGTAGCGCAAACCGGATCAATGGAAGATCTTGATCGAGCAATTGAAGAGAACAAAGAAGTTTATGATTTCATTGAAAGTATTTCCAGAAAATACGGAGTGGGATTTTGGAAACCGGGTGCAGGAATTATTCATCAAGTGATTTTAGAAAATTATGCTTTCCCCGGCGGAATGATGATTGGTTCTGATTCTCATACACCAAATGCGGGCGGACTTGGAATGATTGCAATTGGTGTCGGCGGGGCAGATGTTGTTGATGTTATGGCAGGAATGCCGTGGGAATTAAAATGGCCTAAACTGATCGGTGTTAAACTTACAGGAAGACTTTCGGGTTGGACTTCACCTAAAGATGTAATTCTTAAAGTTGCCGGAATTCTTACTGTTAAAGGCGGAACCGGTTCGATCATAGAATATTTTGGCGAAGGTGCCGATTCAATTTCATGCACAGGAAAAGCAACGATATGCAACATGGGCGCAGAAGTTGGTGCAACAACATCTCTTTTTGCTTACGATGAAAAAATGGCTGCCTACTTACGCAAATCCGATCGCAGAGATGTTGCCGGTCTTTCAAAATATCTTGCCGATGAATTGAAAGCTGATGATGAAGTTTATGAAAATCCCGAAAAGTATTTCGATCAAGTTATTGAAATCAATTTGAGCGAATTAGAAATGCATATCAATGGTCCGTTCACACCTGATCTTGCATGGCCCGTTTCCAAAATGAAAGATGCTGTAAAAGAAAATAATTATCCCGATAACATCAGCGTTGCTCTTATTGGTAGTTGTACAAATTCCAGCTATGAGGATATTGACCGTTCAGCAAACATTGCAAGACAAGCTTTAGCAAAAGGATTGAAAGCTAAAGTACAATTCACAATTACTCCGGGATCGGAACAAGTGCGTGCGACAATTCAACGTGATGGACAGCTACAATCATTGACTGAGTTTGGTGGAATGGTTCTTGCAAATGCCTGCGGTCCATGTATTGGAATGTGGAAAAGATTGGATTCAAAAACCGGAGAACGTAATACAATTGTTACATCGTTCAATAGAAATTTTGCAAAAAGAAATGATAACAATCCTGAAACTCTTGCATTTGTTGCAAGTCCGGAATTAGTAACTGCTCTCGCAATCTCCGGCAGTCTTTCATTCAATCCTGCTACAGATTATTTGGTTAACGGGAACGGCGAACAAGTAAAACTCGATCCGCCGTTTGGTGATGAACTTCCAACTCACGATTTTGAAAAAGATACTGAAGGATTTATCGCTCCCTCTGATGATGGATATAAAACAAAAGTTCTCATTGATCCGAAGAGTGAACGACTGCAATTTCTGGAACCGTTCAAACTCTGGGATAAAAAAGATTTTGTTGATCTTCCTTTACTGTTAAAAGTTAAAGGCAAATGCACAACCGATCATATTTCACCGGCAGGTGCATGGCTTCGTTTCCGTGGTCATCTTGATAACATTTCAAAAAATATGTTTATTGGTGCGATCAATGCATTTACAAATAAACCGGGCGAAGCTAAAAATCAATTTACCGGAGAGTATAAACAAGTACATGAAGTTGCGCGTGATTACAAAGCAAATGGTAACGGTTGGATTATTGTCGGTGATGAAAATTACGGCGAAGGATCTTCACGAGAGCATGCCGCAATGGAACCGAGATTCCTCGGTGGAAAAGCAATCATAACAAAAAGCTTTGCTCGCATCCACGAAACCAATTTGAAGAAACAAGGAATGCTTCCTCTTACTTTTGCCAATCCGAGCGATTACGATAAGATTCAAGAAGATGATAAATTAAGTTTAGCCGGATTAAACGAGTTCGCTCCTGAGAAACAATTGAAGTTGATTGTAAAACACAGCAATGGTTCTTCTGATGAGATAATGCTGAATCATTCATTCAATGTGGGACAAATCGAATGGTTCAAAGCCGGCGGTGCGTTGAATTTGATCGCTAAGAACTTTCAGCGGTCAGCAATCAGCAAGAAAAAAGTTATTAAAGGAAAGAAGGAAAGAAGCAAAAAAGGAAAGACGTCTGCAAAGAAACCTGCTGTTAAAAAGAAAGCGGCAACTAAGAAAAAAGTAGTTAAGAAGAAAACGAAAAATGTGAAAGGTCAAAAGTTAAAGGTGAACAGAAAAAGTGTTAAGAAAACAAAATTGGTTGTAAAGAAAAAAACTAAAAGTAAAAAATAGATGCCACAAATTTTTCTTATCGGCGGACCTAATGGAGCTGGCAAAACTACATCAGCAATGTCTCTTTTACCAGATTTTCTAGGAATTAATGAATTCGTTAACGCCGACACAATTGCTTTTGGACTCTCAGCTTTTAATTCTGCTACTGTATCATTTAGTGCAGGCAAAATCATGCTGAGAAGAATTTCAGAACTAATAGAACAAAAAAAGAGTTTTGCATTTGAAACTACTTTTGCATCAAAAACTTTTGTACCCCTGCTACATAAATCTAAGATGCATGGTTATACTGTTCGGTTAATTTATATTTGGCTACATTCTGTTGAACTAGCAAAAGAGCGTGTAAAACTACGAGTTGAATCTGGAGGTCACAATGTGCCTTTAAAAATAATTGAGCGCAGATTCATAAATGGAAGGATAAATTTTGTTAAATTATATATGCCAATTGCTGATGAATGGTCAATCTTTGATAACTCTGAAAAAGAAATTAAACCAGTTGCACATAAAGTAGAAGGCAAAGAAACTGAGATTACGGATAAAGAAATTTTTAATAAAATAGTTGGCTTATAATGAAAACTAAAAATATAGCAATACAAAAATCCCAGTTAACAGTTGTAATGCAAAAAGCGATTGCTGTAGAAATCGAAAAACGAAGAAAACTAGGTTACAAAATTGCTGTTTGGAAAGACGGCAAAGTGATTGTTGGAAAAGTTGAAGATATTTCTTCTTAACTTTTTATTTAGAAACTAAGAAATGATCCCATAAAAAACGGAAGATGATTTTTTGTCTTTTGCCTACCGGTAGATAGGTTTTACTTTCACCTCTCACGTTTGACCTTTCACATTAAAATTATTCCCTTCTCCACACAATTTTATCGCCTTCTTTAATTCCAATTTTATCACAGTATCCGGCATTAACCTCCACAACATAAAGCGCCGGTTTAACGGAAGGAAGCGATTTATCATCATACGGTTTAGCGTTTTTAGCGATGTGAACAATTTCCATTTGCGAGTTAACATAAATAATATCGAGCGGAAGAACTGTGTTATGCATCCAAAAAGCTTGGGGTGATTCGCTATCGAAAATAAATAACATCCCTTGATTCTTTCCCATCTTATCACGGAACATTAATCCTGTCTGTCTTTGCTGATCATCATCCGCAATTTCAATTTCTATCTGTGAGATGGAATCTCCTTTAGGAGTTGTGAATGAAAGATCACCTTCTTTACTAAATGAGTACGCTGTTTTATTGTTCACTGCTTTTTCCAGATCATTATTCTTGGGGTTATTATTAACAAGTACATTTGATAAAATAAAATAAGCAATGAATGCAATTAAAACGATAACAACCGTTATCTGCATCCATAAATTTTTCTTAGTTTGTTTTTTTGTAGATAAGTGTTTGTTCTTAGACATTTTATTTGATCTATTTTTTTTTTGGTTAAACTCATCAATGATTTTTAATGTTCCCGTGCAACAAGAAATAATGGACAGGATTTTTACAATTTCAACTCAACTTCTCTATTTGATGATTTAAAAGTAATTTTTAGTGACTGGTAACCGGACAAATTTTTTCCAAGAGATAAAATGTTTTTACCCGGTAAAACGTTTTCTGCTAAAATAATTTCATTTTCTTTTTCTTTCACCCCAAAGATTTCAATTTTTTCTTTTTCTTTTGTGAAGAGAAGAATCTTTGAGTTACCGTATTGATCTTTAAGCAAAACCGGTTTTTCTAAAACATCATCAAGTTGTGCAAGAGAGTTCAATTCCGGAAATTTGATTTCTATAACATTAGATGATTCAATACTCTCGTTCCATAATTTACTAACTGATTTTAAGGTGTAGTAATAATTAACTCGTCGCGGTCTATCTATTGCAAGTGTAACAGATGTCCTATCAGCCGGAATAACATCGAACAGATAATCCGGAAGGAGTTCTGAATTAGAATTTGGCAGACTGTACAACGCAAAATAGCGGACGCTATCGCTTTGGGATTTCATTTTTTGAAAATTCCAGCTTAGAGAAAATAAATTTTTATTTATTTCGCTCTTATTGAAATTTAGTTCTGTTGGAGGATCCGGATATATTCCATCGAGCCATGCCATAGGAGCGGGATAAGTTTTATACTGGAACGAATCGAATTCAACATCTTTAATATTTTGATAACGGAAAAATGCTACACCGCCGGCATTGATCGTGCGGGTGTATTGTATCATTGCATTAATTTCAGATTTTACATTCGGTTTGTAAGCGCCAATTCCAAGAACGATGCTTCTACCGAAGGAATTTTCAGTCCATTCCTTTGCAACCAATCCGAATCGCGGATTATCATCGAATCCCCAATAGATTTGCGGTGCAAGATAATCTACAATTCCACGTTTAAGCCATTCACGGGAATCTTGATAAACTTCCGAATAACCTTCCCAGCCGTTTATTCCATTCTCGTTTTTGAAAATTCCGATCGGAGCGGCGCCAAGTTTTACAAAATGTTTTATTGTTTTAATTTTTTTGTTAATCAATTCAATCAAATCGGTAATATTATTTCTTCGAAATTCATCGCGTGATAAACCCGCACCATGAACGCTGTATGAAAATTCATCGTCAAAATTTTTACCGGGATAACGGATAAAATCAAGATGAACTCCATCTACATCATATTTCTCAACCATTTCTGCTATCATATCGGAAAGATACTCTCGAACTTCAGGAAGTCCGGGATCGAGCCAATAAGATTTTTGTCCGTCACGTACATCTTCAATAACCCATTCCGGTTTACGTTTAGAAATATGATTCGGGTTATTCAATATATTTAATTCAGTTCCGCTGAAACATCTTATGCAATTGATCCACGCATGAATTTCTAATCCGCGTTTATGTGCCAGCTCGATTGCAAATTGAAGAGGATCGTAAGTTCCCCCTCTATCAACTTCACCGGTTATGTATGGAGAGTATGGATCAAATGACGATTTGAACAAAACAGTTCCGTTAATACCGGCTTGGAAAAAAACAGTGTTGAGATTTTTTGATTTGATATCATCGAAGATATCAATGAGAGCTTGCTTCTGTTTTTCCTGGTCGAAAGTAGGAGGAGGCCAATCCAATCTGAAATTTGTTGCAACCCAAACGGCTCGAGTTTCTCTTTCAGTTTGAGCGGTAATTTTGGGGAATGTAGTGAACAAGAATAATAGAATTAGCAGGAATGAAGAATAGAATTTTATTTTTTTTAATTTATTTACACACATAGGAAGATTATACTACTTTTTGAAATAACCGATTCCCTGCTGAATTGATTGAAGCACGTCGCTTTCTTCAGCTTCAACGTCAACTAAAATTTCCCCGATCGAATTTACCAAAACAAATTTTATGTTATTATTGAGACCTTTTTTATCACGTTTCATAACTTCATAAATATGGTCTGCATCAAAATTATCTATTGAAATAAAATTTCTCAATAAAAGAGGAAGCTGTAAATATTCCTCAAATAGTTTTTTATCTAAGATCTCCATCCTCCTGGAAAGATCTAACGCACATACTAATCCTATAATAACAGCTTGTCCGTGTTTGATCCTGTAATTTTGTTCGATCTCAATAGCATGGGCAAATGTATGACCTAGATTCAAAATCTTTCGTAAGCTGCTCTCTTTTTCGTCTGCAGCAATAATATCTCCCTTAAATGTGATACATGATTCAATAATTTTTGATGTGAACGAGGAATCAAGTTTGATCAGCTTAAATAAATTATTTCTCAATGCAACAAAAAATTTCTGGTCTATTAAAAAAGCATATTTTAATATTTCTCCGATTCCGCAGACGATCTCTTCTTCCGGTAAGGTTTTCAAAAATCCGGTATCAATTAAAACTATCTCGGGCTGATAAAATGTTCCGATAATATTTTTCGTCTCGCTAAAATTAATTCCGGTTTTACCACCAACAGAACTATCAACAGCGGCAAGAAGGGTTGTAGGAATTTGTATGAACTGTATTCCTCTTGCAAATGTTGAAGCAACAAAACCGGCAATATCACCCGTTATTCCACCGCCAATAGCAAGCATAAGAGTATCGCGTCCAAATTTTTGTGAGATTAAATCGTTATAAATTTTCTCGGCAGATGAAAAACTTTTATTTGATTCATCAGATATAAATTCATGGATGAAGTATTTCCCGGGGAAATTTGAAACGAACCGGATTATTTTGGTCCTATGCAACTCCAAAACTTTTCGGTCAATTACAATGAATAAATTCTTATTCGATTTCTTTGATAGAATAATTTTTTCCAACCGATCGAATAAATGCTGTTCAATCAGAACAGAATATTCTTTGCCGGGTATATTAACTTCAACTTTTTTCATTAAAGAGAGCCATTATTTTATTTGCGGTTTTATCAACTGTTCTTCCGATCGGCTGCATATCTGTCTCAATAATAAGATCGGCTTGTTCATAATATTCTTTTCTTTTTTCCAAAAGCTCTTTTATCTTCTCCAGAAAATCTTCTTCGGATTTTTCTCCCAGAACAAGATCTCTAAACAGTGGACGGTCAATTTTGTTCTTCAATCTTTTATATAAATTATTTGGTGATACTTTTAAGTAAATAATCTTACCAGTTGATCGTAAAAGATCAAAATTAATTTTATTTGTAATTGTACCGCCGCCAAGTGATATTACAACACAATCTTTTTTTGAAAGATTTTTTAAAATTCCGTATTCAACCTCGCGGAAGTATGATTCTCCTTCCTTTTCAAAGATTTCAACTATGGTCTGTTTTTCTCTTTCTTCAATTTCCTTATCAAGATCAAAAAACTCCATGCCAAGTACGTTTGCAAGAATAGGGCCCAGCGTACTTTTCCCGCTCGTCATAAATCCGGTAAGATAAATTCTCTTTTCGTTCATATAAATTGCTAAATACTAACATTTGATATATAATATAAAGAATACGGATGGATAATTTTAAAGAATGTTTTAAGAAAGGATAGAACAGTTGGCTATAAATTGATTACAGCACCTATAGCAAATGTAATTCCGTCAATATTAACTTTTGAAGTAAACTTTTCTGCCGGCAAAATATATGTTCTTCCATTATAGTTAACTGTTGTGCCGGAATATTTACTTTCCATTTCAAACTCCGGATCTCGAAACCGCATCTGTCCCCTGACTGATAAAAACTGATTGACTAAATAATCCATTCCGACAGACACCTGAATTCCATATCCGATCTTTTTACTTTCGTTTGAAATAGACACATCTCCCAATTCACGAATTTGTTGGCCGATATATAATCCAAAACCTCCACCCATATAAAACTTAAATCGTTCAGTTGAAAATGGAATTAAATAATAGGCCGATAATTCAATCGGAATCATTTTATAACCATCTTTCATTGAAGCTCTAATTCCGCCAAGATTAATACTGTTATCAAAAGTTTTTTTTATTGATTCCGTACCAATACCAAGAATAATAGATTCGGAAATTTGATAACGAACATCTATGGAATAACTATATATATCATCAAGGGTTTGATGTACTCCTCTCAATATCAGATCGGGAGAATCGGGTTGTAAAAAAAGCTGGGAAGTAGTTGTATAATTTAAATTAAATGAAATCCCAAAATCTTTTCCGTTTGCTTGTGCGGAAGAAATGATCGGTATAATAGAAATGAGAAATAATATTTTTATAAATTTTATCATAAACCTAAGGGAAATTCAGAAATTACGGATTGAATTTAAAGTGCAAAAAAAAGCCGTGAACTAATCACGGCTCTTAATTTTATCTGTAGAAGTGATATCTATTATCAACAATTTTTGCTTCTTTCTTTAAGTCCTGAACCCACTGCCCAAAATAGCGGCTCTTCTTAGACTGAAGCATTTGTTTCTTGATTGATGATTTTTCGATCTCAAATGTTCCCTGTTCAAATTTAACTCTATAATTTACTTTGATCAGATACGACCCTAAACTTCCTTTAATTGGTTGAGACCATTTATTCAATTCAGCTTCTAATGAATAATCTGAGAATGCAAATTCACGACCGATTCCGGGAATATTTCCGACAGATGTGAATTCGGTAGTTGTATCAACTTTAGCAGCTGCCCAAACCAATTTTGCAACTAAGGCATCTCCTGCATCACTTATTTTTGAACGAATGTCTTTAGCAATTGATAATGATTTTTCAAGTTTCTTTTCTTTTAAGACTAAACTTCTGATTTGTGCTTTTACATCATCAAACTTTTTCAATCCGGGTTTAGTAGCATCGGAAACCATAGCGGCAACATATCCTGCTTGAACTCTGTAAACATCGCTTATCTCACCTACACTGTTTTCAAAAGCAAATTTAACAAGCGCTTGATTAACTCCTATACCCGGCAGAGCTTGAGATTCTTCATTAAATGACGGAGTTTCAATTACGCTATACTTCATTAATTTTGCTTCGGATTCAAATCCGTCTTTCTTAGCTATGAATGAAAAATCTTGAGCATCTGTATAAAGTTTATCAGAGGTTGAAGCTGAAACCTGAATTTTGTTTACGATTTTTTCCAAAACTAAATCTTGATTCGATTTATCAGTTGTCTTTATTATATGATAACCAAACTGAGATTTAACCGGTTTTTGAATTACACCAATTTTGCCGTTGAACGAAGCATCTTCAAACGGTTTAACCATTTGTCCGCGTCCAAACCATCCAAGATCTCCGCCTTGAAACTTACTTCCGTCATCTGATTTTTCTTTAGCTACAGATGCAAAGTCCGCACCTTTCATCAATTGATTATAAATATCATTTGCTTTTTGAAGATCGGCTTTATCATTTCCGGTTGTTTTAATTAGGATATGCGAAGCTCTAACTTGTTCTTTTTTAGATTTCACTTTACCAATAACTTTGTAAACAACATAACCTTCAAATGTATTATATGGACCAACAATAGAACCGGTTTTAGCTTTTACCAAAATATCTCTTACTTGCGGTGCAAGAGTTGAAAGTTGAACTGTATCTTTTGAGTATGGTCGTTCGGAATAGATCTCAACATACCTCTTAAATGTTGCAGTATCGCTCTTTAACTTTGTAACAATTGATTCGAGATTTTTTTTGATGCTTAAAGAATCATCTTTGGAAGCAAGTTTATTGAATAGAACATATTTTATTTTTCTCTCGGCTACTTGCTTAAATTCTTCCGCATGTTCATCATAATATTTTTTCAATTCATCATCACTAACTTTAACATCTGTATCGGGAATAGTATTTAGATCAATCCAAACATAATTAGCTTTCATTTTAATGTTCTGTTTGATGAATTGATCTTTAGCTTCTTCATCACTTACAAGAACTGAAGCGGAAACATAATTTTGTAGTTTCTGCTGGATCAATTGTTCTTTGATCTGTTCTTCAACAGTAATTACAATTTGTTTATTTCGCGGATCTCTTAATGCTGTCTCATAAAGTTGACGATTAAAATTACCTGTGGAATCGGTAAATTGCTGTCTTAGCTGAGCAGGCGGATTTGGACCAAGAAGTGCTTCTTTAACTTCATTATCAGTAACAACAATTCCAAATTCTTGAACTTTTTTATTAATTAATTTTTGCGATACAAGTGCATCCCAAACCTGATCTCTGAAAAAATCCATTTGAGACTCATCAATGGTTTGTTTTGATGCTTCTTCTTGATTTTTTCTAGCTCTATCAACCAAACTGGAATATTCTTGATAGGTAACGTCCTCATCATCAACAGAACCTACATTTTGCTTTTGCGAGTGCAAAAAATCTGTAACTTTTGAATCAGATAGAACCATGAATAGAACAAAAAGACCGCCTACCGTAAGCATAAACCAAGGGGCTAAACCTCTCATCCGTGCCATCATCGGCATAAAAACAACCTCCGCTTTAGAAATAGTAAAAATTTAGGCGGTTAATTTAGAAACACAGCGTCTCAAATGCAATTTTTGTTTACTTATCAATGATGCAATTTCTCACTTAAATAAATAAAAATGGTTATTAAAGGTACTTCGTGCTAATTCCAGCGGCTAAAAAGTGGATCCGGCAATTAACCCTCAATAGTTTATAAACTGAACAGGCATATTATTTATATTCTGAAAGAAATAAATATTAACAAAATTTTTATTTGCGTATCTAAATGTGCCCTCTAATTTGCACACGAACTTTTTAGGAATCAGACTATGCAAAATTTTTCTCATACCTGGTTGCCGTTTATTTATCTCTACACAGTAGGTGGAATCTTTTTCTTTGCGGGCATGATAGTTATTCGAAAAGCTAAAGGAATTGATATGCGACTCAAACGTGATCGAAAATGGTGGAGGATACTTCTTTTTGGTTATTTCTATTTTATGTTAATTCACGCATTATTAATCTTAGCGGCACTTTACTGGTAGAATAATATATGGAAACTTTACACGGGCTTGGAACTACCACCGATTGAGTAGTAATGTTTGTTTACTTCATCGGAATAATGTTGTTCGGTAGCTATTTTGCTAAATACAACCGCAGCACAAACGATTTTTTCTTTGGTGGTCGAAGATTTGCTTGGTGGTTAATTTCTGTATCCATTGTTGCAACCGGTGTAGGAAGCCACAGTTTTGTTAAATATGCTGCTAAAGGATTTGAACATGGTCTATCTTCTACAATGACTTATATGAACGATTGGTTCTTCATTCCTTTCTTCCTCTTTGGATGGCTACCAATTGTAGTTTACACAAAAATAAGATCTATACCGGAATACTTTGAAAGAAGATTTAGCCCGACTGTTAGATTCATTGCTACAGTTTTTCAGTTGCTTTACATGATCGGTTACCTAGGCATCGGGCTTCTTACTTTAGGAAAAGTATTCACACCATTATTACCTGCAGAATTCAGCATTTTGGGTTTAACAATCCCGGTTACTCTTATGGGTGTAATAGTTGTGATTGCTCTTATTACAGGAATATATACCACGTTTGGCGGTCAAACTGCGGTTATATTCACAGATCTATTGCAAGGATTGATTCTGTTATTTGCCGGAATATTAATCTTTATAATGGGAATCAGTTATGTAGGAGGACTTGATGCTTTTTGGCATTTATTACCGCCCGATTGGAGACTGCCGTTGGCTGACTTCAACAAACCTGCCGACTTTAACTTTGTAGGAATTTTTTGGCAAGATGGTGTAGCAGGATCGGTTGGATTTTTATTTATGAATATGGGTTTGTTGATGCGCTTTATGTCGGCTAAAAGTGTAAACGAAGGTAGAAAAGCAGCTGTATTTAATGTTCTTTTCATGCTTCCTATTTCTGCAATTGTTGTTGGTAATGCTGGCTGGATAGGAAAAGCACTCACACAAATGGTACCATCACAATTAAATACAAATGTAAATCCCGATGAAGTTTTTATTGCTGTAACACACATTATTGCAAGCAAAGGTGTATTTGGATTTGTTATAGCAGCACTAACTGCCACGTTACTCTCTACTGTGGATTCACTTATAAATGCAATTGCCTCAGTATATAAATGATGTTCACCGCCCTATCAAAAAGTTGTTGAAGAAAAAATATATATCGGAAGATTCCGAATCAAAGAAAGAATTAGGCGCTGCAAGAATAGCTTCAATTGTTTTTACTGTTGTAGGAATTCTTGCAACAATTCCCTTTAATACTTACCCAACAGTATATGAAGCGCATGGTTACTTTCACTCAACATTAACTCCCCCGCTAGTAACGGCAATTTTCCTTGGAGTATTTTGGAAGAAATTCACTCCGGCGGGCGTTGTTGCAACTTTCCTTGGCGGTTCTTCTCTTATGATTCTCGGTGCGCGTTATCCCGGAATTCTAATTGCTCCTTTCTCACACGGAACTCCTATGGATCCAATACATCCTTATACATATATAAGCGCACTTTATAATACCTTTGTCTGTGTCTTCCTTGGAGTATTTGTAACCTTTACCCAACCATTGCTGCTTAAAGTTACAAATCAAATCAGAAGATCAGAATCTCATAAGAAAATTATTTATGTATTCATTGCATTTGCAGCTTTATTCCAGATCATGGTTTGGTTTAATCTTGGCTCACTGTTTATTTTGTTAGTTGCAACTTTCTTGTTGACTCTTCTCACTGCATTTGCAGCGGCATATTCAATCAATTACGATCCAAAAGCCCAAATTGAAGGATTAACTGCTTGGTCAATTCATAGAGCGAAAGAAATATTTAAAGGCGGTAAAGTAAATGAACACATAGGAGAAATTGTAAAAGTTCATTGGAAGTTAAGGAATGATAACGAAGATTACATAAACGTTTCTCATAAAGAAATGAAAAGTATGGAAGCTGAAGTCGGTGATCTAATCTATTTGTGTGATGCAAGAAAATATCTGGGCGGTTTAAAATCAGTTCATACAAAACTTGGTAAACCACACAATGAAGAAAGTATTGTCTATATCGGAAACGAACATAAATTAAGCGCTTTATTTCAAGAAGGAAAAATTCTCTACGTAGAAAAAGAAATGTGATCAAAGCTAGAAGTAAAAGGCGAGAAGTGAGAAGTTCTAAAATCTTTTTTCTTCTTGCCTCTCGCTTCTTACCTCTCACGTTTATGCAGTCTTACTATTTGCACATAGTTTGTTTACTACTTTTATCAATATCAATCCGCTAACAATAAAAACCGCAAGAAGTATTAATGCATAATTAATTCTTCCGTACAAAAAATTTCCAATCGTAAAAAGTGAAGACCAGATTACGATACAACCCGTGAACCAGCCAAGTAAACCAAGAGGAATATTTTCATGAGATGATCTTGCATCGGCTTCCGATATTCCAGCTTCTTCACGTATCTTTTTCCAGCCGGGACCAAAAGGACGAATATTTTTATAAAACTCAATTAATATTTTGCGGTCAGTTTGTGGTCCTAAATAAGCTGTAACAACCCAGCATAAGGTTGTAAATATAATTGTAACTATTAGTGCAATATGAGAACTAAAATGTATTCCGCTTTTGTTTAATATCAATATAAGTATCGAAATGAAAAGTGAACTTGCCATTGCGGCAACTTCGCACCATGCATTTATTCTCCACCAAAACCATCTTAGTAAATAGAGCAATCCGGTTCCAGCACCGATCTGAAGAATAACGTTGAAAGCGTCATAAGCAGTATCCAAGAAAAATACAAGTGCAGAAGCGCTAAAGAATAATACAACTGTTGCAACTCGTCCCATTAATACATAATGTTTTTCACTTTTATCTTTACGTATGAACCGCCGGTAAAAATCATGAACTAAATACGAAGCGCCCCAATTGAGATGTGTTAAGATTGTTGATGAATTAGCAGCTATCAATCCGCCGACCATTAAACCGATAAATCCAACCGGAAGAAATTTTAACATTGCAGGATAAGCAATATCATGACCAAGTAATTTTGGATCAAGATTAGGAAATGTATTTTGAATATCTGATAACTGAGGATAAATTATGATTGAACAAAGTCCGACAATAATCCATGGCCATGGTCGTAGAACATAGTGGGCAACATTGAAAAACAAAACTGCACCGAGAGAATCTTTTTCCGATTTAGATGCAAGCATTCTTTGGGCAATATAACTTCCTCCTCCCGGTTCTGCACCCGGATACCAAACCGC
>JBBAAM010000022.1:0-53126 GCA_041658245.1 Melioribacteraceae bacterium
AAAACTTTTCGGCTGTTTTGTTCACTTCAAGAAAAACTCCATTTTCATCTTGAATATAAATAGCTTCAGTAAGACTATTAATGATTCCAAGATAAGTTTTGTGTGAAATTTTAAGCTCTTCTTCTGCCTGCTTGCGCTCGGTGATATCTTCAATAAAGCCTTCAAAGAAAAGCAATACACCATTAGTGTCACGCACCCCACGTGCATTTTCCGTAACCCAGATTATACTGCCGTCTTTGCGATAGGCCTGGTATACGAGATCAAGCACTACGCCCGTTTCTTTTAGAGCGCGGATTAGCGCCAAGCGCGTTGTGGGCTCAACGTAAAATTGCTGCGCAATGTTGGAAATGCTGGCGACCATATGCTCTGGCGTTTCATAACCAAAGATACGCACCATTGCCGGATTGACGCTCAGAAAAAGCCCCTCAGGCGTGCTCTGGTAGATGCCTTCAACGGCGTTCTCAAAGATACCGCGATAGTTTTCTTCCGCTTGATGTAGCGACTCCTCCGCCTGCTTGCGCTCGGTAACGTCCAGCAACGACACAACTATGCGGGCTTCTTCTTCTTCTTCTTCTTCTTCTTCTGCAAGAAACATTCTTGCAGTATTAAACTGAAGAAGAAGTTCATCGCTATGAGTAAGATCATTTTTCATAATTTCGCTCCGATTATGTTTCCTTTGGGTAGTTGTCCGTAGTGTTGTTTGAAATTTTTCAGCAGCTCTTTTTCTAATTTGATGTGGTCGGTAGTAACGTAATAATGGATGCATACATTGTCATTACGAAGGAATCCTGCAATGCGTTTATTCTTTAACACTGTTCCGGTATAATTTGAAGTGCGTCTGCGGAGATTCTTCGAGGAGCCAATGTAGATAACATGACTGCTGCATTGGGGATAAGGGATCTTCGATGATAGACGTAACTCATAGACTCCAGGTTCAGCCGGGATTCGTTTAATACCTCTGCCTACGGCGGATTGTCGGGACGAAATCATTGCAATGGGCTTACTGAATGAAATCCCTTTTGGATAGTAGCAGGCACGCTGTTCTCTGAAGTTAGGAATGGAAAGTAGTTTTCTGCATTCACAGATAGTTCGCACGGAGAGATGGATGTCGTATTGCTCAGGGAGAACAGTCTGAATGTCCTTATCATTGAGCGCTTCATCTGATTCATCAATGATACCCTTAATAACCGTTGCAAAGGATCTTCTCCTGGAACTGAAGAGCATTCTTAGGTTCACAATCCTTCCACCCTGCGTTTGGAGTGGTAAGACAGATACCAACCTTGAGAGTCTCGATTCATCAAGCTTGGGAAACGGAAACAGTGAAAGGAATTGCTTAGACGTTAATGGCTTGATATCTAAATCTTTTCCACTCTCCCAAAACTTCTTCTGAAACTTGAGAATTCCACGGACAATATGTTCCGAGAATTCATTTCTCGTATTAATCATTTTAACTACAATCCCGTTTGCGGGATTATTCGTTGCATTGATCGGATATCGTTTCAACAGCCGTTCGTCTGCTATCTCTACGCCATAGGCGTCCGCCTGAGGCGGACCTTTGGCGGACAATTTCAAGTCACCATTTATCGGAACGACCTTCGCATAAAAAGAGACGCGTTTTCCTTTGTGATACTCTGCCCCATTGATCTTCCGTTCGATGAACTTTATGTATTTCACCAAACTCATTTTGAGTATTTTCGACAAAGTTATTTTTGCAATCGTCGAACCATGCAAAGGAGATGAGTTTTTTCTCAGGGGGTGAGATAATAACATGGTAATTATCATTCTTTATTTGTGTTTCTATCTTGAATTAGGTTTTTTTTCATAATACGTATCTCCGCTGCATCTCCGGTTACAATTTTACTGCGCAACTGCTCAGTGATCTTTTCGGCAAGTCCTTCTTCTGTATAACCAAGCAATGGCGCATACTTTTGTACAATATCATCGAACGCCTTGTTGTGCTTGAGGAGATTAAGTGATTCTGTAAGCACAAGAACACCTTCGGGAACGAATTTAAAAATATTTTCAATCACGGCTTTGTGATGTTCTTCTTTTCTATGAAGTTCCTCCTCAGCAAGTTTACGCTCGGTAATGTCTTTTGCTATCCCCTCAACGGCATTCACTTTACCATTATCATCGCGCAGAGGAAGCTCAGTAACCTCTAACCAGCGGATGGATCCATCTTTGTGGTAAATCTCTACTTCGTACGGGGTCTGCTGTTGTCCTTTAATACTCAATTCGGTATGCCTTACAGCTTCTTTATTGATAGAGTTGTCCGTCTGATACTTGGTGTGGTGAGTTAAGAATTCTTGTTCAGAATAGCCAAGCATCTCTGTAACGGAAGGACTCACGTAGGAAAACACTCCATCTGTATCGTGCCGGTAAAAAAAATATTCTTTGCCAAGGTTTTCCACCAGGCGACGATGTTTCTCCTCGCTCTTCACAAGCGCTTCTTCTGCACGTTTGCGTTCGGTTATATCGCGCCAGATAACATGAAAAATTTCTTCACCATGAAGTGCGATTGGCGTTAACATTACTTCAACAAAAAAATTAGTGCCGTCTTTTTTTGTATGAACCCATTCGAAACGGTGATAGCCATTTTGCTTAGCGGTCGAAATCATTTCGACAGCTTTTTCTGAAGATAATTTACCATCCGGTTGGAATTCGGGAGATAAATCCCATGGAGTTTTGTTCCCAATTTCATCTTTTGATTTAAGCTGAAGAATTGAAAGTGCTGCGGGATTGCAATTGAAAAAACATTTTTGATTAAGAAGCAGAATAGGATCGGTGGATTCTTCAAATAAACGGCGGAATCCTTCTTCGCTTTCTTGCAGTGCTTCTTCCGTACGTTTGCGCTGGGCTTCGCGCTCTATAAATTCGAGTGCAAATGAGATATCCATTGCCAGTTCATCGAGCAATTTAATTTCATCTTTATCAAAGAAACCGACTTCGCTTGAATACATATTGAACACGCCGCTCACCTTTCCGAATACTTTTATAGGGAATGATGCCGATGATCTATATCCAAGCTTCAGTGCATCTTCACGCCATGGAATCATGCTTTCATCATGTTCAATGTTATTTGAAATAAAATGACTTCCGGAAATAATAGTTCTTCCGGTTGGACCTTGGCTTCGTTTCTCATCATTCAAATCAATATTGATCTTAGCCAAATAGTCACTTGTGAATCCAGCGGATGCAACTACTTCAACTTTCTTTGAATCAGTATTTACCATACCAATCCATGCCATTAAGAATTTACCGTCTTCAATTGCAATTCGGCAAATATCATTGAATAAGCGATCGATATCATGAACACGAACAATTGCCTTGTTGATGTTGCTAAGAAGAGCATAAACACGGTTCAGCTTTTGTATGTGTTCTACATCTGAATATCTTTCTTTATAAAACCGAACCCTTTGCTGCCGCCAAACTACAGCCACACTTGTACCGGAACCAAAGAGCAGAGCCGTAATCAGAAAAATCATCAGCCAAAGTCTTTCTCTTAGCGGGGCATATACTTCAGCAAAATCCATTTTTGTAATAATAAACCAGGGTGAGTTTGGTATATGGTGTATGTATGCAAGAACTGGAATATCTCTGTAGTCATAACCTTCAACAATTCCCTCTTCCCCCAGCACTGCTCTAACTTCCATTACAGTTTTGTTCTTAAGAGGAATACGAAGTGAAAGAGCGGTGTTCTGTTTTAACTTTACCTCATTCAAATAGAGAACATCATCACCTTCTCTTCTAACGAGTATAGTCTCCGATGTTTTGCTCTGTGTAGGCCAGCTTTTGATATAAGGATATAAGTATGATTCCGGATCTATCCGCAATGAAAGGACACCATTTACACGGCTATTATTTTTAGGATCGAGAATAGGAACAAAAATATTCAGATAAATATGTTGATCGTATTCATTTCTGTAAAAATCAGCAATTGTGATCTTACCGGATTTTATAGCTTCCGAAATTTTGTCTTTATAAGTGGATGAGTGTGGTTCGGGCAAATCGGGTAGAGCAAATCGTTCAATGCCTTTAGCGTCATGCAAACACAAATTATTATATTGATTTACAATCTTGAATTGACTCAGCCAAGTTCGAAGCTGCCTATGTGCTTCAATATCTTTCGGGTTATTAAAATAGCGATCAACAAGAGTAGAAAAAACAGTGTTCTCATAAAATAAAGAAGCGTTCTCAACCCATCCCTTTCGTATGTGAGTGAGTACATTTATTTTCAAATCGGCAACAAAAGAAATCTCTCGCTCTTTTCCCAATCTGAATTCTTTTTCATTGTGTTTGTAATAAAAGTACCCCGCTGAAATAATTCCAACTGACAGTACTACAAAAACAAAAATGAGGATTATGGACGATCTTGTTGAAGCGGCATCAGTTTCACTTTTATATTGCCATACCTTAGGACTTATAAATGCTAATAGTGCAGTTCCAAGAAAAAAGAAAGCAAGTGAAGTTGAAAGAGCGGGCGGAATAAATTGAGTACCGTAGAGAAGCGGTGTTCCAAAAAGATGAGCTAATAGAAGTATGATTGAGACCAGGATAACTAAAAAAGCAAAAGAGAGAGCAACGAGCATTTGCTTCCGTTGTTCAGATGATGATAGTGAAATAAGAAATGATAAACCGGCAAGAACAAAACAGAGTGCAGTCAAAGGTGAAATATACCCAAACGGCGCTCCGGTGATTGATCCTTCTATCTTGAAACCGAGGTGTTCAACTGCGAGATGTATTCCAAAAGAAGAAAGTAAAAACAAGAGAAGAGCAATCAATGTGCTTATAGAACCGATAATAATTCCTGTATTGTAAAACCAACTGCTTTTAGGAAATCGTGTGCGAAGTAAGATAGCTGCCCCAAACGATATGAACAAAATTGCTGTACTTGGCGCCATTGGTATAAGACCGGAACTAAAACTGGCTAATACCGGAACACCTAAAATCCAGCCAAGAAGAGCAAGAGTTCCGATAGTAGCTGCTAATAATCCGAAGAGCAGAGTGAATAAAATAGGTAGGCGTTTTTCTTTTTGTTCGTTTGTTTTCATAATAAAAACCTATATATCACTTCGTTCTCAACGTATTTTCTTTGTTCAAGTAAGTGGATGAACAAAATAACATGGATAAAGGAATAGGTTATACTTAGTTGAGAGCAGAATATTTTAGAAAGGAAATGGGTGTAACATGGTAACATAAAATCACATATTGTTTTACTATTCCATAAAAAAAATACATAAATTAAATTCAAGATGTAACTGAAATAATAAGCAGTTCAACCTTGGTGTTCCACTGCATGCCCGCTTCGCCGAAGCTTCAGAGCTTGTTGCCAACGCAAATTCTGTAAAACACAACCTTCGAGGTTGACACATCGTTGGTGGTATTATAACCTCGAAGGTTGCTTACCGACTTCTGCAACACGCTCTTCAGCGAGGCGAGCAGGCAGGTTCAAAGGTTTATTACTTAATTCACAAAAACGGTTAATTCAATTTCTTTCCATTCTACTTCTCAAATACTATATTCGTAAAGTTTCTATTAAGAGTTGGGTCAACTCTAAAAAGTCTAAATAATGATAGATGTCATTCTGAATGAAGCGGTAGCGAAATGAAGAATCTGGTTTTAGATTCTTCGTCTCCCGACAAGTCGGGATCCTCAGAATGACAATCCGCCGAAGGCGGAGATGTTATTAGAGTGAACTCATGAATAAAAATAAATGAAGGTGTTAGATGCCCATATCAAAACGCATAAATAAAATTGGTGCTTCGCCCACAATGAAAGTTGCTGCGGAAGCTAAACTAATGCAATCCCGTGGAGAAAATGTAATTGATCTTTCAGTTGGCGAGCCGGATTTTTCCACACCGCAGAATGTTAAAGAAGCAGCAAAGCATGCAATTGATAACAATCAAACTCATTACACGCTTAATCAAGGAACCATTGAATTACGAAATGCTATTTCCCAAAAATTGAAGAGGGATAACGGAATAGATTATTTACCGAATGATATTATTGTTTCTACAGGTGCAAAACAAAGTCTTTATAATGCAGTTCAATCTCTTGTTCATGATGACGATGAGGTTATTTTCTCTTCACCATATTACGTTTCTTATCCTGAGATGGTAACTTTAGCGCACGGTCATTCCGTAATAATTCCAACAAATGAAGAAACAGAATTCAACTTAACACCGGAACAGTTGGAAAAAGCGATTACTCCAAAAACCAAAGTTCTGATACTTTCTTATCCTACTAACCCGACCGGCTCATGTTATACAAAAGAAGAGTTGGAAGCGATTGCAGAAATTGTTGAAAGAAATAATCTCTATGTCATTTGCGATGATATTTATGAGAACATAATTTATGACGACAACAAATTTGTGTGCTTCGCTGCTCTAAATGAAAATATTAAAAACAGAACAGTTGTCGTTAATGGTTTTTCAAAATCTTATGCAATGACGGGCTGGAGAATTGGTTACGCTGCCGGACCCGAAGAAATCATAAAAGCAATGAACAAGATTCAAAGCCACTGCACTTCGAACGCATCATCAATTTCTCAGGCTGCTGCTCTCGAAGCATTAAATGGACCGCAGGATTTTATTGAGATAATGAGAAAGGAGTATGAACAGAGAAGAGATTTTATTTTTGAACAAATTATTTCCATCAAAGGAATTACATGTTTCAAACCGAAAGGAGCTTTTTATCTCTTCCCAAACTTCAAATACTACTTTGGAAAATCAACTTCGATATTTAGGATTGAACATTCATTTGATCTTGCTATGTATTTACTTTATGAAGCAAAAGTTGCAACTGTTCCTGGCAGTGCTTTTGGTGCGGAAGATTACTTGAGATTATCTTATGCCAACTCTATGGAAAATTTGAAAGAAGGAGTTGAGAGGATTAAAGCGGCACTAGCAAAACTTGTATAAAATAAGTGGCTATCTCAAAAGTTATTGCTTGTCATTCTGAACACATTTGCTTTGCTCAGTATAAACTCCGTGAAGAAATTGGTTTTCGTAATTAGATTCTTCAGTCGCGGAGTTCATCCTGAAGAATTGAAGGGCTCCTTCAGAATGACAGCACAACTATTATGTCATTCTGAACGCAGTGAAGAATCTAAAATCCAATTTGTACTTAAATCTTTCCATTCGGAATTACTCTCTTCAATCAATTTTATTTTCTTTTCTCTAAGCCAACCTTTAATTTGTTTTTATGTTCGTACACTCTTCTTAGCAAATTGTTGGTTACTCCAGTATAAAGTGTCTTCGAATTGTTCGTCATTATATAAACATAGTATTGTCGCATGATGTTATTCACGATTGAGATTCTTCAGTCGCGGAGTTCATCCTGAAGAATTGAAGGGCTCCTTCAGAATGACATTTCTGAGACGGACTCATTGCACTTTACAATTCCAACTCAAATACTTTATAAGAAAATATTTTTAACTCACCAAATACGATTCAAGAGCGCGATAAACTTTTTCAACAGGCATTTTCTCTCCGCACCATAATTCATAAGACTTTGCCCCTTGTTCGACCAGCATTTTTAATCCCGTGATTATGGTAGAGCCTTGACTCTCGGCAAGTTTCAGCAGTTTTGTTTTTACAGGATTATAAACAATATCAAAAACAATCTGTCCTTTCATAAATGATTCTTTGATCGTTGTTGCGGAATCATCTGTCTCCGGATACATGCCCATTGATGTGGTGTTTATAATAAGTTTCGAATCGCGGAATGTTTCAACAAGATCCGGCGGAAAAAGTGGGAACGCTTTGAAGTCATTAAAAAGCATCTTGACGGAAAAATATTCTTTTAACGATTCGGCAGTTTGTTCTGTGCGATTGATAATATTAATATGTCCGACTTTGAAATTACGGATGAGAGCATAAATAACACTGCGTGCCGCTCCTCCTGCACCAATCACAGAAACTTTCGCTCCGGCAATTTCATCCTTAAATGGATTTAACGATTCAACCACTCCCAAAACATCTGTATTGTATCCTCGTAAAACGCCATCTTCATTAGTGACGGTATTTACAGCTCCAACTATGTTTGCTTCTTCGGAAACATCTTTGAGCAAAGGCATAATTTTTTCTTTCAAAGGAAGTGTAACATTGAACCCTTTTATTCCGAGTGCAACAATTCCTTTTAGAGCATCTTTTAATGAGTTTGCCGGAACATCAAAAGGAAGATAGATATAATTTTGTCCTGTCAATTCTAATGCAATGTTTTGCATTAGCGGAGAGTATGAGTGCTTTACAGGATGACCTATTACACCGATAATTTTCGTATTGTGATTAAATTTATTTTGAGATTGCATTTTCAATTATTGTTTGTTTTCATCAAGTAATTTGATGAATAGTTTTGATGTTTTTACTTCAGGATAGTCTCTCGTAAACTCGTTTCTTATACTTGGATCAAGTTCAAAAGCTAATTTAAGATTATCTATTGCTTCCTGAGTATGTCCTAATAAAAAATTGATCTTCGCTTTTCCGTAAAATGAATTTGCATGTAAAGAATTTATTCTGATGCATTCGTCGTAAGATTTTAATCCTTCCAACCAAAGACCAACTTCCGTATAGGTCTCTGCCAATTTAAACCAAGCATTAAAATTATCCTTATTAAGTTCGGTTGCTTTCAAATAATTATTGATTGATTCTTGAAGATTGCCAAGTGAATATTCCAGATCTGCAATTGCAAACCATGCATCTTCGGGATTTCCGGTTAATGAAATAGCTTTGTTAAAATCTTTCAAAGCCAATTGATACTTTCCAACCAGATCATAACAATAACCGCGCGCGAGATATGCTTCATAATATTCGGGATCCAGCTTTATGGATTCTGAATAAGAACGAATCGCCTGAACGTATGATCCGAGTTCTTCGTAAGTCTGACCCATATTAAAAAGAATCGTTTCATCAAAAGGATCGAGATCATAAGCTTTTTTGTAAGACTTGAGTGCATCGTTAGTTCTTGCTACTCTTGAATAAGCGTATCCTACATTGAACCATGAACTAGAGAAATCATCTTTTAGAGCAATGGATAGTTCAAAACAATTAATGGCTTTTTCATAGTGTTCAAGACGTAAATGAACAATCCCTTTATTATACCAGCCGGTAAAACTATTCGGGTCATACTCTAAATATTTATCGTAAGCAAATAATGCTTTATCCAACTGATCTATATTTTCAAAACAAAATCCAAGTTCATACCAGGCTTCTAAATATTCTTCATCGGCAGCGATTGCTTTATTAAAGTATTCGATCGCTTCGGTATATTTTTCTTTCTTCTGATAAATAACACCAAGACTAAACAATGTTTCTTCGTTATGCGGTTCAATCTCTAATGCTCTTTTCAATGATTCGACCGCATCTTCAAACATTCCTAAATTGTCTTCAGCTATTGATTTGTTGATATACGTTTCAACGTCATTGGGATTCAAAGAAAGGGATTTATCAAAGCAGTGATATGCTTCTTCGAAATTAAACGTGTTGTTTAAAAGAATTCCTTTGAACTGCCATGCATCAGAATTATACGGAACAGCTTTTAACAGCGCATTGGTTAGATATAAACCGTCCTCAATAAGATCATATTCAAGACAGTGCTGAACAACTTCCTCGATAAAATCTAAATGAGCAAATGTATGTTCGTTATCTATGTGTTCCCGGCAGATTTTTACTTTTGATTTTACTTCTTCTTCGTCATAATATGATTCATAATTCTCGCCTAAATAATCTTCAGAAAAACTCATTAATACTCCCTGTTAATTCGGTAGAAAATGTATAGCTAACAAAAGTGAAAATCAAGTTGAAATTAAGAAGGTAATTTCGGGTGTGATTAAAAATATTCTCCAATAAAAAAATTATTGAGGACTGGGCTCGTATTCATGCAAAGGAATCTTCTTTACCCCTCCGGCAAGTTTAATCACATATGTTTTAAGATGTTTATTGAATTTTTGTTCAAATAATTTTTCCATGGTTTGATTGAAAAGATTAATTTTATCATCTGCTACAATATTAAATGTACTGTGTATAGGACTGCAGCTAATCATTTTCGAACAAAGAACTTTTTCCAATTTTACAGCTTCGTTTACCAGAAAATCACAATGCTCATTTTTAAGTTCATATTCTTCCGCTAAATTTTTATAAGATTCCATTACTAAATTACCTAATTCTCTAAATGATTTTTTCCGAATCAACTTAGCTGCCTCCTCTGCCCGGATTCTTTCCTTTACGTTATAAAGAATCCTATTGAATATTCTATGCGGCAACACATGATAATGTTTGTGCAAAAAATCCATATTAACATCACGTAAATTTTTTATCCCCCAGATATATAATCTTAAACCCTTAACTCCAACTTCGCATTCTTCAATTCTTTCATTACATATTTTTTGAGGTTCAATAATTTCTTCACCGCTGTCGCAAATTATTAATGAATAATCATCCCTGTCAATCGCCAATATCTTATGTTCTTTTGTTCTCAAATCCATGTAAAATAATTTTTTCTCTCTTCCAAACTGAATGGTATAGTGATGAGCGATATTTGATATCTTACCCACAAGATTAAGTTCATTCTTTCTTACATAGCTCAACAGCTCATCATTATTGATGTTAAGAGAAAATGTTTTTTTCATTGCATTTAAAAATCCAACTTGCTCAGCGGCTAATGATCCGAGACCCAGACATTCCGGAACACTTGACGAAACGACGCAATCAAATCCGTTTTTTAATATTCCATCTTGTTTAAGTATTCTTATCAATCCTCGCAAAAGTTTGTATTCTGAATTTTCATGCTCGTCTAATCTGTCTAAATTCATTTTTAATAATTTATTAGAATCTGTTGAAGCAATATTAATTTCAGAATCCCTTCTTCGGCGCATAAGAAATATCCAGTATTTATCTATACAGACCGATATAAGTACTCCTTCATTATAATGCGTGTGATCACCTAATAGAATTAAACTGGCAGGACAAACATTTAATTTGGCTTTAGAAGTATTACCGAAGAGATTTGTAAATAATAGTTTTACCTGGATTATATTCTGTTCACTACATTTTCCATGCATCGTCTTTTTCTCACAAAACTTTATAATATACTAAATCTTAACCAACATTAACTCTACTAAAGAGCAAAGAATGAAATTGCCTTATTAAAACTAAGAATTTCTATTTTTTTTGACTAATTCATTTTTGTTTTTTTTGAAAGAAAAAGGATTTGACGGCTTATTCAGAATTTAATAAACCCGCCTTCTTAAAGAAGTTGGGTTTGTCTTTGAAGCGTTTGAAATAACGATTACAACTCAATTGTAAGAATATATATTTTCTTTCAGTGAATCTTGAAAGTAATTATAGATTGGATCAATTAGTTTCCTGGCTTGATGCGATGTGTAAAGTAAAAATTCCTCTCGATGAAGAACTTTAGAAAGTGCACGCACAGTACCGGTAATTATTTGTATAAGATTTGTTTCTGATGTTATCAGATCTACAGGCAAAAGAAAAACCGTATCGAAGACCGATGCTTCAATTAAATTAAGAAGATCTTTATATGATAGGTTTTCCAGCCTGAGTCCCGGTTTAAGAACACCTTGCTTCTGACGTAACTTTAATTCGAACTTCATTCTATCCAGAAGAAGACTTAAAGCGGTGTCAATTGTAATTTTTATTTCAATCATTTTAGTGATTATGAACCGTTATAAAAAAACTTGATTTTTCTTTTTTTAATGATATCTACAAAATCTTTTTCGTTAAACGTTACCAAATAATCGATTTTATTTTTTTCGTCTGAAATAATATTTCTTATAACAACATCAACAAGGCTAATTGGTCTATTTTGATTGAGAGACTTTTGAAAAGTATCTACCAAAGAATCTTCTTTGTATACTTCATCATTAAGTCTAATTACATTACCTTTTTTCAGAAATAATTCGAACTGAATCATACTAATTCGGTTTTTCGTGAACCTGGTTTTAAGTATTTCATATAAAGTTGGCCAGGGTATTATAATTTTTGTTTCTTTAATTTTATCGAAGATGCCAATCGCCTTTTTATGTCGTTCTTCTTCACTTTTATCGTAAAGGGCAAACCAAAAGCCTGAATCTATGATAACTGTTTTGTTTATCTGACTATAAATTTTGCTCATACATCGCTTCCGCTAATTCCCGCAACTTCAAATCCCGTCCACGGGGCGCGCTTTCGATGCCCAAAGATGAAGGATGCCTTGAGTGGTTTAGATGAAAACATATAAACCCGGTCACTTTTTCTCAATTTTATATGTCGTTTCAAATCACGTTTTAAATAATCCTTTAGCTCACCTTGATATTCATAATTTTCAATAAATGCAAAATTATCACCACTTTCTTTAGCTTTGTGGGAATCTAACCAGGCATAAATACTATCGTAATCCCCATTAATTCCAAGATCAAATGATATCCATAATTTGGTAGTCATTTTATCCTCCTTTATATTTTACAGACCTTTTGATTTTTTCTTTCTTTTAAGTTTGTTATTAAATTAATCTTTATGAAACAATCTTAGCCGTAAGAACAGATGTAACTTTCTTTGCAGCATCATGTAATGTAGTTGCAACTTCAAAATTTAGTCCTGAGTTCTCTAAAAGTTCTTTTGCTTCAATTGCATTTGTTCCTTCAAGACGAACTACAACCGGAACAGTAACCGAAATTTCTTTCACTGCATCAATTACTCCTTGAGCAACACGATCACAGCGAACTATGCCGCCGAAAATATTTATCAAGATTGCCTTTACATTTGGATCCAATAAAATAATTTTGAAACCATTTGCAACTGTTTCTTTGTTAGCTCCGCCGCCGACATCTAAAAAGTTTGCCGGTTCACCGCCTGCTAATTTTATTATATCCATTGTAGCCATAGCCAATCCCGCTCCGTTCACCATACATCCAACATTACCGTCAAGTTTGATGTAATTGAGATTGAACTTCGATGCTTCAATTTCCAGCGGATCTTCTTCATCAAGATCGCGGTAAGCAACAATTTCGGGATGACGGTATAATGCATTATCATCAAAATTCATTTTAGCGTCAAGTGCAACAATTTTATCATCGTTAGTAATTATTAACGGATTGATCTCAAGCATAGATGCATCTGTTTCTTCGTATGCTTTATAGAGTTTCATCATGAAAGGAACAAAACTCTTAAAAGCATTTCCTTCAAGCCCAAGTCCAAATGCAAGTTTACGTGCTTGATAAGATTGAATACCCACTGATGGTTCGATCCATTCTTTAATAATTTTTTCCGGAGTTTCTTCGGCAACTTTTTCAATTTCAACTCCGCCTTCTGTTGATGCCATTATCACATTTTTTGAAACACCGCGGTCAAGAAGTATTCCTAGATACAATTCTTTTTTATAATCAAGTCCTTCGGTAATGAAAAGTGTTTTTACGATTTTCCCTTCAGCTCCGGTTTGATGTGTAACTAATAAATTTCCGAGCATCTTTGATGCATATTCTCTGGCTTTATCAATTGAAGTTGTAAACTTAACTCCGCCTTCCAAAATCAATTCTTCTCTGTTGTTTGGATTGTAAAGTTTTCCTTTTCCTCTTCCGCCTGCATGAATTTGTGATTTGACTACAAACTGATTTATTCCTCTCGCTTGAAGTTGTGAAATCGCATTGTCAAATTCCGATAAGTTCTTTATCGCTACTCCGTCTTGAACAGGAACACCGAATTTTTTTAATGTCTCTTTTGCCTGGTACTCATGAATTTTCATTATAACCCTTTTAAAATTATTTCTTTTCGATTTTTATTTAATTAATGGTGGTGAAAAATTAAATCATTTCATAGTAAGATTCAATTTGATAGATTCTTTATGATAATGATTTTATTCATTATTTAGTATATTCCAAAAGCATTAACGGAAGTGAAAGGAATTACCATGAACTCAAAACAGAAAAGAACTCTTCTCGGCGCCGCAGTAATAATCGTCGCATCATTAATCATTTGGGTTGCCTACGGCGGACACATCTTCACAAGAACACAAGTACTAATCGAAAAGAAAGATGAATTGTTCCCGGATATGGTTCAAAAAGAGTGGGTAAATAAATTTATTTGGGGACTTGATCTTAGTCTTATACTTAGTGTAATAACTATTTTTATCGGCAGTCTTTTATTTTATCTTTTTAGGAATAAGAAAAGGTCAACTGAACTTTCCTGATTTAACAAATGTTTAGTAATGATCAACGAAGGAGTTATTAATGAATAAATTTATCTCATCCTTTTTAACAATTCTTTTTATTAGCACAATAATATCCGCACAAGGATTCAAAGTTAAAGCAGCGGGAACACAAACTTTTAATTTCGAAGATAAAAATGGAAGAAATCAAGCTTCGTTTTTTAGCGCAACGCCTCTTGAAGATATTACCGGAACCGGGTCGGCGATATCGGGAACTGTTTCATTTGATGTGGCTAATTTTGCTAAGACCTTAAAAGGAAAAATATCTATTAAAGTTGCTTCCATAAATACAGGAATTGAATTACGCAATCACCATTTACAAAGTGCTAATTGGCTAAATGCTGAAAAGTATCCTGAAGTTTCTTTCGAGATCATTTCCGTGAGCGATGTAAAACAAACAGGCGATAACAGACTTGAATTCAAGGTAAAAGGAAATTATTCAATGCATGGTGTTACAAAAGAAGTTGTTGCAAATGCTGATGCTACTTACCTAGATGAAAATGATCAAACAAAAAAACGTGCGCCGGGTGATCTGTTGGGAGTTCGGGCAAAATTTAATATTAATCTTTCCGAGTACGATGTTGATAATGCTTTGGTAGGAAACAAGGTTGCCGAAAAAATTGAATTGAATATTAATATGGTCGGTTCAAATAAATAATTTTTTAATGTAGAAACTTCATTTATGAAGTCTCTTTATTTTATTAGACTCGATGAATCGAGTCTCTACGTTAATTTAATTGTTTCTTCTTCTCTTTTTCTTTCTCAACAAAAAAACTATCCGGAATACCTTTGTTGATTTGGTAATTCTTATAGGTCATTATAACGCTTCCTTTTATAGATTCATCTTCCGGCAATCCTCTTCTTCTTCTGTTTTTTTTGTCTGTGCCGGTTTTTTCGTTGGATTGTTGAGAAAGATTTGCCGGCATCTTAACATCGCCCAAATTGAAAGATAATTTTATCTGTGATGGCAATCCGAATTCATAGCTTTCATAAATCAATTCGATTTGTGTCGTTCCCCCTTTTTTAGAGGTAGTCTCTGCTTTGCGAATTACAGATTCAGCAGCATCAATCCATAATGTAGAAAGAATAACATCGGATGAATCACTATTTGGAATCACTTTCACTATATCAATTTTATGATTCTCAACTGTTTCCGAACGGACATAAATAGTTGTGAAATCTCCTTTAAGTAATTGAGCAGGTGAAAAATTTAACCCTTGCTTGGGTATCATAGCAAATCCTTCCGACTGCAGTTTTACTTTATCCGGCTGCTTAAAAAATACTTTCACATTCATATCCGGAACTTTAATAAAGCTCATATCAAGTTTTACGCTTACATCAACTTGATAATCTTTTGCTTGATTAAATTTTTGGCGAACTGCATCCAATATTCTCTTCGGATCTTTTTGTTGAGCCGATACAGCGATACTAAACACCAAAACCAATGCAATAATTATTTTTTTCATAATTACTCCCTAACTCAAAATATCTTTCTTTATAAATATGTAAGTCGTGATAAGATATAATCCCGCAATATGCCCCAGAAGAATCCAAGTAGAATTTAATATGTCGCTGTAATCAACTGGATCCCGGAAGAAACCATCCCATTGAAACATATGACTGGTGAAAAAATAAGGACGCAGATTTTGAAGAAACTCCACCGGAAGAGCCGATAGAATTAATAGAATAAAAATTAACGCCATTGTGGAAACAATTGGTCCTATTGCATTTTGAACAAGTGAAGAAAATAAAATAGCAAAACAAATTACAGTTGTCATACTTAAAACAGCAAATGCAAATGCGCCTAAGAACCGCCATAGAATATCGTTCTCGGCGATAATCACTATTCCGCCGCCGCCAAATGAAAGAAGCGGACCGGAGCCAAAGATTATTAAACTAACTCCAATACTTAGAAATGCAAGCCATACTAATAGAACTACTACATAAATAAGTCCGGCTATAAATTTTGCTGTAACAACTTGCAAACGGGAAGCGGGACGTGTAAGAAGCATTCGATATGTTCCTGCAGTAGCTTCGCCGGCAAGAAGATCTCCTCCGACAAGAACAATCAGGAAGGGAACGTGAATTATCAAAGCGCCCAAAATCAAATGGGCAATGAAATATCCGTTAAATAAATTTCCAACCACTATGAAAGATTGTTCAAAGCTCCTCAATTGGCTGTCAATCATTTTTTGTCCGGTAAAGTAAAGTGCCAATTGAACTATAAGAGTGAGAAGCCCGATCGCAATAAACCCAATATATGTTCTCCACTTCTTAAACATTTTTTGAAGTTCAAGCCAAATTAATGTGATCATTTAGCTCCTCCTTCCGTAATTCTTAAGAAGTAATCTTCGAGAGAACGAACCGGAACAACCGCGCTTACTAATATTCCTTTCTCAATTAAATACTTATTTAGCAGTGCAATTTCATTTTTCGTTAATTCAAAATTAATTTCACTCTTTGATATTGACTTAAAATTTCCTTTCCACTTAGATTCATTTACTGTTCTCATCGCATCTTCAATCTTATCTACTTCGAATGTTACAACAACCTTTTCGCTCTTTAGGAGTTCTTCAACTGTTCCTTCAACTTGTGTGGTTCCTTTACTAATAATGATCATTCTTGTTGCAATTAACTCAACTTCGTGAAGAATGTGAGACGATAGAAAAATTGTTTTCCCTTTTTCTCTGCTTAGATAAATTATCAAATCACGAATCTCTTTCATCCCTTGAGGATCGAGACCGGTTGTTGGTTCATCGAGTATGATCAATTCGGGATCGTGAAGAAGAGCTTGCGCAAGACCGAGACGCTGTTTCATTCCGTGGGAATAAGTTTTCACTTTACTTTTGTATCGCTTCTCAAGACCAACCAATTCCAGCATATCCATAATTTTTTTCTTTGAAGTATCTGTGCCGGAAAGTTTACCAAGAATTTCTAAATTCTTATATGCAGATAGATAAAGATAAAAATCAGGCTTCTCTACAATTGCGCCGATCTTCGAAAAAATTTCTTTTCTGTTTTTTGTAATGGACTTACCAAAAATTTTCATCTCGCCGCTTGTTGGTTTGATTAGCGAGAGCAGCATTCTAATTGTTGTGCTTTTACCGGCTCCGTTCGGTCCTAAAAATCCAAACACATCTCCGCGGTAAACATTTAGATCAAGATTGTTAACCGCCGTAAGACTGCCAAATTTTTTAGTGAGTCCGCGAACTTCAATTACTTGTTCGGAATTCAACATAACTCCATTTGTTTGATGATTAAGACGAATGGACAGTATTAATGTTGTACTTACCGTCCTTCAATTAAACAAATTATTCCGTCAGCTTTTTCTTTCCGAATTGATACTCGAGAGGAATAAATTTTGCAATAAGAAAAGAAGGAACAGCGGCAACAACAACCCAGATGAAAAATAATTTATAACCTACCGCTTCTTGAATTAATCCGCTGATCATACCGGACAGCATCATACCAAGCGCCATAAAGCCGGTTGCTATTGCATAGTGAGAAGTTTTGTATTCGCCCTCTGATACATAAATCATATACATAAGTAATGCAGTAAATCCAAAACCATAACCAAATTGTTCTATTGCTACGCATGAATAAATAATCCAAATATTATTTGGCTGGGCATAAGCCATATAAACATAAAGCAGATCCGGAATGTTAATAGCAATAAGCATTGGCCAGAGCCAGAATCTCAATCCTTTTATTGAGATTGCAAATCCTCCAAGAAGTCCGCCGATAACTAATGCAATAATGCCTATGGTTCCATAAATAAAACCTACATCAGATGTAGTTAATCCTAATCCACCTGTCTCTTTGTTATCCAGCATGAACGGTGCTGCCATCTTTACTAACTGCGCTTCACCGAAATGAAACAGCAGCAAAAACGCAATTACAATTATTATCTTCTTCTTTTCAAAGAAGCGGAAAAAGGTTCTGAAAAATTCTTTCATTACAGAACTTTGCCTATTCACTCCTATGTGTTTATCTGTTATCGGTTTGGGTAATATTACTTTGTGATAAATAAAAAAGAGAACAAAAAGAATTCCAATTACTGAAAATGTGAAAACCCAAGCGAGAGGTACTTTATCTACCTTAGCTTGAAATGTTGCCTCAGTTTTTTTTGCAATAGTTGAGTCAAGTTGAAAAACAGCAAATGCAGGTTTATTCCAATTGTAAGCAGTAAACTTTAATGTTTTACCTTCGATTATTTTTATTCCGTGATTCCCTTCTATATAATCTAAGTTTACTATATACTCATCATCTTTATCCGGCTGCTTTGAAAGATAAAATTTCACTATCCCAATATTTCCTACAAGATCAGTCCGCGTAGTTGTATCTGAAATAACACTCCGCTCTTTAATAAAACCGTTCATGATATTAAAGTTATGAGCAAAGGTTGAATAGAAATCTGCAGACTCTCTTGTTTGAGGACGGGTGCTGATTTCTAAATAAGAAGGATTTGCTATCAATCTTAAATTTCCGCTTAACTGTTTCGCTCCAATTGAGTCAATTTTAATTGTCTCTTCAAAAAATTTATTTGGATTAGCAATTACTTTAAGTTCCGCAGGACCAAGTGCCAACGTGCTTTCCAAATATCCGGCAAATATTACAAGCAATCCTTGTCCTGCAATCATTGCAACTCGATAAAATGTACTTCTTATTCCGACAAAAAAAGATTGCTGACTTTCGGAAAGTGCAAGCATATAGAAACCATCGGCGGAGATATCATGTGTTGCAGAGCTGAATGCTATCAGCCAAAAAAATGCAAGTGTAAATTGAAAGAAATCGGGCATCGGAATTGTGAATGCAACACCTGCCATTCCTGCGCCGATAAACAATTGCATTGTGTAGATCCAAAATCGTTTTGTTTTTAAAATATCAACGATTGGGCTCCACAAAGGTTTGATCACCCACGGCAGATAAAGCCAGCTTGTATACAAAGCAATGTCTGCATTAGAAATTCCAAGACGTTTATACATGATCACTGAAACTGTAATCACTATAGCATATGGTAACCCTTCTGCAATATAGAGAGTGGGAATCCAGCTCCATGGATTTTTATTCTTATGTGTTTTTATTTTTTCTTCGGTCATTTGAATGCAATTGAATTATTGTTTTGACAAATTTATAAAAACTTTATTAGGAATCAGATTTTTTCGCTAATAAAATTGCACCTATTTCCGGCGGGTAGATGGTTGAATAAGATGAAGCAAGTTGCTACATTATAGCAGAACAAATTACATACTTCTGCTTTTTCTTCCTTATAGAATATTTCAACAGCAATCTAACTAATTGTTGAATAAATTTTTATTTCTAACCAGCAAGGAGGAATTATGGCTGCTAAAAAAATACTTCTCTTGTTATTGATTTCAATTTGCATTTTGGTTGTTAATAGTTGCAAAGAGGATAACCCTGTTTCTCCGGAAGATCAATTGGTCGGGACATGGGTATTAACAAAACTTACAATGACCCGCCAGGGGCAAACCATTGTGCAAACTCCTGCTGAGGCAGGTGTTCAGATAACACTTATTTTAAGGAGCAACAAGACTTACCAAATGACTCAAACAGATCAAAGTGGCACCGTAACTGAAACCGGAACCTGGAGCTCTACCGATAAAGAGATTTCAGTAAAAAGTAGTGATGGCACAACTGAGGTTGTACCTTATATCTTAGCCGGTAATAAATTATCTGTAACTGTGCAAATAGAGGAGGGAGGAATTAAACTTCCGGTTATAATGGAATTTACGAAACAGTGATTTTTACAAATAGACTAACCTTCTCATAAAAAACGGAGGAGTTATGCCAACCAAAATGTTAAAGGAATTTTTGGATCATAACAAAGTTAGGTATGTAAGCATCAATCATTCGCTCGCTTATACTTCTCAAGAAATTGCAGCTTCTGCTCATATTAAAGGTAAAGAACTAGCTAAGACTGTTTTAATTAAGATAGACGGGAAGTTAGCGATGTGTGTTTTGCCTGCATCGAACAAAGTTGATTTTGATTTGTTGGAAAAATCTCTCGGCGGTAAAAATGCAAGATTGGCAAACGAAGTTGAGTTCAAAGATAAATTTCAGGAGTGTGAAGTCGGTGCAATGCCCCCGTTTGGTAATCTTTACGGATTAGATGTTTATGCTGAAGAGAGTTTGGCAAAAGATAAAGAAATTGCGTTCAATGCGTGCAGTCATACTGAGTTGATTCAAATGTCTTATCAGGATTTTGAACGATTGGCTAAGCCAAAGATGATGAAATTCTCTTATCACACAAAACTATAACATGAACATTAAAGCGGTGTGGTGATGATTTAATTCACATATAAATTTCTCTCAATTATCAGAGTTGTACTCCAAAAATTTAATTATCTATTACCAAACATATGTTGGATAATTTCATGTTTTAGTTTATTATTCGATTAAATTTCTTCGCAAAATTTTGAAACTAAAAATTACTATCCTCATATTATTTTTATTCGTACAAACTTCGGCCCAGCATATAACAATCTGCAAAGCATACACACAAGCCGGTGAACCGATTGATATCATTTACTCAAAAAATATTTCCCTTAACCAAACTATCTGTTTTCTGCTTAACACCGGAAACAAAAAAATTCCCGGCAGCGCTGTCTTTCTTTTTATAGATAGAACAGCCGAAGGATCAAAACAAAATCAATTTAATAAAGTTTATAGGATTGAAAAGGACAAGAATTGGCTCGCATGCAATTTCAAATTTGCAAAAGACGGAAAGTTTGAGATTTATTTTACCGATGCCAACCAAAACCGAATAGCCACAACAACTATTATTGTCGGTAATTATAAAGAAACCTTAAAGGAAGAATCCGTAACTGCTAATAACAATGCAAACGTTGAAGCAGTTTTTTGTGAGAATGTTTTATCCGGCATTCCAATAAATCCAAAACAAAATGTATCATTGAAATCAGATGGCGGTTTGGTCTGTTTATACTTGAAAAGCAACAGCCCGCTTAACACCGAACGTATTCATGTTACCATTATGCGTAAAAGTAATTACAGCATTGATTACGATGAATTTGTTGCTTCTAAAAAATATCAGTTAAACTCTGACTGGGAAGATGTTTTTTTCAAATATACATTTACTAAAACCGGAGAATATAAGTTCTCTGTTGCCGATGAAAAGGAATTATTAATCAAAACGGCTTATATTACAGTTATAAATTGAACAAAGTAGAACGGAAAATTTTATGAAAGGAATTATCTTAGCCGGGGGCTCCGGTACGCGGATGTATCCCGTAACCCGTGTTTATAGTAAACAACTTGTTACAATTTACGATAAACCGCTTATCTACTATCCTCTATCTATATTAATGCTTGCCGGAATAAAAGAAATTTTGATCATCTCAAATGAAGAAACGATTCCTCTCTACAAAAAACTTTTCGGTGACGGTTCACATGTTGGATTAAGAATTGAATATGCAATTCAATCTGCACCAAATGGTATTGCAGAATCATTTATCATCGGAGAAAAATTCATCGGGAAAGATTCTGTTTCTTTAATTCTTGGCGATAACATTTTTTACGGCACTCTAAATTTTTTCTATCGTTCCGTAGAACAACTTAAAAACGGTGCAACAATTTTTGCTTATCAGGTAAATGACCCCGAGCGTTATGGAATTGTTGAATTCGATAAGAACGGAAAAGCAATAAGCATTGAAGAAAAACCGAAAACGCCTAAATCTAATTTTGCTGTTCCGGGGCTATATGTTTATGATAACAAAGTTGTTGGCATTTCAAAAAAACTAAAACCTTCTTCAAGAGGCGAACTTGAAATAACCGACGTGAACAAAAAATACTTAGATGCCGGTGAGTTACACGTTGAAAAGATTGGACGCGGAGTTGCATGGTTAGATACGGGAACTCCTGAAGCATTATTGAAAGCATCAAATTTTTTCGGAGTTATTGAGGATAGACAAGGATTGAAAGTCGCTTGTATTGAGGAGATAGCTTATCAAAAAGGATTCATAAATAGACAAGAATTTCATTCTCTTATAGATAGCATACCAAAATCTTTGTACCGTGATTACCTGGAAAAAATTATCAATGAATAATTAAATGTAATCACACTTTTCCTCGCAAGAGTAAAAAAAATTGAAAGAATATTTATTTGATGAAATATAGTTCGCCTTCAAAGTTATTATTAATTGTATTAGGATGGATATTTGTTGGTCTTGGCGTGATCGGTATTTTTCTTCCTCTGATGCCTACAACAATTTTTATGATCATTGCGGCATGGTGTTTTGCAAGGAGTTCCGAAAAGTTTTATAACTGGTTGATCTACCATCCAAGATTCGGAAAAACGGTTCGTGATTTCTACGAGAAAAAAGGTATGTCGCTAAAATCCAAAATAACGTCTATAGTTATGATGACAACAGCAATCAGTATTTCTGCAATCTTTTTTACACAAAGAGTATTTGTTAGAATAATACTTTTCTCCATAGCTGTCGGGGTAGCAATATATATAGCTTCCTTGAAAACGATTAAATCTGATGTCTCCACGCAGGAAGATTAATAATGGAAAAGTCTGCCCGTTTATTAATAAAAATAGAGATACATTTCACAAAGTTTATTATCTTTACCAGGAATAAATATAACCAGCCAATCATGGGAGTAGCTATAAGATGAGTCTCTTTTCATCTAAGACAAAAAGTGAAATAGAAAAACTTGTTGAAGAGAATGATGAACTTAAGAATACGCTCCATACAGTTCTTCAGAAACACCAGAATCTTATTGAACTAGACAACAAACTTACCGAAGCACGTAACCAGTTTAACGAACTTCAGAAGCAAGCTGAGGAATTCAAAAATGAAATTGATTCTAAGACCGGAATGGTCCGTGAATTGACCAATTCCATAGAATCTTTGGAAGAGAAAAAATCTCTCTTTGTAACTCAAACAGAGGAATATGCCGCAAGCGGATTAGATGCCCGCAAAGATGAGATTGACAATCTTAATAAACACTACAATGATTTAAAATTTTCTTATGAAAACCTCTTAAATGAATATAGTTCAGTCCAGCAAAACGTTGCCTCGTTACGCCTTGAAGAAGAAAAACTGAGCAGGATTATCGGTCAATACGGCGGAAGCATTGATGAATCCATAACCCGAGTTAAAGAAATCGAAACAGAACTTATCGAGCAGATTTCTCAGCAAAGAGCCGAAGAAGTTAAACGCAGCGCAACCATAAAAGCATTAGATGAAAAAATAACTTTATCTGAGGATATTAAATCAAATCTTGAATTATCTCTTTCTGCCATTGTTGGACAGCTTGCCGAAAAAGAAAAATTATTTGCCGAGTATTCAAACCAAAAAGATTCTCTTTCTGAAGAACTTAGAGCAAAACAAAAAGAATATGACGGATTGGATTTAAGATTCAATTTTGCTAAAGAGAATGCTCAAAAATTGGAAACTGACGTGTATGCTTTATCCGAAAAAAGAAATTCTCTCTCCGATGAAATTCATAAATATGAAGTTGTTAGGAATGAAATTCAGGAAAAGATCTTGCTTTATAGAAACGAAGAAGAAAATTATTCCGAATCACTTAAGCAAAAACAAAATGCAATCGAAGAAATTGAAAAACGTAAATTCGAAGTTGAAGAAGCGCATCTTGTAGTTGAAAATAATTTTTCGCAGGTGCTTCTCAAATTTACCGAAGAGCTCAGCGCCGCTAAAAACAGATTGAGTTCTCTGCGACAGGACGTTTTAGATAAAGAAAAAGAACTCAACAGCAAAGAGAAAATTCTTCTTGAAAAAACCACTCAGATAGCTGAATACGGCGGGATGACGAAAGTATTACAAAAAGAACGAGCAGCAACTGAACAGTTTATGAGGAATCTTAAAGAAGAATTTTCCGAATTAAACGACGAGGTCTTAAAACTTAAAGACGAAGCGAATAAGCAAAAAATTAATATGCAGCAGCTTCGTTCAGAAACTTCTTCTATAGAAATTAAAAAGGAATCTTTGGAAAAAGAAATTAAACAATTATTTAATCAGACCAGCGAAAATTTTTCCGGATTAAAGGAGAACAAACAAAAGCTAAGTCTTGAGGTTGCACAAAGCTCACGCGAACTTGATGAATTAAAAGAACATATTTCCAAAATGAGGAATGAACTGCGCGATCTTAAAGCCGAAACCGTTAATGTTGAAACACGAAAAGAAGAGTTTACTGCAAAAATTTCCGAATTAATAGCTATGGAAAAAAATCTAAAGTATAAAATCACGGAACACGAAAAAAAGATCAGCAGCTCGGAAGACAAAAGGTAATTTAATATTGTTGAATAATTACGCCTGCATTGTTACAATTTATTATAGATTTTTGATTTTTTTCTGATTAAAATTATTTTGTATGCATATTAACTTCATACTTTCAAAATTTGTTTTCAATTTTTTTTATATGCCCAGCGCTTCTTTATGGCTGATCTGACCGACTAATATTAAAACTGTTAAGACAAATCAACAGGCAAAAGACACTCTTCGTTACTGCACAAAAAGATTTGAATTATTTTTTATAAATAAGAATGGATGATTATTAAATGGAACAGGAGAATAAGTTTAGACAACCCTTGATCATTCTTGGAGTTACAATTGTAATTCTTTATGCGATCTCCTTCATTAACTTAGATTACGAAATTCCGGTGATCAATTTTAAATTGAAGAGTGTTGATTTACTTAGCGACATCAAAGAAGTATCAGCAACCGAACCACAGTTATTAAATCAACTTGATCAAAAAGTGAATCCCGCTTTACTTAAGATTCAACTAGCTTTATTAGATAATATGAATATTTTTTCGCCTGCATTTTCATTTTTTGAAAATCTGCCGGATAAAACCGACTACTCAAGTCTTACTATTTTTCAAGGAAGAAAAACGCCGATAACAGGTAATATCAACCAGCTAAGCTATTCTTTTGATGCACTAAATAGATAATCAATTTGTGAATTAATATTTATTGAGATTGCATGAACAATTTCCAAAATGAAGATCCTGAAAAATTATCAATCCCAGAAAAAACTCTTTGGCAAAGATGGGAAAGCAATGCTCAAAGAAACCCCAAACGTGAAGCAATAGTACATTGGGTTGCCGGAGAAGAACCGATACGCTGGACTTACAAAAATTTGATCGAGACTGCGAAGAAATTTTCGGTAAGAATAAAAGAAGCCGGGATAAAACCCGGTGACGTTTGTGCAATTGTTATAAGACACAATCCGTATCTCTATCCGTTGTATCTTGGAATTTCCCGCGCAGGTGCTTTACCTGCTGTTCTTGCTTATCCGAATCCGCGTCTTCATCCCGATAAATTTCGCCAAGGACTCGAAGGAATGTCACAGCGTTCCGGTCTCGATTATATTTTAACCGAACGCGATCTTGATCCTGCAATTCGACCTCTTATAGAAAAAGAAGGCAATACCATTAAATCCGTTTTCTTTCCACTTGAATGGGACATAAAAACAGAAATTGATCCTAAAGTTGATGCGGAAGTTGAACAGATCGCATTATCAGTAAAAGAAACAGATCCGATATTGTTACAACATTCATCCGGCACAACAGGATTACAAAAGCCGGTTGTGTTATCTCACCGTGCGATTTTAAATCACGTAAAAAATTTAGGTGCTGCTCTTAAATTTTCCGAGCAAGATAAAATTGCAAGCTGGCTGCCTTTGTATCACGATTTCGGATTGATTGCTTGTTTCCATATTCCTCTAGCATATGGAATTACAACTGTTCAGATGAATCCCTTCGAATGGGTTCTAGCGCCGATACTTTTGCTGGAAGTAATAACTAAAGAAAAAGCAACATTAACTTGCTTGCCGAACTTTTCTTATAATGTTTTTGCAGAAAAAATTCACGATGATGAGTTAAATGAAATTTCTCTTTCCAGTTTAAGAGCTACTGTTAACTCTGCAGAACCGATACGGTATGACAGCCATCAAAAGTTTGTTGCTAAGTTTGAGAAATACGGACTCAATCCGCTCGCACTTTCTTGTTTGTACGGAATGGCGGAAGTAACATTGGCATTAACTATCCACGAACCCGGAAAACCAATAACAGAACTTTATGTTGACAGAAATGAATTATCTAAAGGTGTAATGAAATTTGCCGGTAAAGATTCTGTTGTTCGTGTGTGTGTTTCATCGGGGAAACTTATCGGCGGCTGCGATGCGCGTATTGTAGATGAAAACAGAAAAGACATTCCCGATGGATTAGTAGGAGAAGTTGCAGTTAAATCTGTTTCTATGTTCGATGGTTACCGTAACTATCCCGAAAAAACAGCAGAAGTAGTTGAGAACGGCTGGTATTTTTCCGGCGATTACGGATTTATATACAAGGATGAATTTTTCATCATCGGAAGAAAAAAAGATTTAATAATTGTAGCCGGAAAAAATATTTATCCCGAAGATATTGAAGATACTATTAATCAAGTTGAAGGTGTTATACCAGGCCGTGTAATTGCTTTCGGTGAAGAAGATGAAAAAATGGGAACCGAGCAAATTGCAGTTGTTGCAGAGACAAAAATAGAAACTGAAAAAGAGAAGAATGATTTACGCCTTGCAATATTAAAAGCCGGAATGGCAATTGACGTTAACATTCATATAGTTTACTTTGTCCCGCCAAGATGGCTTATAAAAAGTTCTGCCGGCAAACCAAGCAGAAAAGCTAATAAAGAAAGAATTTTAAATCGTGAAGACAAACAAGTTTGGAGCAGATAATGATCTCACAAGAATTAAAAAAAGTAATCCTTAACGAATTGAATCTTGATGATTTTGATCTTCAAGATGAAACAATGGCGCCGGAAGTTCCGGGCTGGGATTCTTTGAATCATGTTAATATTATCTTAGCAGTAGAAAAATTTTTCAGTGTTAGGTTTAAAAGCTATGAAGTACTCCGTTTGAAAAACGTCGGCGATCTTCAAAAGCTGCTTGATATAAAGCTCGGCAAATGACGAAGTCATTCTGAGGAATCGGCGAAGCCGAGGACGAAGAATCACAGATCGGTTAAATTTAGACTCATTCGGATAAATGGCAATTATACTTCTTACAATAAAAATATTTCATAGTGCTCTCTAATATCAAAATAGAAAACATTTGGAATCTTCTTAAGTATAAATCCGGCGATCCGCTTTTATTCAACACAAGTCTTTTTCTAATTCTATTTTTCTTCTTTCTTGTTATCTATAATCTGTTTAAGAATAACAACCGGGCTAGAATAATCTCGTTGATAGTTTTTTCCTTCTATTTCTATTACAAGTCCACAGAATATTTCGCCGCTATTCTAATCGTTTCGGCAGTTATCAACTTTTTTTTCGGAAGATGGATAACTTCAACAGAAAGTTTTCCTAAGAAAAGAGTTTTTCTTGTTCTTGCTCTTATTCTTAACATTGCTCTTCTCGGTTACTTTAAATACACTAATTTTTTATTGCAGGCGATCAGCGATTTACGCGGAACGGAATTTAATCCGATCGCAATATTTCTACCGATTGGTATTTCTTTCTATACTTTTAAGGCGCTTACATACATCTTTGATGTTTATTACGATACACTAAAGCCAACTAAGAATTTTCTCGATTTCATTTTATATCTCTCTTTCTTTCCAAACGTTTTAATGGGACCGATAGACCGTGCGGCTGATTTTCTTCCGCAGATAAATAAGGAACCGTTCATTTCGAAAGATGATCTCGGCAGAGCGGTATTTTTAATTTGTTCGGGATTGCTGAAGACGGTTATACTAAGCAGTTATCTCGAAGATAATTTCATCGGAAGAATTTTTGAATTTCCACTTCGATACACCGGCGTGGAAAACTTGCTGGCAATCTATGCTTATGCAATTCGTCTCTACTGCGATTTTTCCGGTTACACTGATTTAGCAATCGGAATCTCTTTATTCCTCGGTTTCAAAATTATGGATAACTTCAACTCTCCGTTCAAAGCAACAAGCCTTGCGGATTTTTGGCGACGCTGGCATATTTCACTTTCCAAATGGCTTCTAGATTATCTTTTCAAACCGGTACAAATTTCATTACGAAGCTGGAGAAATTTCGGCAATGTGATTGCGCTTCTAATTACATTTTTTGTTTGCGGTTTATGGCACGGTGCAGGATGGAATTTTATTCTTTGGGGATTATACTTCGGCGTGCTGATGTCAATAGCTTTGTTCTTGAAAAAGCCCAAAGAAAAACTTTATAAAGCATTAAAGATCCACAACACAAAGTTTTTAAGATTCTTCCAGATTATAATTACATTTCATTTCATCGCCTTTTCATTTCTGCTTTTTAGATTGAACGATTTGCAGATTGTGAAAGATATGCTTTCTCAAATTTTTGAATTCTTCCACGGAGAAGTTGCTTTACAATTTGTAGAAAAGATGCCGTTAATATTCGGATTGATCATTATCGGTTTTGTTTCTCACTTCTTCCCGGTTAAGATTGAAGCTGCAATTAAGAGATCAATAACCGCGCTGCCGCTTGCCGGAAAAATTATTTTACTCGCTTTTGTAATTTGGCTCATTGCACAGTTTAAGTCGGCAGATATACAACCGTTCATCTATTTTCAATTCTAAAATGAGATAATTTTAAATTACCGTTTCATATTAAAGCAAGATCTCCTAGCCCCAATTCCCATTTTGTTGAAAAACTAAGCTTAATCAAAGATTCCATTCGTTCGTTACTTTTTGCATAATTTTTGATAAATTGGCTTGGGAAATAATGCCCGTGAACTAATAAACAAGAATCCGCTTGAGAGGGTTATAAGTTTTTATAATAAAAATAAATATGATTAAATCTCGCATACAAATATCTATTCTCATTCTAATTTTGCTTTCGCAAATTTCTTTTACACAGCAGCAAAAAGTTGATATAGGAATTTATAAGTACACAGCTCTGCTTCATATGAAAGCCGGACGTTACGGCGAAGCTGTAGATCAATTAAACAAATACATCACTGCCATGCCGCAAGAATCCGAAGGTTATAACTTGCGTGCAACATGTTTTGAGAAACGCCAGCAATATGAATACGGCAGATTAGATTACAGGCGCGCTATTTCAATCGAAACGAGAGATGCAACAAAGAGAGCGGAATATGAAAAGAATCTTCAGCGGCTTCTTGATATTTGGTACCCGATACTAAACAAAAAAATTGAAGGACATTTACGCGAGATCGCAATAGATCCAAACCAACCGTTTAATTATCTCGAGATTGGAAAAACATATAAGCTAATGGAGATCTGGGATAAATCTGAGCAGTGGTATGATGAATACTTAAAACGCGATGATAATGCTTCGCCGGATGAAATACTCCGTTACACGGAAGTTCTTGCAAAAACCGGCAGTATCGTTAAGGGCGAAAGAATTCTTAAAAAATTTACCGACCGTTATCCAGGCGATTGGCGTTTATGGAGTCGTTACGGTTATTTTACAATGTGGCTTGGTAAATATCAAATTGCAATAAAAGCATTCGAGAATGCACTTGGCTTCAAACCGTTCTTCAAGGAAGCGCAGGACGGACTTGATATGGCAACAAACAAAGCATACGTAACTCAAGAAGATCCGCGTGCGTTCGAGAAAGAATATCCGATTGACCGTTACTATCGTGTTCTAAAAAGAAATCCAAAAGACCTCGAGACAAGATTCAAATTGGTTGATGAACTTATCCAAACAAATCGTCTTGAAGAAGCTTATAAGCAATTACAATTTATCGGTGTAACAAAACCCGACGACTCACGCTATAAAGAGAAATGGACTTACGTTACCGACACGCGTACAAAAACTTACAGAGAAAAATTAGATAACGCTAAGGTTCTGCTTGCATCGAACCCGGCAGATATAGATGCTATAAAAATGGCAGCAGAGTATTACGATTACTTGGCAGAGTACGATAGCGCATTGGTAATGCTTGATAAATTTTTCGAACAGAATCCGGATGAAAAAGATGCATCACTTCGTTTCAGATGGGCACGAATCTCAGCATGGAGCCGTGAGTTTGATAAAGCAATTGAGCTTACAGACAACCTACTGCAAGATTATCCAAATAATTTAGATTACCAACTCTTCCGCGCACAAGTTTCTGTCTGGATAAACCGTGATATCGAACTAGCAAAACAATATTTAGAAAGTGTTTTGAAAGCGCGCCCGGAAAATGTTCAGGCAATTATTTCAATGGGTTCTGTTAAATTGATCGAACGAGATTTTGAAGCAGCCCTAGCTTTAGCAAATAAAGCAAAAGAGATAGACGCAATAAATGAAGATGTTATAACATTGCTATCAAACATTGACTGGCAAAAGATGCGCGCCGAAGAGGAAAAACTTTATGCCATTCTGGAATTGGGAAGACAAAGCGTTATTAAAAATGATTGTAAAAGTGCTATTCCCTTTTACGAAGACTACTTATCGAAAGCCGAACCGAATAGTTTGATTCTGAAAGAATATGGTGACGTTCTTTTCTGTGCAAAAAATTATTCCAAAGCGCTTGATACTTATAATAAAGTACTCCATGCCGGACCGAATTATGATGCTCAGTTACAGCGAGCAAAACTATATTATGCAATGGACGATACCGTTAACGTGATTCATGAGTTTAAGGATTTAGTAAGACAAGATTCTTCCAACTATGATGCAAATTTATCTTTAGGAGACTCATATGCAAAGTTCGGCGATCCGGATTCCGCACGGATGGTTTATAATAATCTGCTCGACTGGAAAGATATAGATTCTACACGGATATTAATGATCAAACAAAGAAAAGGCTGGCTGCCGGTTACAGACTTAGTTTCAATCTTTGAATCGTTCCCGAGCAATATTGGATTTGCACCATCAGGTTTATTTTATACTGATAATTTAAGTTTTAGAATTTTACAATATGGTGGAAGATTAGAACTTGGTGTAACAAGTTTTCTTTCTTTGGGCGTTACATACATGAAAACCTTGTTAAAGGCAAACCCGGCGGGACTAGACCAAAATATTGTAAGTTCAACATTTTTTTCGGGCGATAAACGATTAACAACTTTAAAATGGCATGCTTTAATAAGATTATCTAAGGATTTGACTTTTGGTTATGGTTCTGGCTCGTCTAATTCTCAGGGATTGTTTGTGCGCGATGAGCAAGATGCATTTGCCAGATACGAAAAAAAAGATACTATTTCCATAAACCTTAATTATCAAAATTCCGACGCATCATTAATTCTTTACTCACCTTACCTACTTGACGTTCGGTATTACGCGCAGCTTTATAAACTAGAGGGTTATTTCATTCATCGCGACGGATTAAAATTTAGCGGTCGATTCCAATACATTTCTGTGAATGACAATAACGAGGGAAACGATTTTATGATTCGAATTGGCAAATATTTTTATAGAAATATGGCTGTTGGATATGAATATTCATATACGAATTATAAATTCAAATCATCATATTACTACTCTCCTAAAAATTATGAATCACACAGTCTTTGGATAGACCAGTACCTTGAAAAAAGCGAATTCCTTCGAGTTTTAATTGGCGGCAAAATTGGTCAAGTACCAAAAAATAGCTTCTTAATGTTAGAAGGACATCTTGAACTGTTCTATAATGTATCAAAGAAATTTAGTGTTACCGGTAAAATGAGTGTTGGAAGCACTTCACGCGATGAATCCAGCTACCGTTATTTTTCGGGTCAACTTTCCGCTTATTGGAATATATTTTAACCTTGCCCATTATCCATCTTTTATTATTTTGTAAAAAAGTGGAGATTCTCTTAAATGAAAAATAATTTATTTCTTTTAATGATCAATTTAACAATTACACTTTGCGCTCAAGAAATAAATTTTTTTGGAGAGGCAAAACAAGGTGGAATAATAATTGGCGAAGGGAAAAATGCAGTTAGCGCAAGTTTAAATAACGCAAAACTTCAAATTGATAAGAACGGAATTTTTGTTTTCGGATTTGATAGGGATGCTGCCGGGAAATATTTATTAAAAGTAAAATTCAAAAATAAAAAAGTTGAGACCTTTGAATACGATCTTGAAAAAAAACAATATGAAGAGCAAAAACTTAGATTGGCAAACAAGTACGTTACTCCTCCAAAGAAATTAAGAAATAGAATTCAGTTTGAAGCACAGTTAATTAAATCTGCCCGGGCAAAAATTGGCAAAGTTAAAGATGCATTATTTATGGGAGGATTCGTTTATCCGGTTGACAGCGTTGATATACGCGCAACGTTTGGTGTTCAAAGAATCTTAAACGGAAAACCAAGCAATGTTCATAATGGTTTGGATTTCGGCGGAGTTGAAGGAGATTCTATCCGTGCAATTACAAATGGAATTGTTCGCATAGCCGGAAAGGATTTTTTCTATAACGGAAATTTTGTTTTGCTCGATCACGGGCAGGGTTTAACAAGCGCTTATCTTCACATGAGTAAAATTTTTGCAAAGGAAAATCAGACAGTAAAAAAAGGCGAAGTGATCGGTCTCGTTGGTGAAACGGGACGTGCAACCGGTCCGCATTTACATCTTGGTGTTCAGTGGTATAAAAAAAGAATTGATCCGATGAGTTTGTTTGAATTAAAATTTTAATTTCTTTTCAGAGAAGTTGCCGTAAATCATCTATAACTAACACATCAATTACTTTCAGCTTTTCTTTGCTCTGATGTCCGTTTGAACTTAAGATACAATCCGCTCCAATTTCTACAGCAACTTCATAATCATGTTCGGTATCGCCGATAAGAAGTGTCTCCCCTTTTCCGTTATTGAGCCGCTTCATTAAATTTTTTCCAAGATGAAGTTTACCCGCAGCATAAATGTTATCTAAACCGACTATGTGAGAAAAGTATTTAGTTAGACCGAAGTGTGCTACCATTTCTTCAAGTGTGTGTTGTGAATATGCAGATAGAATTGACTGCCCTATTCCAAGTTTATTTATTTTTTCCATCACATTTACTACACCGTCATAAACTGTGCATTCAAATTTTCTGCGCTCATATTCATCCATCCACCTTTTACCGATAACCTCGAACGGCTCTTTTTTAAAGTCAAATCCAAGTGCCGCGTAATAATTCTTTACGGGGATTGTAAATATATTCTTGTATTCTTCTTTTGTAATCATTTTAAGATTTTTTTCTTTCAGCAGCCAGTTGATGAGTTCGACACAAAGATCTACATCGTTAATTATTGTACCGTTCCAATCCCAAATTATGTGTTTGTATTTTTCAATCATGGTAAAACAAAGTTAATAAAAATATTTTTAACTCAAGGTCTATCAAATAATTGCTAACAACAAAGACCATTCTATTTTTCTCCCGAATAAACTTGTTGAAATTAGGATTCAAGGTTTGATTCTACTATATAATTACATCAGAATTCTATTGCACTCAAATAATCATTTCGATAAGTTTAGTATGCGTTCTCTATTATACCTATTCACTTGCCAGTTCTACTGCTAATAAAGATTCCCAAATATAGATCCTAAACCGGAGATATTTCCCCTAACTATATTTTGATATTAACAGTATGAATGCATCATTAAACCTGCTTTGCAAAAAGAAATTTCTGAGAACTTTTATTATCATTTTTAATCTTGTTATTGCTTTCTCTTCTTTGTCATTTCCTCAACAACTAGCATTTAAAACTTACAATCGCGCATCGGGACTTCCAAGCGACTACATTCTTTGTATCTATCAAGACAGAACCGGTTACGTGTGGTTTGGAACAGACCGCGGTGCATCCCGATACGATGGAAAATCATTTACTACATACTCCTCAAGTAATGGATTGGGAAATAATTTTGTCATGTGCATCAACCAAGATCAAAAAGGTTCAATGTGGTTTGGTTTACATGAAGGCGGAGTAACAAGATATGATCAAAGGGGTTTTAAAACTTATACAGAATCAGATGGCTTAAAAGGTAAGACAGTTGAAAATATATTAGAGGATATGTACGGTAGAATTTATTTTGATGTAGATGGAGGCATTACACTTTTTTATAAAGAACAATTCTCCTTTTTAGCTTTGGATAGACAAAGTTGTCTATTAACAAAATTAAAAGATGGTTCTATTCTTATTGGAGATTCAAAAAAATTAAGAAGAATAATACCGACCAACGATTTAAGATTTCAAATATCAGAAGTGTATTTGCCAAATGAAGTGATAGGATTTTTCATCCCCGGGTTAGGACCTTCAAAAGCTATAACTCGTACTAATGGAAATGTTTGCCTGATTGGAATAGTTGGTTATTTAGAATTATCAAATGTTGAAAGTGGCAATCCAAAAGTTGAGAGGAAATTCCACGCTGTCTCCATAGAATCAATTTCAGAAAACCAAGACGGAAAAATTTGGTGCGGTACGGAGAACCAGGGTATTCTACGTCTTGAAAAAAACCAAAAAGAATTTTTTGAATGTGTTGTTAAGAAGTCGGCGCAAAATAGAATAAGTGCTTCATTCTGTGACTATGAAGGTAATTTATGGTTTGGAACAATGGGCAGCGGAGTACAAAAATTTCTTGGCTCACACCTGATAGTTTATAATAGTAAGAGTGGATTAACAACAGATGATGTTACTGTTATAATGGAAGACGGTTTTAATCGAATTTGGTTAGGAACACGAACCGGTGTCTCAATAATAGCTAATGATAAACTGATTAATCTTGAGAGTAAATTATCAACCACAAAAGAAGTAAGATGTTTTACAGAAGATGCAAAAGGAAATATTTATATTGGAACTTTCGATCAATTATTCGGCACTTTAACCCTTCAGCAGATTCTTTCTCGTCAAACCATCAAAAAATGGAATATCGCTTATGGTGTTTCTTCGTTGTATTGTGATCGGACAATGAAAGAACAAACTTTCTGGTTATCAACATACGGCGGCGGTACCTATCAATATACAAATCAAAACTTTAAACTTTATCAGGTGCAAGACGGAATGGTAAGCAACATGATCGAATCCATTGTACCTGGTAATAACTCTATTTGGTTTCTTTCGCGCAACAACGGCGCAAGTAACTTTATCAGTAACACTTTTCAAAATTTTTCAAAAGTGAACGGATTACCTTCAAATACAATTTTTTGTGTCTATGAAGAAATTGATAATATTATCTGGTTTGGTACTGATGAAGGACTGGTTCGATTAACAGGGAAAAAAATCAAAACTTTTTCTGCGAAAGACGGATTAATCGGCAAAAATGTGTTAGCAATTTTTCCCGCCAATGAAAAAAATAAAAACAGTAATGAACTTTGGGTTGTAACAAATGAATCTCTTCACAAATACAGAAACGATAGTTTATACAACTACGGAAGTTTTGCAATTCTGCCCTCGTCCGATGCAAGCATCAATAACGTTTATCATCGTAAAGGTTCATCTATATTATGGCTTGCAAATACGGAAGGTGCAGTTAAAGTGGATTTATCTCAAGCTCATCGTAATCTCATTGCTCCTAAAGTTGAGATTGAATCAGCATTTGCAGATACAGTAAATTTCTATAACTCTATAAATTACTCAAATACAAATTCCTCAGATTCTATTGCTGCTCTGAGTTATCTTCAAAATGATGTTACAATTAATTTTAGTGCTTTAGGTTTTTCCGATGAACAAAAGGTGAAATATATTTATAGGCTGGAAGGTTTCGATGACACATGGTCTTCGCAAACATCAGAAAGAAAAGTCAGATATCGAAATTTATATTCCGGAAGAATGACTTTTAAGGTATATGCAATTAATGCAGACGGTGTCTATTCAATTCATCCTGCGCAAATTACATTTATTATAACACCTCCATTCTGGAGAACTGGCTGGTTTATATTAATTTCAGCAATTCTTTTTTTTGGAATCTTAATTGGTACAATCCGTTATTATTCTACACGCAACCTCCATAAAAAAATTGAACGGCTTGAACACGAAAAACACTTGAGAGAAGAACGTGAAAAAACACGGACACAAATTTCTCGCGATTTACACGACGATATATCCTCAACGTTAGGAAGCATCGCTTTATATTCCGAATCATTTAAACGCCAATTTCACAATCTATCAGAACAGCATAAGACTATATTGGATAGAATCAGTTCTCTTGCCTCAGAAGCAATTGACCATATGGGCGATATAATCTGGTCGGTTGCCCCTGAACATGATACACTAAATGAAATGCTAATACGTATGAAAAACTTTACGGTAGAATTTTGTAGTATTAATAGAATTGAATATGAGATTAACGTTCAAGAATTAGCAACAGATTTTTCTCTTCAGGAAGATGTGCGGAGAAATATCTATTTAATTTTTAAAGAAGCATTGAACAACATAATCAAACATGCAAATGCCACAAAAGTTACTCTGACAACAAAATATCATGAGAGCGTTTTCGAATTGACAATAGAAGATAACGGCAAAGGATTCGAAAAGAGTCGCAAAGTTTCTGCAATTAAAAAAACTTTGGTGGATGAAACAATAAATAAGCCACGCGGTCATGGATTATCCAACATGAAAAGGCGTTCAGAAGTAATTGGCGCTGAACTTTTATTTGAATCATCTCCTGAGCATGGAACAAAAATTAATTTTAAAATAAGAATGACATAATCATGTCATTGTAGATCTAATAAATACTATTTAGCTTTAGGTGTAAATGAAATGGCGCTTAAAATGCCGATACGTGTAGTTATTATAGAAGACAATGAGGACTTTCGTGAAGGACTTTATCACATGCTACAAAGCACGGAAGGATTCCGCTGTGTGGGGAAATTTGAATCGCTCGAAGATTCTCTGCGTAAATTACCCGAAGCTGATGTTGTCTTGCTTGATATTGGTCTTCCGGGTAAATCGGGAATCGAAGGCATTAGTGACATACGGAAAAAAATACCTGCCGCACAAATTGTTATGCTTACCGGTCGCGATGATGATAATTTGATATTCCATTCTATACTAGCCGGTGCAAACGGATATTTGCTGAAGAAAACACCGCCTGCGCGACTACTTCATGCGATAGAAGATGCCGCTGCCGGAGGAATGCCTATGACTCCAATTATTGCTCGTCGTGCGGTTGAGATGTTTAAGAAGTATATACCAAGTGGAGAAGAACAAATTACACTCACACCACGCGAGGAAGAAATACTTGCTTTACTTGTAGAGGGAATGAATTATAATATCATTGCAGAAAAATTATATATCAGTCTTGATACAGTCCGCAATCACATCAGACACCTTTACGAAAAACTTCATGTTCATTCAAAATCGCAAGCGGTTGTTAAAGCACTTAAGAACGGGTTGATCTGACCACTTACATAAAATAATATCCACGCACAAAATTCCTCTCATTTCCCGAATATTCAATTCGGGTTAATTCTAAAATGACATACTCATGTCATTGTTAATCTAAGGGTTTTCTAATAATCTTTACATGTAGGTAAATCTTATCCCTCTTATTCATTCTATTGTTTTAAAAATTGAATTAATTATCTGTAGAAGAAAAAGAAATAGATCAAAATGGAACCAGTATATGAATTGCTTTTAAACATTTAACACGGAGTGCTTATGAAAAAAATATTTATCATAACAATATTTTTAACCCAGGCAGCTTTGGGGCAATGGTTCTGGCAAAACCCATTGCCGCAGAATAACAATCTTAAGGCAGTTAAATATCTAACTTCAACATTTGTCTTGGCTGTTGGAGATAACGGTGCTGTTCTGAAATCTACAAATGGTGGCTCAACTTGGATTAAGTTACCAGCTCCCAAGAATCCCGGCATAGTAGGAGAGACAACTAACCCATTAAGTTCAATTTCATTTATTAATGAAAATACCGGCTGGATTGTTGGTGATTACTCTATTTTCAAAACAGTTGACGGGGGGAATACATGGCAGCTGCAAAGTCTCGGTATAAATAGAGATATGAATGCTGTTTTCTTTGTTGATGCAAATACCGGTTATGTTGGAGGAAATAATGGAGAACTGTACAAAACAACCGATGGCGGTTCAAATTGGACGAAACAAAATGTGGGAACTGGAATAGGTACTATCTCGTCAATCTATTTCATTAATGCCACCACGGGGTGGATTGCAGGCGACTTCCTTATCGCTAGAACAACAGATGGCAGCACATGGACTTCATCTGGTACATTTACAGGGAAGCATTACAATATTCACTTCATAGATGCTAATAATGGTTTTTCTGTTGGACAATATGGTACATTTTTTAAATCGAATAACGGCGGGGTATCATGGACAAAAATTACTTTCCCATCTACTACTATCAGTTTATATGGTGCCTTTTTCAAAGATGTAAATACAGGAATTGTTGTTGGCGGAGAGTGGAATCCCAACGGAAGTAATAAAGGATATATTTATCGAACCACAAATGGAGGTACTTCATGGACTGAGATTTCCGTTGGATTAATTGAACAATTAAACGGAGTTGCTTTTATAGATGCAAACACCGGGATTGCCGTTGGCGATGCTGGAAGAATAATGAAAACAACAAATGGGGGTCTTAATTGGTCGGCGATAAGTAGTGGTTTCACAACTCATATTAATTCTTCTCATTTTATTGATTCAAACACGGGATATGTAGTCGGCGGTGTGGGCAATTATGACGGAGTCATATATAAAACCACAGATGGTGGTACAACCTGGCTGAAAAAACAAAGTGGTGAATTGCCTTCAATGAAGTCAGTTTATTTTATCAATGCAAACACTGGTTGGGTAGGAGGTTCCTCTGCAATTTATAAGACTACAAACGGTGGTGATGCTTGGACAAAACAATCAAGCTCTTATACTTCAATGTCGCTAGTGTTTCTAAATTCGAATATTGGAATATCTGCTAATTATATGAATATTAGTAGAACTTCAGATGGAGGAACCACTTGGAATAAGGTTGCCGATTATGATTGTAATTCTGTCTTCTTTGTAAGCTCGACTGTAGGTTATTGTACCGGTTTTAATTCTGCCACTTACAAAACGATTGATGGTGGAGTAACGTGGACATTATTAACCGGTTCACCCAAGGGCAATTGGGTTTATTTTGTAAATAGTGATGTAGGTTTTGTTGCCGGTTCAGGAATGTGGAAAACAACTAACGGTGGAACTACCTGGGTTAAGCAAACCATCGAACTCGTTGTTCTTTCGGTATTTTTCTTCGATACGAACAAAGGAATAGCAGTTGGCACCGAAGGACAAGTCTGGAATACAACCAATGGTGGTTTAAACTGGACAAGAACTTGGCCTACAGTTATGTGTGACCTGAATAAAGTCCATTTCGTTTCACCAACCACCGGGTGGATAGTTGGACAATATGGAACCATTCTCAAATCAACAACCGGAGGCACAACATGGATCCAAAAAGAAGAATCACTTCCATTACATTATACGCTGTTTCAAAACTATCCCAATCCATTTAATCCCATAACCACAATACGCTTCTCAATTCCAAAGCAGGATTTTATTTCTCTTAAAATTTATGATTTGCTCGGGAGAGAAGTAGAAGCACTTGTTGATAAAGAATTTAGCGCCGGAACTTATGAAGTAAAATGGAATGCAGAAAAATATACAAGTGGAGTTTACATCTGCAAAATTTCAGCGGATAACTTTAATCAAACAAGAAAGGTTTTATTACTCAAATAAAAGGAGTGAACAATGAAAAGAATATTTCTAATTCTTCTTTTTCTTGCACCGTCTTTAACCAGTTTTGCTCAGTATCAAGACGAGTTTTATAACATCGGTAACTTTTGGGGAGTAACAAAAACTTTTATCGGGCATAACCTAAATCCGATAAATGGAAAAGTTACTGATAGCGATGGAAAGTTAAGACCGTACGAAACCAATCCAAATATTTGGGGAGTTACGATATTAATGGAATGGAATCAAACCGGCATGTGGGCATACAATATGAGTATAAAATCTCATTTCATTGATGACTTTATCCATGCCTTAAGCCGGATTAAAAATAAGCAAGTTACTGACCCTACGTCTCCTTGGTTCTTTTCATTTCTTGAAATGAACTGCGGAGTGAATGTTTATTATGACAAATCTACAAGAGCTGCCGCCGGATTATCTTCAAATATTTTTTCCCTTGAATTTTGGGACAGCAACGGAGAATTCAATGCTCAAAGAGGAACTTACATTAATCTTGGACCTTACATTAATGGAGATTATCTGCTTTCTGATGATATAATGTTGAAGATGGGATTTTCAATAACTGTTCCGGTAAGTGCTGGCACAGAAGTAACGGGCGCCAAGAAACCTATTTTTATAAATTTTACACCTGGCGTGATGATGAAAAGCGGTCTCTATTTTGGAATTGATTACACAATCATTCAAGGATTAGAAGACTCTGCAAAACCCGGCACAAGTTTAAGCGGTTCACGGTTAGAATTTAAACTTGGATTGTTCACAGATATTCTATAAAAAATTTTTAGAAAGGAGATTATAAAATGTGTGTTAAAAAGATTTTAATAATTATAACGCTCTTAACTGTAACTGCATTTGCACAACAAGTACCCAAATGGATACTCGAGCTTGATGATCCAATAGAAAGCTACAACTTTTTGAGAGATGGAAATTATCTATTCTTACAATGCGGTGAACATGCTTGGCTGTATGATGCTGTAACGGGAAAAAATATTTACTCTCTCGAAGTGGATGATTACGAGGTAAAAGGAGCGCATCAACTTGTAGGCGAAAAGTATCTTGTTAGCGCAGATAACAACCTCTTATGTTATGATGCAATGACAGGCAAACTAATTTGGCAGAAAGAATATAACAAAATTGACCAGGACGAGTTTACCGAATTATCATTTGCCGGTAATATTACCATTCTGCGTTATGGACTTGAACATTTAGGGATTGATCTCAACTCCGGTAACGAGTTATGGCGCACGCGGCTTTCCTACAATCAATGGATTACTCGAAAAGGCGGATGGAATGTTCTCTCTTTAGACAAGCAGCAAAAATTGCTTGTCCTGCTCGATTCAGATGCGCTTGGTCTTTACAGTTATAAAGATGGTAAAGAAGTTTTGTTTGTAAAAGATTTTGAAATTGACGGAGACATGGTAGAAAGCAAACAGACTTGGTGCTATGTTTCCCCCAATCAGAGATATTGTGTTTTCACTCTTGATGGTTTTGTTTCTATAATTGACGTTCAGGAAAACAAAGAAATTTTCAGAAGAAAAACTTCTTTCGATGAAGAGAAAGGGGCAATATTCCCAACGGAAAATGGATGTGCCGTATTAGGTGATGAAGTTGTTGTTTCCATTGATTTCAACAGCGGCAAAGTTTCTGAAGTGAAAGCATCTATTGATGATTTCAGAACATTTCAAATAATGAAAGTAGGCAATAAAGAAATTCTCTTTGCCGGTTTGAAAAATGAAATGTTTGCAATTGATTTTGCTGATGGAAAAATTCTATGGCGATCGAATAAAGGAGACAAAAATTTTGAAGGATATGCTCACCGCTACATCAAAGTTGACGGAAATAATTTATTGGTTACTTACACTAATACTTCAGCAAGTGAAGGAGGCGCTAATATTTATCTTATGAGTATTGATGCCTTAACCGGAAAAGTTAATTACAAAACTCCATCTTTAGGCAATACGCCATACGGACAAGCTGATTGGGCGCGTTCCATCTTTAGCCCTTTTATGAAACTAATGAAGGTAGAAAATACACTGGGCTATGAAAATATCGGATTCAATTATTCTATTGAAGAATTTGAAGGGAATCTTGTCTTTGGTACACTATCAATCAATTCATTACAAAATCCGGATACGAAAGAATCCGGTGGCGATGGAATTGCTTTGATTAATCCAAAGACTGGTGAAATTTTATTTAAAGATTATCTGCGTCTAAGCGACTATTCTATAATGTCTATTGGTGCAGTGCGTTATGCTGATATGATGCCATATATCAATGGCAATCTTGCCTTTCTTGTAGGTGATGAGAACATTGCTGCTTATGATTTGAAAGCGAAGAAACGGTTATGGCTAAATAAAGAAACACTTAAAGGAATACCGCGGGAAGCTATGTTGGTAGATAATGTACTATATGTAAAATTCGGAGAAAGAAAATTCAATGTTAGTTTAAGTGAGCCGGAAACAATATTTCAAAGCATCTCTATGAAAATTGAAAATAAGTGGGATGAAGATCCATACGGATTTGCAGCCTACGATTGCGCTACGGGCAATCTTCTTTGGAGAATTGAAACAGAAGTTGATCCAAGTTTTTTAACTCCTGGTTTCTCACTAAAAAATAATTACGATCCTATTACCAAACGACTTTACTACGGAGATGAGGAAAATATTTATGCGCTGCAATTAACTCCAAACGGAGGAAAGTTTGATTACGTTATTAATTTAGACAAAAGTAAGATCGGAGAAATGCCATTCGAAAAAACGTATGCTATTCAAGAATGGCCTATAAGCGGGCGTTTTATTGGGCTTTATTCTGTAGTATCCGAGGCAATAACCGGAACACACTTAAATAAATTTATTTCTGCATCGGAAGAAGCCGATGCGTGGATTGTTTACGATTTTGGGTTTACCATTTGGGGTGCTGCTGCTAAGAAATGTCTGCGAACAGTATATAATGAGAACTCCATTTTCGCAATGGGAACTGAAGGCATTGCAATGATTAACGCTGCAGATGGAAAAATAAATTGGCTGCATAAATGGGAATACGACCAAGACAATGTTCAGTTTATGCCGCAAGTGATAGGCGATAAACTTGTTTATTGCGTTGATAGAAAAGTTACAAGTGTAAATATGAAAACCGGTACAACAAAATGGAGTGCCGATGAAGCAAAACGCCCGATCTTTTTAGTATCACCAAACAATAAATACATCTTTACTATTGATAAAGAAGTTATTAAGGGATACGAACTCTAAAAACTATTATTAGAAGTTGATTTCTTAATAATTGTAAAGTGAAAAAAAGCGTTACGGATCAGCATAATGTTGGTCCGTACCTTTTTTCTGGCGAGTGCATTTCAACTATATTGAAAAAGATGTAACTTCCAGAAGACATTAACTTTAGAAAATACTGAAAATGTTGCTCTGGTAATCACGTTAATGGAGCAATAATGTATTTCGTTATCGTTAAAGAAATCTCCAGCGAAAAAATTGTTGATAAGGCAGAACTTTCCGTAAATAATAATATCGGCGGAGAGTTAGCGCATTTAGCTTGGTTAACAAAAAGACAATTCGAAAACAGATATCCTCCAGATCAATATTATGTTTCCTACGAAGAAGCCAACAACTGGGATGAACTACAGCTTAAACTTCAAAACGAATCCAAGACCATAATTGGTACATCGGATCAATCTCAAAGTTCTGAAACATTTACTATGATCGGTTCCCGCTCTTATCTATTTCTGGTAAATATTGGTGCAATGATCGCCGGAACTATCATTCTCTTTTTTCTATTGATCATCCGGCTAATATATAATCCGTTCCTTTTCATTCTCGGAATATTCATTCTATTCATCTATATGTACATTGATTATAAAAGATGGATGAAGAAAGGAATTCAAATGGTGTCAATTGATAAAGATGGTTTAACTGTTTACCGCGGACAAGAACTTATTCAAACCCGAGTTGATAAAAAACAGATAACCGGAATAAATGTTTTCAAAAAACTGAATCGAAGAATAGTAAATATACTTCTCGGCGGTTATGCGGATTCATCATTTCCCGGCATTACACTTTTTTCCGGTCCAAGAATACGAATTACTGACGATGCTTTCCGCGAAGCCGAGTTTGGAATTTTTATAGAAAAACTTAGAGAACTAAAACCAGAATTAAGAATATAATTTCATTATGGAGAAATTTATGCGCAAAAAAATATTTGGTTTATTCTACTTACTTATTCTTTCAACAATAGTGTTTGCCCAAGAAGGTGAATTTGTCAAGAGCGAAATATTGCCGGCTGAATGGGAGTATTATCGGTTTGAATTCTCAAATGGATTGATATGTAACTTGCCTGTTTTGAAAGAAAGAACAGATTTCTTGGCGCAAAAACTTCAACTAGAAACTGAAGAAAACAAATTTATTTTTAGGTTCACATATCAGCACAAAAACCAATTGTATTTATTTCTCATAGCTACTCGCGGAGTTATTCCTGGAATTAAAGATAAAAGAGGTGAGGAACTTAAAAATATTTTAGAGAAACAGATTGGCGATATATACGCAACAATAACGGCGGATGGATTTAGGGCGTTGAGGGATGGAAACGTTACTTCTCTAACAAACGTTACTTCTGATATGTCTGAGGTAGTTTCTGTCCCAAGGTATTTTACTAACAATGATGAATTCATTTTTTTCACGTGCAAAGGATATCAGAAAAAAGCATTAAGAAAAGGGCAAGACAACTCCGCTGAGGTGAGGACAAACGTTGATATTGTAATAAAATATTTTTCATGGAATGCCGATTGAGGAATTCCTAAGTGCAGACATATAAATGATTTCACTTAATAATAAACTACTTCTGAAGAAGGAGAAGACAATGAAAAGTAAATTTTCCTTTGCAATGCTTTTTATATCCGGCTTAATTTATTGCCAGGTTGTTTCGCGTGTTCAGATCGACAAAAATGCTAAAGTCATAGATCTATTTTTAAACTCAGACTGCACAAGATCTATCGCCGTTTGCGAAAAAGGAAGTCAAGGATTTTATCAATCCGGTAATATGAAGATTGGTCCATTCGAAAAGAAATCCTTGATGCTTTCGTACGTTTGTTATGATGGATCTATAATAGCTGTTAATTATGAAAAAAAGAATAAACAGTTTTTGCAGATCAACAATACATTCTACGGACCATATAATGAAGCATTCATTTCCGAGTTCCCTGAAAAAAGTTGTATAACAGGATTTTTTTATGAGGACATCAAAGGTAAATCTTTTGTAAAAATTGGAAGCAAAACATTTGGTCCATATAAAGTTGTTTCATTACCGGTTCTATCTAACGATGTTTCTAAATACGGATTCTTTTACTCGAAAGATGCTTTTGAATATTATGTTCAAATTAATAGTCTAACATTTGGACCACTTAATAACGTCGATAAAATTTATCTCTCTCCAAATGGTTTGTTTTACGGATTTGTTTACATGGATGAAGAGAATTATTACGTTCAGATTAATGAAAATAAATTCGGTCCCTATCAAAATGTAGGATCAATAACTCTTGCGGATAATGGTTCTTTCGGATTTACATATATAAGCGATGATGAATTCTACGCATTAATAAACGATGAATTATTCGGAGCATTCGATTGGTGCAAACCTCCGATTTTTTCGGCTGACGGCTTAGCATATTTAATGAGTTATAAAAAAAACAAAAAATATTATGCAGACAATAAGAATAAAACCTACGGACCATACGATGAAGTTCTTAAAAGCTACATCTCTAGAGATGGAATGAAGTTTAGTTTTGCTTACCGCTTAAATGATAAATGGTTTCTACAATTAAATGATAATAAAACAGAAGGTCCTTATGATGAGATACTAAGTTCTAGCTTTTCAAATGATGCTGCTTCACATACAATCTGTTACAAGTCTGGGGGAAAAATATTTATAAAAATAAATGATGATAATTATGGCCCGGTTGATTCATATAAAGGAACAAACTATTCGCAAGATGGGAAAAAGTACGGTTTTACCTATAAACAAAACAACAATTCATTTATTCAGTTGAATGGAAAAGTCTTCGGTCCTTACGAAGCAGCCAACTGTAATTTTTCGGCTGACGGTACTATCTTCATAACATACAAAATAATTGGAGAAAATTTTATCTGCATTGAAAAAATTAATTAAGGAGTAAATATGAAAATTCGATCTGGCATATTACTAAGTATAGTAATTGTCTTTTTAGCCTTGTGTTCCAAGCTTTCAGCTACAATTATGATTACTGGTGATGAATTCAAAAAGTCATATCAACAATCAGAACGCGAAGCAATTTATAACGAGGTAAATCAATTTATTAAGGAAGGAAAGTTCAAAGAAGCATCGGAAAAATTTCGCACTATTAAGCAAATGAATTGGGAAGATTTTTATTGCTGGAGTGTACTGCTCACTCTTAATCACCAATATGATGACGCATTGTCAATACTGGATCATTTTCTTGAAAAATTCAGCGATAGAATTAACAAAAACTATGTAGAAATTCGATGGTGGGATGGGATGCTATTTCTTTATGATCCGCATCCGCTTTATGCACATCACATAATTTATCCGGGAGAAGATAAGTTAGCCGAAGCATTGATTAGACCCAAAAATGGTCTCGATCTTACAATAAGAGATCTTTGTAACAAAACAACCATACCACCGGAATTTCTAAAAGACTTACAACTACCCAAAGCTCCCTTCAAAGGTGATGGTATGATTTTAAAAGCATACATATATGAAATGTTAGATAAACCTTATGAAGCAAAATCGTGTTTGTCCTCTCCCGATATTACTGAAGACATTAAATTATTTTCAAATTACCCTTCGTTTGAAGCAGGTGCTAATCTTAAAGCAAATATATTAAAAACGCTGAGCGGATTTCATGAGGAAGATAAAATCTTTAAAGAGTATTCTGCAATTATTAATAAAGCTATATCCGAAAAAAGAAACTTACCAAAACGAAAAAAAGCGTTTGAACTAATAGAAATCGCCAATGAGTCTTTTAACAGAAATGAATTTGAAAAAGCGCTTACCAAATACAATCAAGCAGTTCAGGTAGATAGTCTTGTTTTATCCGAGGAAAATGTTCAAGAATACTTAGAAAAATGTGCGAGCAAAATATCGGAAATGAAACTAAAAGAAAGAAGAAACACACCAAAGCGAAAGAAAGCGTTGGAGATAATAGAAACAGCCAATGAGTCTTTTAGTAGAAAAGATTTTATAAGCGCGCATATCAAATACAATCAAGCAGTTCAAATAGATAGTCTTGTCCTCTCAGATGAAAATGTTCAAGAATATTTAGAAAAATGCGTGAATGAAATACCGGAATTAAAATTAAAAGTAAGATCGGACGCATATGTAATTCTTGATAAAGGAAAGGAATTTCTTACTCAAAAGAAATTTGAGGAATCGCTCTATTGTTTTGGAATGATAGTAAAATCCGGGGTCTATATGTCAACCGAAAAATTTATTGAATTATGGAATGGATATGGAGAAGCATATAAAAGCACGGGTAATTTGAGCGAGTCAAACAAAGCATTTCAAACTGCAAAAGACCTTGAACAAAAACTAAAGGATAAGAGTGAGCAAAAAGGAAAAACAAGAGGACGTTAAACAATTTTACAATAATACTATTTAGTTGGAGGATTTATGAAACACTTATTAATACTTCTACTTTGCCTTACATCTTGCGTCAATAGTCAAATTGACATAAAAAAAATTCAACTCGAATCTGGAGTTGAGATCAGCCGCCAAACATTATCAAGTGACGGTTCCTCTTTTGCATCCAAATATGAAAAAGAGGGGAAGGAATATTTGCAGATCAACGATAAAAAAATTGGACCTTTTGAGTCTATCAGCGTATTCAGTCTAAGCCTGGATGGTTCACATTATGCCATTCAATATGACCAAAATAATGCCGAATATTTTAGAGTTGATGAAAAAGTATTTGGTCCATATCAAAACACCGGAAAAGTTTTATTCTCAAAGGATTCAAAATCGTTCGGTGTTGTTTATTTCAAAAACAGTGACGAAAAATATGTTCAGGTAAATGAAAAGGTTTTCGGCCCTTTTGACGGCAGCAGTTATATGGTAAGTTTCCCTTCCGACGCTGCAAAGTATTACTTCTGGTATAATCAAGGAAAGGAGTACTTCATCAAATGGGGTGATAAACAAATTGGTCCGTTTGAAGATGAACCGAATCCAACTGTTTCAAAAGACTGCTCAATATTAGGATACAGCTACAAAAAAGAAAAGAAAACATTCATTCAGGTAGGTAATAAAACCTTCGGCCCATTCGATTATGCTTACGGTCCTTATTTATCTAAAGACGCTTCGCACCATGCATTTGAGTTCAAGAAAGAAGATAACACTTACGTTCAGGTTGATAAGCAAACATTCGGACCATTTAAGAAAATCTCAAGATTACAGTTATCAGATGATGGATTAACTCTCGGCTTCATTTATAGTGAGAATGGGAAACAGTACGTTTTTAGAAATGAAAAAACTTACGGACCTTATGATAATGTTGATGATATTGCTCTCTCTTACGATGGTTCGATTCTCGGTATTCGATATGTAAGTGATGGAAAATTATTCGCGCGCGTGAATGACAAAATTGTTGGACCGATTGAACAAGTATTCTATCCCAATTTCTCTTCCTCCGGTAAAAGGATTGCCTGGCACTATGTAAAAGATGGTGAGCGTTATCTTCAAGTTGATGCGGAAACTTTCGGACCTTTTGAAGAATGCACAATTCCTACTTTCTCTGCCGATGAAAAGAATTACTGCTTCACATACTCGGATAAGACCGGCACATATCTGCAATACAAAGACAAAAAATATGGACCGTATCCATGGATTGAATATTCACATACAAAAGAGAATAAACTGGCAATTGCATATCAGAAGAAAGGAGATAATTTCATAAGCATAGAAAAAATAAAATAATTTTGTTAACGAGGTTAAAATGAAATCACTAATTACAATTCTACTGATACTATTCTTTATTTCATCCGAAGGAATTGCACAGTATGACTGCGGTTCCTTTGAGGGTTGTCTGAGCGTTGGTATTTCTGCTTATCAAGAAGAAAATTATGAGGGCGCTGTTGGATATCTAACAAATGCAATTAAGAATTGGAAAAGAGTTTATGGTTTAACAAAACTCAACTCGGCATATTTGTATCGTGGCAATTCTTATCTTGAAATGGATTCAATCAAGCGAGCCATTGGAGATTATACCCAAATTCTTTGGCCTAACGGTAAAGACCCGGAGGCATTTAGAATGCGAGCCAAGGCGCTTGAAAAACAAGGTAATTATGATGGAGCCCTTAATGATTTAACCAGCGTTATAAAATTGGAAGGCAAAGCTGAGGACTACGCGACAAGAGGAATTGTATACGGTAAAATTGAAAAGTTTCAAACGGCTATTGAAGATTTAACCAAGGCAATTGCTCTTCAACCAAATTGGGTTGATTATTACTTGAAACGTGCACAAATCTATTACCTGATGGAAAAATATGACGCAGCATTACAAGATGCTTCCAAAGCCCAGGACTTAAACGCTATCATCCCGGATCCCTATACTTTCAGCGCTACTGTTTATTTGAAAATGGAAAAGTTCAACGAAGCGCTTGAGCAAATGAACTCCGCAATAACATTCGCACCGGAGGAAGCTCAACTATACGCAACACGCGGAATGGTTTTTAATAAACTTAACAAGAAGGATGAATCAATTGCTGATCTGAAAAAAGCCGTTGATATGGGTTTTGCCGAAGCGAAAGAAATTTTGAAATCATTGTACAAAATTGATTACTGAACCTTTATGCATTGAATAAGATTTAAATAAGGGAGTTATAAAATGAAAAATATTTTCTATTCATTATTGCTTATATGTTTAGTGTCTAGTCTTTCGTTGGCACAAGAAACAGATCAAAAACTTTTACCGGTTAAGGTAAATGGTAAATGGGGCTTTATTAATGAAATTGGTAAACTCATTATCGAATCACAGTTTAATGCGGTCAGTGAATTTTCTGAAGGATTAGCCGAAATCAATGTGAATAACAAATGGGGTTATATTAATATGAAGGGGAAAGTAGTTATCGATCCACAATTTGATATTACTGATAGATTCTCTGAAAGTTTAGCTTCAATTAAAATAGATGATAAATGGGGTTATATAAACACAAACGGAGAAATTGTAATCCCGCCGCAATTTTTTTCTGCCTCTTCTTTTCATGAAGGATTTGCGGCCATAAGCAATGGAGATTTGTGGGGTTTTATAGATAGATCGGGAAAAGTAGTTATAACACCGATATATTATTACGTTAGTTATTTCGAAGGCGGGATTGCGTCAGTAGAAATTAGAGAAACATTACAGGGTGTAAAAAATAGTTATATAGACAAAGGCGGCTATATTGATAATGCCGGAAAATCAATAACCGGATTTAGTAAAAATTACAGCCAAATTTCTGAAGGGAAGATTGCCGCGCAAAAGGATAAACTTTATGGCTATGTAGACAAAACCGGCAAATTTTTAATAACACCTCAATTCGATGAAGCAAAACCATTCTCCGAAGGATTTGCGTGCGTAAAAATTGATTTCAAATGGGGCTACATTAATAATGACGGCAAAGTTGTTATTGATCCAAAATTTGATGCTGCCGGAAATTTTTCTGATGGTTTAGCACAAATTAAAATTAATGGCAGGATTGGCTTTATAGACAAATCGGGAAAAATAGTTGTTAATCCTCTGTTTATAGAAGCAAGAGATTTTATAGATGGACGGGCTCAAGTTGTTACCGAAACCGAATTTAATGGTAAAAAATATACAGGCTGGGCAATGATTGACAAGACTCCCAAGTACTTAACGCCAACACTTTATCCAACAATGTCATACTTCTCAGAAGGATTAGCAATTGTATCTACTTTCGACAATCCTAAAAAATATGGGTATCTGGATGTTAATGGAAAAATTGTGATTGGTTGGGTTGACAGGGCTGGAAATTTTAATAACGGAATCGCAAAAATATATATAGAAAATAAAATGGGCTACATAGATAAAACTGGTAAATACATTTGGGAGCCAACAGAATAATTAAGAGTGGGGAATTGAGAATAAAAAATTTAAATAATAGGAGAAAAAATGGAAACTATTATTAAAAGAACCGGACAAAACTTCTCGACAGCATTTCTTTCATGGCATGACGGTGTTGACGCAATGTTAAAACCAACTCCGGATAGCCCAATGCCAAACGTTCTTGTTCACGTTGCAAAAATGGTTAACACCCCGCTTGGTATTTGCAGCGCGGGAATGATTCTTATTAATCCGCAGAACAAAGAAGTACCGGATTTCTTTGGCTTTGTTGCTGAGAACAAAGAGTTTGGACAATACTATGGTCCGAATATTTTCAAGGGAACGCCATTTGAACAGGCTCCCGTATTTAAAGCAGAAATTTCTTTGAGGGTTGATTTCCCGAACAAAGTTAAAGCAAAAGTTATTGTGGCTAAACATACTATCGAACTTGAGCTGAGCGATTTTGACACGGCACAATATTACGATAGACCGGGTGGTATGCCTTTTCATCAAAATGTAATTGAAGCTAAAGCAAAGAAAGCTGTATTTAAGTTTGATGGAGAAATAATTGGCGGAGAGTTACCGCCTGAAGGTTTAGCTGGTGGTTTACCAGCTTGTTACGCACCAACGGGAATTTATTTTATTTAAAATAAATTTGAATGGTTTGTAGCGCGAACTTCAGTTCGTTAAATATTTAGCAAGAACGAAATAAATTTCGTTCTACATTTTGTATTATTTCACTTTTGTGACAACTATTATAAATAAAATGAGAGCATTAATTCGGTTTTCGAATAGGAGAATCTATATGAAAAAAATTTTCTTTTTTCTACTACCGTTGATTATAACTGCATTATGTTTTCTTGGAGAAACTTCCATTCTCAAAGCGCAAACAATTAATGCAAGGGTACCATTTTGTCCTCAATGTGATTATAAATGGGCATCTTATTGCAAACAATGTGGTGGATACAAGTCGCTAACTAGTTATGCTCATATCTGTGATGAATGTTTTAAAAAATCTGGATTGATATCCGGACACCATTCTTGCGGTACTATATACAATGATTTTATAAAAATATGTTACGAATGTGCAAAAAAAAACCAATGCCTTAATTGTGGAAAATACTTAGGAAGCGGAGAAGCTCCCGGTGATGTTGACAACAGAAAAGTAGTTGAAAGATATACAGTAAGAATTACAATCCCAGGTAAAAAAGAAGAATTCATGAATTATTTCAACAAAGGATGGGAGGCCATTAACAATCAGAACTACCAAGAAGCTTTGAATCAATTCAAGAAGTGTGATGAAATTATTCCTAATGGAGTGGCTTACTCAATTGGAATTGCACTTAAAGGATTAAAAAGATACGAAGAAGCATTAACTCAATTTGATATAGTTATAAAAGAAGAGCCTGCATATAATGGAGGATATTTTCAAAAGGGATTAGTTATGATTACGTTAAGTAAATTTTCTGATGCAGAACCGTTATTGAAAAAAGCTATACAACTTAATATTCAAGAAAGCAATGCTTACTTAATGTATGCTTACTTAATGGAGTCTGAACACAAAGATTATGACCAAGCGATAAAGTATTACGAAAAAGGATTTCAACTTTCTCCAACCACAACAACTTTCAGAGGAAACCTTATTAATCTTTACCAACAAGCCGGAAGATTTGATGACGCCTTAAAACATGCAAATGTTTTATGTGAACTCTTGGATAATAGTGTTGAAGCATTAAATGTGAAAGTAGAATTATTTTTCAATTCGCAAAAATGGAATGAGGCAATTCAAATTTATGAGCAGCTCATTTCAATGAATCCAAATAACATCTACATAGCTTACTATTATCTTGGTCTTGCTCAATTTCAAATGAATCAATATAAAGAAGCAAAAGAAAATTGGGAAAAAGCTATTGAAAAAGATGAAAACAATAATCCTGAACCATATGCTTGTCTTGCTATATGTGAAATGAAATTAAATAATCCAACTGAAGCAGAAAAGTATTGCGAAAAAACTCTAGAGTTATTGAAGAATGAAAGCTCATTCGTTTATTATAATCTTGCTTGTGCTTATTCAATGATGAACAAAGAAGATAAATCAATAGAAGTTTTAGAAAAAGCTTTGAAGACCGGGCAAGTAAATATTTCTTATATGGAATCAGATGCTGATCTAACAAACGTGCGGGCAACAAAAGCATATAAGGAACTCGTGGCTAAATACAAATAATCACTTA
>JBBAAM010000023.1:0-52241 GCA_041658245.1 Melioribacteraceae bacterium
TTTATATATTTCCCGCCTTTTTCAATCTTTCTTATGGCATTAATAATTTCACTTGGTTTAGCGCTCTTGCTCAGGTAGCCGTCTGCCCCCATTTTAATTGCTCTCTTTGCAAATTTTTCGTCCGGATAAATACTGAACATTAGAATTTTTAGATCAGTGTAGCGAATTTTAATATCCTTAATAAAATCCAATCCGCTTTTATCCGGCAAAGAGATATCCAACATCACCAAATCGATTTGCTGCTCACTCAATTTGCTTTCCAATTCTTTAATACTCGAAGCTTCCGCAACAACATTTAGATCACTCTGCTTGGACAATATTTTTTTAAGTCCTTCTCTTACTATTTCATGGTCGTCTGTCAATGCGATATTCATTTTATACCCTCAGCTTTCTGGATTTAGTTCTTTTTCAAAAGGAATTAAAAGATGAATCTTGGTACCTTCTCCCTCGATGCTTTCAATGTTCAATTTACCACCTAAAAAGATAGTTCTTTCTTTCATGCCCAGAATACCCATCGAGTTCGTCCTGGTCTCGGAACTTTCCCGGATTCCCTTACCATTATCTAAAACCAAAATATCCAAATTATCTTTCGACTGCATTATTTTCACATCTATAATGTTGGCATCCGCATGTCTGATCGCATTCGTCAATGCTTCTTGAATAATCCGGAATAGAGCTACATTTCTTTCTTCATCGAGGTTAAAGGATTCCAATTCTGATTTGAAATTACATTTGATATTACTTATCCGTTCTATCTCACGGCAATATTCATGAATTGCTGGAATTAAACCGAGATGATCCAGTACATATGACCGCAGACTTCCCGAAATATCTCTTACCATTTGAATACCTTTATTAACAAAAATCTGAACGGAGCGTAATTCGTCAAGTATTTCCACTACCGATGGTTTTTTAGTTTGCTCTAACATCTCGGTAAGAAGAGAGACATTCAAATTAATACCGGTGAATAATTGTCCAAGCTCATCATGAACTTCCCTTGCTATATGTTGTCTTTCCGCTTCTCTTGCATATTGGATTTGAGCGGCAAGATTCCGCAACTCCGATTCAGATTTTCGAAGTTGTAATTCAGTCTGTCTCAATTTTTCGTAGTTCAAAGATTTTGCAATTGAGATAGAAGCATTTCGCGCTACAGCTCTCAATAAATTTATATCATCGTTGTTAAAAACTTTATTATTCTTTTTGTTATGAATCTCGAAAAATCCTATCAACTCTCCGGCTGAACCAAATAATGGAGTTGAAAGGATTTGTTTTATACCGTAACGATTGACAATTTCTTTATCAATCAGATCGTCGTTCAAGGTGTCAACCGACGTGTAACTTTCTTTATCAGCAATGAATCTTTTTAGGAGTGCGTCATCGGTCGGATAGATTTTGTTAAGATATTCCCAGTGATCCTTATAATAATATCTGTTTGTTTCAAATTCCTTTTCATTCATCAAACAAGCAAAACCACTTTCAGCATTCACTAATTGTATGCTCTCGGTAACTAAAAAGTCCGTAATCTGTTCAATCTCAAGAGAGGAGTAAAGTTTTTCACTTATTCTTAATAGCGTATTGATTGTTTCCTCATATTTCTTGCGGTCATCATTATCATAACGTGAACCGAGATAGCCTGCAAAATTTCCATCCATATCATAATACGGCATTCCAAAATCGATTAACCAACGAAAATGCCCCTCTGAATTTTTCATTCTGTATTCAAGCGTAAAACTTCTTTGCTGCTTAAATGCAGTGTAGAATTTGTTCATTACTTTTTCCGTGTCTTCCGGGTGAAGATTCGCAGCCCAGCCATCTCCAATTTCCTGATCCAATGACCGCCCGGTAAAATTAAGCCACGCTTTATTAAAATAATTACATTTACCATCAAGACCTGAACGCCAGACGGGATTTGGAAAATCATCAAGCAGTTTCAAATAAAAATCTCTTGATTTTCTTATTTCTTCTTCTGCTTTTTTTCTTTCAGTTAGATCGCGCGTTACTTCTAAGAATCCGTACAATTTTCCTTTGTCGTCTTTCAATGAAGTGATTACAACATTAGCCCAGAATAAAGATCCGTCTTTTTTCAGTTTCCATCCTTCTTCTTCAAAACTGCCGTTCTTTACTGCAAATTCTAATTCATTCGATGGTTTATTTTTGATCTTATCTTCTTCGGTATAAAAAATAGAAAAATGCTTTCCAATAACTTCTTCCGGATTATAACCTTTTATTTTTTTTGATCCTTCATTCCACGATATCACGTTGCCGCCGGCATCCAGCATAAAAATTGCATAATCTCTCACTTCATTTATCAATGCTTCAAAACGATTTTCCAGTTTTAATTTTTCAATCTCAGCTTCATATCTTCTTTTATAATTAGAAAAGATGTTCTTTCTCCAGAAGAAGAATAATATAATAGCCAATAGAAAGTCTGATGATGTCGCCGCCAGGAAAACGATTTTACCGAAATCATTAACCGGTTGATAAAATTCCGATTTATCAATTTTGGTGATCAAGAACCATGATGAAGAAGGCACCTTTTGAATCACGGCTATCACTTCTTCATTTTTATAGTCAATCCCTTCCACAAAATTTCTTCTTCCCTCAATGGCATTGGCAGACGTAAGAGCTTTATTTTTTAAAGGCAGACTCGATACATTTTTATCACGATCAACTCGTAATGAATTTAGATACACTACACTATCGCCGATTGTTTTTACCAACAACGATTCGAGAGTTGGAGATTTATCTATGTTTTGATTTAAGATAGGATCAAAATTTTTCTTTGGTTCTAAAATAAGAACCAATACACCGCCATTTCTTTTTTCACCGCTGTTTTTTTCTTCGAGAGGTATGTAAAACTTAAGCGCGGTCTGAACAGTCGTTCTTTCATCTGAATCGGAAAAAAGAACCATGTTGGAATCAGATGCTAATCTGCATAATGAAGAATCAATCTTAGTAAAATATTTTTTGGACGATGACAAACTGTAGATTAATTTTTCAGAGTGATCTGCAATAATGATATCGTCATACCCATAATATCTCCTCAACGAACCGAACCAACTTTTGATCTCGGGCGAAACATTCAATTGGGAAGTCAATTTTGTTTTTGAAAGATTTAATAGCGGAGAACTGACCTTGAGAATTTCCAAATCAGAATATTTCTCTTTCAACCATTGAATTACTTGCGACATTCTAAATTCCGCAGTCGAGCCGAGATATTCATAACGATCGTTTATGATCTTGTTTTTCTGTTCACTAAAATAAGAGAGTCCGAGAAGCGATAGAATGATTGTAACAGAGATATAGGTAAGAATAAGTCCTACCAACGGTTTCTTAAGAAAATCATTTAATCGTGTTTTAAATGCGATCTTCATATTGCTCTGCTTCTATTTTACTTTTAAGATAACAAAAGATAAGAAATATCAAAATGACACCTCTCACAAATTTCCAAGAATAGTTCTTATTCAATTTATCTTCGGACATCCATATTAAAAAAAGCAGTAAGAATTTTACTTTTATCAGTTTCGATTACGACATTCAAAAGAACGGCTTTCATGTAATTCTTATTGTCAAAGAAACACGAATATTTATAGATTTATACTAAAGAAAATTTGCCGATAGATAAATGAACTTTATTCCCTCATATATTAGATTATTTCAAAACGGTGAACTCAAGAAAAGAGCTCAATCCACCCTTGGCGTTTTAAAATCTTGTAGAAGTTGCCCGCGTAACTGTGAAGTTGATCGTACGCGAGGAGAGTATGGAATTTGTCAAAGTCTCGAACTCCCAATAGTCTCTTCATATACGTCACATTTTGGAGAAGAACCTGTTCTATCGGGAAATAGAGGCGCTGGAAATATTTTCTTCGGCAATTGTAATTTGAGATGTATGTTTTGTCAGAATTATGAAATCAGTCAAAACTGGAAAGTTGAAAAGATGCATGAAGTTTCATTAGAGCGTCTTGCTGATATAATGATTGAACTTCAAGAGAGAAATTGTCATAACATCGGTTTGGTCTCACCAACACACTTCTCCGCTCAAATTCTTAAATCAATTTATCTTGCTACTGAAAAAGGTTTGCGATTGCCAATAATCTATAACACAAACGGATATGATTCGGTTGATATGCTCAAACTTTACAACGGTGTGATTGATATCTACTTGCCGGATTTCAAGTACGGCAATAATCAAAATGCAAAGACTTATTCCAGAGTAGATGATTATTTTGATCACACTAAAGAAGCAATTAAAGAGATGTTCCGTCAGGTCGGAGATGAGCTGGTATATGATGGTGATGTTGTTGTTCGCGGATTAATCATTCGTCATCTTGTTCTTCCGAATGGATTAGCAGAATCGGAAAAAGTTTTCGAGTTCATAGCGGAAGAGTTAAATTCAAACATTCACATTTCGTTGATGTCGCAGTATTATCCATCCAACAAAGCATCGAATGATATTTTAATAAACCGTACACTTCGCGAATCGGAATACAAAAACGCTATTGAACTGATGGATAAATACGGTTTGCACAATGGATGGATTCAGGAAGCGGAAAGTTCAGAGAATTATCGTCCTTATTTTAATGAAGACAGAGTAAATCCATTTAATAACTCACCTTACGCAAAATTGTCATTCTGAACGGAGTGAAGAATCTCAACACCTCGATTTCAAACTGTTTTGAGATATTTCGCTCCGCTCAATATGACAATTACAATACTTTACGTAAGGTGAGTTAATAACTAAACCCATCCCAACCCTTTCCCAAAGGGAAGGGCTTTCGAAATTATTAACCTACTTATATTGTTCTGTTTTGATGATTAAAAATATCTTTTCCTTCTTGAGTATATAAATAATCAATTCTGTTTTAATAAAACTCAGTTATTTTTGAATGCACGATTTTCTATGTGCTGTTCATAAAATTATTCTGTTCGGTAAAAGGTTTACCAAGTATTGCTATTGCAGAAGGGATCCATCTTTCGGGAAATTGATTGCCGTAAATTCCACCGGATTTAAATTTTGCTATTCATTCTCAAGCATTTTAAGAACGACTGTCTGTCTTTCTTCCGAATGATGAGATAAATTATTTTCCTTCAAAAGATTTTTACTCAGATGGATCGAAAAAGTAACTATTGAAATCGGGTTGGCTGCAATGGCTTATAATCTACAAAATGGGCAGCTCTGCCAGTATGATATGTTTTTTCTTTAACACAAAATGAAAAGCCGTCCCAGTTTCAATATTGAGACGGCTCTACAATAAAACCTTAAACGCTAAATGCTAACAGCTATCTTCCTAATCCATCCAAATATTCTTTTCTTTTCAGTAGCGTGTCTTTATCTTCAACATGTTTAGGATCCGGAACGCAGCAATCAACCGGACAAACAGCAGCGCACTGCGGTTCATCGTGAAATCCGACACACTCGGTGCATTTATCAGGAACGATATAGAAAAAATCTTTTGAGAAAAAACCATCGGCACCGGTAGGAGCTGCTTGTCCTTCTCCGTAAGTGTTGCCTGCAAGTTTCCATTCTGCACCACCTTCATAAATTGCTGTGTTGGGGCATTCGGGTTCGCATGCGCCACAATTAATACATTCGTCAGTTATCATGATTGCCATAGTTGGCCTCCTTATTTATTAAAAAAATTTAATCGTTGAGTCTAATCTTAGGAATTTTGTTCCGAAACATTTGCGGGTCTTGTTCAGAAATAAAATCATTTAACTCTTGGATTATGGGTTCTATAATATTAACTAAATTTTCTAAATCAATATTTCTATGAGAAGGGAGATAAGATCTCAGCTTTTTTAGTTCCTTTCTTAAGTTGGCTTAACGAACCTCTAAAATTTCCGAATATGAGGTGATAACATCCGGTTGAAACTTGAACCATTCCTTGAAAGAAAAATCTTTCTTCCCGGTCATATTCCATCCAGCTTTACTCAAAATGATCGTGAGCGGAAAAGAAATCAGCTTTATTAAATAACTCTATACCTTCTGAAATATCTATCAATGCGGTTGAAATAATACTAAAACAAGGTTAGAACTTCAAGACAAATTGGGCTTTTGAATTAATAATTTACCAGCTTCCGCTTGCTCCGCCGCCGCCAAAACTACCGCCACCCCCTGAAAAACCGCCAAAACCGCCTCCCCCACCTCCATAACCACCAGATGATCCCCATCCACCGCCTCTACGGCTGTTTCCCATTGAACTTAATATTATCCAAGGTAAAATTCCCCCGCCGCCGCCTCTTCCCCCTTTTCTAAAAATAGAAGAGAGAATTATGAAAAGGATAATTGCAAAGATGAAAGGAATTCCTGTACCGGTTCCTTTTCCTTTTTTACCCCCGTCTCCTTGATATTCACCGCGTGTAGCTAACAATATTGCATTTATTCCGGCGGCAATACCCGAATAATAATTACCCTGCTTAAAGTAAGGACGGACTTCATTTCTAATAATTGAGTTGGCAAGTGCATCCGGTAAAGTTCCTTCCAATCCGTAACCGACTTCAATCCTCATCTTGCGGTCATCTTTGGCAACAAAGAAAAGAACACCATTATTATTTTTCTTTGAACCGATTTGATTTTTAGTTGCTGTTTGATGTGTAAAATCTTCTAACGAAGCTCCGTTAAGAGCAGAGATCATTAGAAATACAATTTGGTTGGAAGTTGAATCATCGAAATTTTTGAGAGCAGAGTTTAGAGTGTAGAGTTCAGAATTCGATAAAGTGTTGGTCAAATCAGTAGTATAATTTTTTAATACTGGAATCTCAATCTGTGCTTTAAGAAATAAAATTGGTATTAGAATAAACAGAAAAACTTTTTTCATTTATTTATCACTCTACGTTCGTTGCTCTACACTCTACGTTAAAACTGTACTTTCGGTACTTGTTCTGAACCTGCTGATGATTTGAAATATTCTTTTTCCTTAAATCCGCCAAAGTTGGCTATTATTACACCGGGAAATTTCTTGATTGCAGTATTATATTCTTGCGCAACCTGATTATACTTTTGCCTTTCAACCGTAATACGATTCTCCGTTCCTTCTAATTGAGCTTGAAGCTGTAAAAAGTTTTCATTTGCTTTCAGTTGAGGATAATTTTCGGATACAACTAATAATCGCGATAACGCACTTCCCAAACCATCTTGAGCAGCTTGGAATTTTTGTATCATTGCAGGGTCGCTAAGCTGATCAGCAGTAAGTTTTATTTGCCCAACTTTTGCACGTGCTTCGGTAACTGCTGTATAAGTTTCTTTTTCAAAATTTGCTACACCCTTTACGGTAGCAACTAAATTTGGAACAAGATCAGCTCTTCTTTGATAAACATTTTCTACCTGGCTCCAACCAGATTTTACGTTCTCATTCAAACCAACAAAGCTGTTATATTTACCAGTAGCCCATGATACTGTGAGAATAATAAAAAGAACTACTACACCAAGAATCCCCAAACCAATCTTAAGACCTTTACTCATTTATCCTCCTTTTATCTTGAAACTTATTCTGAATACTTATTTTAATTAGTAAGTCTTCTCATAGGTGCAGGAATTCTTCCGAAGATAGATTAAACACTTCCTTCACTTAATGCTTTCTCTAACAAATCTAAAACATTTAATTCTTTTGCCCATAGTTTTATGTATTCTAATTCTAAGGAATCACCTTGCACTTTGATTACACCCAACACATCAAGCCATTGCCGCTCGGAAACTTGATTTCCGGCTTTATACCATTCCAGTTTGTTGAGAATAATGTCTTCGGGCGAACAAAGATACATTTTAATTGAGTCGGCTTCATCATCAAGAGTATCAATTCTTTTCCTTTCAAATGCTTTTTGCGGATATGGTTTGTCTATCAAAATAAAAACATCAATCTTCATCATTGAATCAAGATGAATGATGTTGAATGAAGACCTTGTTTTTATTGCATCAAGAATCATTTCGCTATCAATAAAGTAAACCGGTTTCAATTTTTCCACAAGAAGGTTGACTTGATGAGATTGTAAATTAGATACCAAATCAACATCCAACGTTGCTCTTGCGATACCATATGCAGAACTTGCAACAGAGCCGCTTACATAATATAACACTCCTAATTCTTCAAACGTTTTTACAACAGGTTCTAAGATAGTTGCTAAATCAGATTTATTCATCACCGTTCCGGATTAAATAATCACGAAGTTGTTCAGCCAGTTTATTGCCATAATGATATTTAACAAAAAGTAGATCCAATTCTCTTTTGCTCAATCCCGGATTAGATCGTGCAATTGCTCTTTTAGAAAGCTGGATTGTTGTTGAAGTCAACGATTGCATCAGTGCGAATCTTTTTGCAACGCTCGCTTTTCGAAGAAGAGAAATTTGAAATCTTTCGACTTCCGGATTTGTATCAACAGATTGAGTTACCATAAAATTTTTTCGATTCCTAATTCGTTAAACTTCTCATTGGCGCTGGAATTCTTCCGCCTCTTCCTACAAATCCTGCACAGCTTATTGTTCTTACTTCCATGATCGGTGCTTTACCCAAGAGTCCGCCGTAATCAACAAAGTCTCCGATCTTCTTTCCGTATGCGGGAATAATTCTTACTGCTGTTGTTTTGTCATTAATTATTCCGATGGCGGCTTCATCAGCAATAATTCCTGCAATAGTTGTAGCAGTAGTATCGCCGGGCACTGCAATCATATCAAGTCCAACTGAACAAACAGCGGTCATAGCTTCTAATTTTTCCAATGAAAGATTTCCGGCTTGCACAGCACGGATCATTCCCATGTCTTCACTAACCGGAATAAACGCACCGCTCATTCCACCGACAGAAGAACTTGCCATCAAGCCGGCTTTCTTAACTGAATCATTCAACATAGCGAGAGCAGCAGTTGTTCCGGGTGCACCAACATCTTCAATGCCCATTGCTTTCAAAATATCTGCTATACTGTCACCCTCAGCCGGTGTTGGGGCTAAAGAAATATCAACTATCCCAAATGGAATTCCATTTTTCTCTGCAACTTTTCTTCCTATCAATTCTCCTGCACGAGTGATTTTGAAAATAGTTTTTTTTATCACTTCCGAAAGCTGCTGTAGATCAACATTGCCTGCTTCACGAATAGCTTCTAAAACAACGCCGGGACCGCTGATACCAACATTCAAAACTATTTCCGGCTCACTTACACCATGAAATGCACCAGCTACAAATGGATTATCTTCAACTGCATTTGCAAAAACCACAAGTTTTGCGCAACCGATCGAATCGTTATCTTTTGTTTTTTCGGCAGTAAGTTTTATTACCTCCGCCATCATCATCACAGCGTCCATATTAATGCCGGCTTTTGTAGAACCGATATTGACGCTTGAGCAGACACGTTTTGTCTGTGATAGTGCAAAGGGAATTGATTTGATGAGTTCGCTCTCACCGTTTGTCATCCCTTTTTGAACTAATGCAGTATATCCCGCAATGTAGTCTATCCCGATTTCTTCTGCAGCTTTATCAAGAGTCTTTGCAATTTCAATAAATTCTTCTAAGTTACACGCATCGAACGGAATTGAAATTGGCGTTACAGATATACGCTTATTGGCAATTGAAATTCCATATTGTGATTCCACTTCTTTAGCAAGTTTTACATGCTGTTTTCCGTATCGAAGGATCTTATCATATATTTTTTGTTTAGTTACTTCAATATTTCTATCATGGCAATCTCTCAAACTAATTCCCATCGTTACAGTTCGAATATCAAAATGTTCGATCTCGGTCATTCGGATAGTTTCAAGTATTTCTTCAAATTCATAAGGCATAGCGCGTTAGTTGTCCGTTGTTAGTAGTTAGTCGTTCTTTGTATTATTTAATTATTGCCTGTTGTCCGTCGTCAGTTGAAAATTGTTTCGAACTCCCAATAGAATTAATATATGAACTTAATTTTGGACTTAGCTCATCTATTATTGTTTTTAATTTTTCTATTTGCATTTTAGTTAAAAGATTTCTTTTGACTGCTCTTCTTAACCAATGTTTTGTTTCAAATAAGGAACCGCGTGCAATTTTAGCAAATCTTCTATTCTCATTATAAGTTCCTCTGCCGTTTCCTTCAGCGATGTTTGCACCTATACTATCAGAAGATCTAACTATTTGAGAACCAATAGTATTTTTTGAAAATTTTTCCCAAGCACTCACAATATCCCAAATCAGATCTGATAATTCTTCTGATAATCTATAAATCCTAAGTGATTCAAAATTAGTTTTCAATTTGACCCCCATAAATATGTTTTCCAACTGACCACAGACTACAGACAACTATCAAATACGATGCATATACCTAAACACATCTTCGTGCTGTAAATAAATTTTAATTTTCAAATGTGCTGAAATTTTATTCATCTCTTCTTGAATTTCTTTTAAATCTTTTTGCGAAGCGGAAATATCAATTACCATAATCATTGTAAAAAAATCGCCAAGAATTTTTTGACTAAGATCCTGAATGTCGCAATTTGCATCACCAAGCGCCTTAGTTACACCGGCAACAATGCCGGGATGATTTAAACCAAACGATGTTAAAATTACACGACCTGATGAGGCATCGCCTTTCTCGAATTTGTAATCGCCACCCATTGATTCAACTCGTCTACGTACTAATTCTTTTACTGCTTCCGGAGTAGCTTTATCTCCTAATTCACTAATTGCTTCGAACGTAATTTTTCTTACTTCTTCTTCTGAAAGCTTCACGGTTTGATACCCTTATATTCGTTCTGAAGATAACGTAAAGATTTATTTGAGACTTCTAAATTTTTCTCGAGTGCAAATTCTTCTGCGTTTTGAATGGCTCCTCTATAGAACCGAAGCCAAACTAATTCTGCTACTACAACTCCGTCAAATACTCGGTCTTCTATGAATGAGTTGACTGTCCAATACCCGGAAAGTAAATTCCAACCTATTGACATTAATCCTGATAAGATTTTACCGCTATAAATTGCCCCCGCACCAGGCAAAATATATGAAATTACCTTTGCAAATGTTACAGAAACTTTGGCTTTGTCCGTTTGTTCGGCAAGTATTTTTAATTCATGGTTTGAATTAATTTTAGCAAAAGATTTGGCGGCGTATTCCCAATTATCTGCTAAGATAAATGCCCATCCGCGCCAATAATTGATTTGATCGCTCTTACCATTAAATCGTTGATCTTTTTCAAGTTCATCACAAAGCTGCAGAGCACGGTCGGTTGTTCTTCTTAAAATATTTGTCCGGATAATTTGTGTCTTCGAATCAAAATGTTCATCTTCGTTACGAGCACTCAGTTCAGCAAAAGAAAAATATTTTACTGCGTCATCATATTTTGCCCCGGCTTTGTAACATTCTCCAATTTTATAATTTATTTCGTAATTAAATGTTTTTGTTGAATCGAAAAATTGAAGACGTTTATACTCAGTAATCGCATCGTAGTATTGTTTGCTGTTAAATAGATTATTAGCATAATCCGACTGAATTAATAAATGATCTTGTGCTTTTGCAGTAAATAAAAAAGTGGATAAAAGTAAGATTGCTGTAAACCGGATTTTCATATTAGTAATCTATCTTGGGTAAGAAATAATTTCTCTGTTCGAAAAATAGTTTTACTTCTTTATTAAAATTGAATTGAATCCTAGCATTATAAATTTGTGCTGATGCGGCAGAACCGTAAATATTTCCAGCATAGAAAAAAGCAGCCAGTCCGCTAAACAACCATCCTCTGAATTGATGATCTGCATTGAAATTTGTAACTGCCAGATATGTTGTTAATGCGGTTGCAATTAATGAAGTAATTCCATCGCCAACTTCTCCGGTATATATTTTACCTGCTCCGGGTATGAACGTAGATAATATTGCTGCAGTTGTAGGACTTTTATGCTGCGGAAATTTCTTCTGTTGATAAAAATTTACCAACCGAGATTGAACCGTGTCCGGAAAATTCTTTAATACAAGATTTTCATCGGGCAGAGCGGAATTATCAAAAAAGTAGGACATGTATTTTAATCGTTCGATCTCCTTAGCAAATTTTGAAGAAGAATAATTTTTTTCATCAGCAAGTTCACGCAGTGACTTGTAGTCATTCCGGAAAAAAATAGTTTCATAAAATAACAACCGGGCTTCTTCAGATAATTGCGAGCCGAAAAATAATCCCTTAAAATTATCCACCGCTTCTGTAAAGAGCCCTATTTTGAAATAGCTGTTGGCTAATCTAAATACAATTGTATCGTTGCTTTCGTTTTTTAAATATTCTTTAAATTCCTCAGCAGCGCGTAAATAGTCTCTATCCTTGTAAAGAAAGTTTCCGAATTGTAGTCTGTTTTGAGGCGAGAAAATATTTCCGGCAGTTGGCAGTTGGCAATTGGCGGTGTTCAGTAGAACTATCAAGAAGAAGAATGCAACTATAAATCGTTTGTTGGTTTTGGTTTTCAATATTGGATTAGAATTTTATTTTTGCAGAATGAAGTGTATAGTTATAAGCCGGATCAGAAAATTTCTTCGATGCAAGTAAAGCATAATGATTCATTCCTTTGAAAAAATTTAAGTCCCGTGTAAAACGGTCTGCGAACATCAACGTTCCCTTAATAATACTTGTTTCTTTAACTGACTGAAGGAAAAATGCTGAGCATGAAGGTTCAAACGGACAATTATCGCCATCCAAATCAGATATAAAAAAGTAATATGTATTTCGCAAAACAGAAAGTAATATCATTCCAAAACTAGATTTATCAACTGTATAATCATGGTTATGAGTGGCGGGAAGTTGATAAAAAGTTTCTTTACCTTCCCACCTTACCCAATCAGTTTGTGCATTAAGATTATATGGAAAACTAAATAAAAATAAATAGATACAAATGCTTAATATTTTCCCAATATTTAATCTTGTCACATTATTCCTTATAAATATTTACTTAGGGACATAGGCACTCAGTCACTTCTTATCAATCCTTCAATAACTCTCTCGCAATTACAATTCTCTGAATTTCTGACGTTCCTTCATAAATCTCTGTAATCTTAGCATCTCGTAAATATCTTTCAACTAAATATTCTCTTACGTAACCATAACCGCCGTGGATTTGAATTGCCTCGAGGGCACATTCAACTGCAATTTTAGATGCGTACAATTTAGCCATAGCCGATTCTTTAACGTATTTCTTTTCAGCATCTTTTAATGCTGCTGCTTGAAGAGTTAAAAGTTTTGCAGCTTCGACTTTGGTTGACATATCCGCAAGTTTGAATTGAATGGCTTGATGGTTAGCAATCTCAGTTCCGAATGCTTTTCTGGTCTTTGCATATTTAGTTGCGGCATTAAGTGCGCCTTCTGCAATTCCAACAGCTTGAGAAGCAATTCCAATTCTTCCGCCATTGAGAGTTTCCATTGCAAAATTAAATCCTTTACCAATTTCCCAAATAACATTTTCTTCAGGCACTCTGCAATTTTCAAAAGTCAATGAACAAGTATCGCTGCTTCTAATTCCAAGTTTATCTTCTTTAACTCCGTGACCAAAACCCGGCGTTCCTTTTTCTACCAGAAATGTTGTAATTCCGTGATGAGCTTTTTCTTTATCTGTTTGAGTAACAACTAAATAATAATCGGCGGAAGATCCATTGGTAATCCAGTTCTTCATTCCGTTAATAACCCAGTGATCTCCATCTTTAACCGCAGAAGTTTGTTGATGCGTAGCATCGCTTCCGGCTTCAGGTTCGGACAAAGCAAAAGCACCAAGTTTTTCTCCGCGTGCAAGCGGTTTTAAATATTTTTCTTTTATTAAATCACTTCCCCATTTCTCCAATCCGTAACAAACTAATGAATTGTTTACGGACATTATTACTCCAACACTTGCATCAACTTTTGATATCTCTATCATTGCCAAGACATAACTAACAGTATCAAGTCCTGCGCCGTCATATTGAGGTGAAACCATCATTCCCATAAACCCAAGTTCACCTAGTTTCTTAACTAATTCGACCGGGAATTTAGCTTCTTTATCCCGCTCAACAGCTGTTGGAGCTATCTCTGCCTCAGCAAAATCGCGAGCTGTCTGTTGAATCATCAGTTGTTCTTCCGTGAATTCGAAATTCATCCTTTCCTCTTTTTAATCTAATTTTGATTCGTTGATTACGTTTCAAAACTACAGAAAGGTTTTCAAATATCAAACTCTCTTTCTAATACTCAGGCACTAAAGAACTAACGTACTCAGGAACTTCTCTCTTTGTCACTTTCCATCTTGATCTCTATATTTGTTTCAATGAATACCAATAACAAGAAAATACAATTAAAAGGTCTAACGCTTCCGGAACTTGAAGAGTATTTCGTTTCAATCGGCGAGTCAAAATTCAGAGGTAAACAAGTTTATAATTGGATGTATAATCATCTTGCTACAGATTTTTCCGAAATGCAGAATATTTCTAAAGAGCTTAGACAAAAGCTATCTGCAAATTGCGAACTACAAACTTTAAGTTTAGTAACAACTCAAAATTCTACTTCAACCGGAACGAAAAAATATTTATTCTCAACGCATGATGAACGGAAGATCGAATCGGTCGTTATTCCGGAAAGAGAAAGAAATACTCTTTGTATCTCAACTCAAGTCGGATGCCCGCTTGATTGCAAATTTTGCGCAACAGGACTAATGGGCTACAAACGAAATCTTTCTGTCGGTGAAGTTGTAGATCAATATCTTCTAACATCCAAAGAACATGGTAAAAAAAATATTACCAATATCGTTTATATGGGAATGGGTGAACCTCTTCTTAATTACGAAGCAACATTAAAGTCAGTAGAAATTTTTACACACGAGCTTACAAAAGGATTAAGCAGATTGCGCATTACGATTTCAACTGCAGGCATAGCACCAAAGATAAAAGATCTTGCAGATCGTAGTGTTCGAGTTAAACTTGCCCTTTCGCTCCACTCCGGATTTGAAGATATTAGAAGTATGATAATGCCAATCAACAAAAAATATTCTCTCAAAGAAAACCTTGAAGCATTAAAATATTACGCCAAGAAAACCAAAACAAGAATCACATTTGAATACACAATGCTTAAAGATATCAACGATAGATACGAAGATATAAAAGCGCTTACTAAAATTTGCAGTTCTATTCCTTCAAAAATTAATATCATTCCGTTCAACAGTATAAAACATATGGCTCCGGAAGGCATCTCTTTCGAACTTGAACCGACACCGTTAACAGAGATTCATCAATTTGCCGATAAACTCCGTAATAACAATATCACTGTTATGATCCGCGAAACACAGGGTGATGACATCGCTGCCGCATGCGGACAGTTGGCAGTAAAATCCATATAAATTCATCTATAAAATTTTGCCTTGTTTTTTGAAACTATTTCAATTATGATTTGGTAGAAGTGAAAATAATATTAGGCATAGGAGAGATCATGAAATACAAATCCATTTTACTTTCGATTTTATTGCTTCTTACTATCTCAACAGTTTCTTTCTCTCAAGAAGCAGAAACAAATTCTAAAACAACTTCTGTTTTTATAATGCCTCTTACTCGTGATGTTCAAAATTATAACTTCTCTCTTGATAGGGAAAGATTAAGACTAGTATCTATGTTTTCATCTTTGGGATTTAATGTTGTAGAAGATGCAACAACCTGGGATAAAATAACGAAGTTCGATTATGATCTAGCAAATCTTTCTAAGAAAATGTTAAACAAACTTTCCGATGCGGTTGATGTTGACTTAATTGTTTATAAAAATTTAGATCGAATTAGAGTTTATGACTGTAATAAAAAATCGTTTGTAAATTTCGAAATGAAACAACCTTATACAAGTTCACAATATGTAGCTCAAAGACTTAAACAGATCGGTTATTAATTTTATTGAATTTCTCTATATCCGATTGAGTATCAAAATCATTTAATATTTGGGAGTAACTACAATCCCAATTTTTCCCCTTTGTACCGCCATCATCTCTAATCAATCGAAGTGAAGAAAACGGATCAGCTGTTAAAATTTTTTCGAAAATATTTTTCTTGAATAGAACCGGATGACCTTCCATTCCTTTATAACATGGCTGTATCCAATCATAATTATTATCGATTTGAGAAATTAATTCTTTATAAAATTTTTCTTCATGAAAGGGCTGATCTACAAAATGATAAATAATCCAATCTGAGTCCTTCAATTCTTTTAATCCGACTTGAAGTGAAGTGAACATACCCTTATCAAAGTTAGGATTATAAATGCAATTAACTTTTTTGAGAAATTGAGAATTGAGAACCTGCCTGCCGGCAGGCAAGGTTGAGAATTGAGAACTAATGATTGCTTCTATTTTATCTTTCTGAAATCCCGTCACAACTACTACTCTTTCGCAAATTGATAAAAGCTTCTCAACTATTGTTACTACAAATGATTTGCCTTTGTAAAGTATCAACGGTTTGAATTGTCCCATCCTTCCGGATAATCCGGCTGAGATTAGCAGACCGTTTATGATCGGTTTACTCATTTGTTTAATAATTTTTCTTTTAAAAATTTTGGCAAGTTCGGTTTGATGTTGGGATTCCAACTTTTTAGAGCAGAAGTGTCCTTCAATCCATTTCCGGTAAAAAGAAGCAGAGCAGTTTGATCATGTAATTTATTTTGTGTAATAAATTTTTTATAAGCTGCAAACGTTGATGAAGAAGACGGCTCAATTAATATTCCATAATTTTGTGCTACATATTTTTGTGCATCCAGAATTTCATTATCACTCACTTGAATCGCTTCACCTTTTGTTTTTACAATTGCATCATAAGTCATGTATAAACACCTCGGTGCACCGGCAGAAATTGAATCGGCAATACTTTTAGCGGGCAAGTATTCGAACTTTTGATTCTTCATATATCTAACAACTGCATTACTACCTTCAGCTTGAACAGCGATTAATTTTGGAAATTTCTCAATCCAGCCAAGTTCTTTCAATTCCCATAATCCTTTATACAATCCGCTTAATACAACTCCATCACCGGTAGGAATAAAAATTAAGTCGGGCATTTTCCCTTCCGTTGTCATAAAAATATCAAATGCTGCAGACTTTTTACCTTCGATAGTAAGTGGATTATAGCCGGTGTTTCTATTGTATAATTTTTTCTCTGTGGATATTTCCAAACAAGTATCGAATGCCAGATCATAGTCGCCATCAACTAAATAAATCTCAGCTCCGTAAGATTGTATTTGAATCCGTTTTGCTTCCGGAATAAGTTTCGGAACAAAGATCATTGATTTCAATCCTAATCTTGCGCAGATTCCGGCTAATGAAGAACCCGCATTCCCGGTTGAAGCCGCGGCAATCTCTTTTATACCAAGCTCTATTGCCTTGAGAGCAACTAAACTAGAAGCTCGGTCCTTAAATGACAAAGTAGGATTTCGTGTGTCATCAAGTACAAAAAAATTATTTCCTTCGAAAGAATATTTTAATAAACAATTCGATGGAAGAGATAATCTCTCTATGTCATTCCGGAGAAGTGAAGAGATTGAGGGATTTTTCAAATCAAGCGGCCATAAAAAATTATACTGCCAAAATCTTCCTGGCTGCAGCTTTAGGAATTCCTTTTTCTTGTATTTCTTTTTAATTGATTCATAATCATATTCAATTAAAAGAACTCCACGCAACGGTTGGTTCTTTTCAATCATGCCGCAAGTTGGACAGAGATAGACCAGATTTTTTTCTATCTCATCTTTGTCGTACGTCTTACCACAATCAAAACATTTGTAGATATAATCATTCATAGTTAATAGCACACAGATTTATTATGATTATTATGATCTATCATGATAAATCATAAAAGATCATAATGATCCGCGTTCCATTGTTTTTATTTACATCGTTAATCCCATAATTGCTTTTGCTGTATGAAGACGGTTTTCCGCTTCATCAAAAACGATTGAGATATTCGGGTTATCAAGAATCTCATCAGTTACTTCATTATTTCTATCAGCCGGAAGTGCATGCATCAACTTAACATTTTTATCGGCAAGTTTAATTCTCTTGTCGTCGCAGATCCAGCTCTGATATTTCTCAAGATTACTTTTCATTTCTTTCTTGCATTGATCTTCATTAGAGAGGTAATATTCTTCATTATAAAAACCGAAGCCGCCCCAGTTTTTGGGGACAACTATTTGTGCACCTTCAAATGCTTCATCCATATTATTTGTGAAGCGTAAACTTCCTCCGCCTTCTTTTGCATTCTTCTGTGCTTTCTCAACTATATTTTTGCTGAGAGGAAATTCTTTCGGATGAGCAACTGTAACATCAATTCCGTAACGCGGGAAAAGAAGAATTTGTGTTTGGGGAACGCTCAATGGTTTTGAGTGTGTTGTTGCATATGCCCAACTTACTGTTACTTTTAAATTTTTTGTGTTTCTGCCAAGATGCTCGAAGATCGTCATTAAATCTGCAAGTCCTTGGAATGGATGATAAACATCATCTTGCAACGACATGACCGGTTTTCTTGAGTTAGCCGCAAGTTCATTTAAATACTTGTTGCCGACTCCGTAGAAACAATTACGGCATGCAATTCCATGTCCCATGCGGCTTAGAATAATTGCAGTGTCTTTTGCAACTTCGCCGTGAGTGATCTGCATTTTATCGGGAGTGAGATCATGCGCGTGTCCGCCGAGTTGCGTCATTCCTGCTTCCATTGAATTGCGTGTGCGTGTTGATTGCTCAAAGAACATCATGAACAATGTTTTATATGGCAGCCAGAGTGTTGGTTCTTCTGCATAGAATTTTTTCTTCAAGTCAAATGCTGTATCAAAAACTATATCAAGTTCTTCTTTTGTCCAGTTGTCTTCAGTAATAAAATGCCTTCCTTTAAAACGAGTTTCCATTAATCCTCCACAAAAAAGATTTATACTGTAATTTCATAAATTGTTTTAGATAATAATATCAACACGTAACTCTCATATAAAATTGTTAATAGAAAAGATATGAATTCATAACCACTACCTTGAAGATGAATATCATTAGATAATAATAAAAAGATTGATTGAAGAATAATCGCTGTAGATAATAGAATTGATGGTTTTATAATTTTCTCTTTAATTTTTACAAGATTAACTTCCGCTTCGTACCATTGTTTATAAAATTTACTAACTGGGTTATCGCTGTTATTTGCTTTTAGTCTTTCTTTTTTTTGCTCAAGATCCATTGCTTTAAATTTTAGTGCATAATCCATAGCCGAAGAGCTTATTTGACAGTAAGAATTAAAAATATCTGAAATTAATGATTGCAATGATTGTACTTTATAAATAAAGAAAACACCAAAAATAGAAATTATTGCTGCATTAGCCTGTAATAGTGAGCTATAAAAATAATAACCAGTGTTTTCTGTAAAGTTAAGAAGGAATCTATTTTTATATATTATCAATGCTACCAGCACTAATAAAAGAAAAGTAAGAATTATGAATAACAAATAATCCTTAAAATTTCTCTTTACAACATCAAAATATTTAGATAATATTTTTACCTTAGTCCAAAGTAATTTAAACATTTTTCACCAACTCAAACGGAAACAGAGAATAAAACTTTGTCGCTTTCAGCAAATCTTCAAGCACAAGTTCTTCTTTCGATGAGTGAGAAAGTTCTTCTTTACCCGGCGCAAAACCGATTGTCGGAATTCCAAAATGTCCGGCAGTTGCAACTCCGTTAGTAGAGAAACTCCACACACCGCTCTTTGCTTTTCCCATTGCTTCCATAGAAGTTCTCATTGCTGCTTCAACAAGCGGATGTTTCTCATCATAAACCCATGTCGGGAAATATGCTTCTTGCGAGAATGTTGTTCCCTTCCAACTTGTTCCTTCAACATTTGGAATTGAAATCTTTGCATCGCTCTTATATTTTTTAATTATAGCTTTCAATTCTTTTACAACTGACTTTTTATTTTCACCGATCGTCATTCTTCTATCAAGATGGATCTGGCAGAAATCAGAAACAGAACAAACAGACGGCGCTTTGGAAACAATTTGGCTCACTGTAATTGAACCTTTTCCGAGCGGTTGTTTTGGTTTTAATTTTTTATCCAACTTTTCAATCTCGGCAATTATCGGCTGCATTTTGTAGATCGCATTAATTCCTTTCTGATTGTGCGCGCCGTGTGCGGATTTTCCCGTAGCTGTAATTTTCAATTCCATTCTTCCTCGTTGTCCACGATAAACTTTTAGATCGGTCGGTTCGCCAAGCACAACAAAATCCGGTTTGATTCCTTCGTTGGTGATGATATGATAAAGCGGATAACCATCCGCATCTTCTTCAAGCACAGAACCAACAACATAAAGTGTGAATGGAAAGTTATCACCGTAAATTTGTTTCAAAGCTTTTCCAGCGATCAAGAATCCGGCCATTGCGGGTTTCTCATCAACAACTCCGCGTCCGTACATTTTTCCGTTTTCAATAACACCTCCGAACGGTGGATGCGCCCAAGTTTCAGTATCAGTTACTTTCACAGTATCAATGTGTGCATCGAACATTATTTTTACCGGACCGTTTCCGATTCTTCCAATCGCATTTCCGAATCCATCATGAAACGCTTCGTCAAATCCGTATTCTTGCATCTTCGAAACAATAAATTCTACAATTTCTTTTTCCTCTCTGCTGTAACTTTTGATCTGAATTAGTTTTTGAATAAGAGCGAAAAGATTTTCCTTCTCTGCTTCGACAGCATTAAATAATTTTTCTTTCATGTTTATTCCAATTCTGTTTTGTAACTAGACAAAATTACAAAATTGCTTACACACTTAATACCGGTATATCTTATATTTAAGATGTTCAAGAAATTAAGCAGGAATTTTATGTCAGATAAGATGCAGCCGGTTCCCTTCCAAAATCTGTTGGACTGGATATTTCAAGAGTACGTTAATCAGAAATCAATCTTCGGAATTCCGGCTTCAAAATTTTATTATGCCAAAGGAGAAAGCGAAGACAAAATTTTTGATGAACTTCTTGAAACTCCGATCGGTCCTGCTGCCGGTCCTCATACTCAATTAGCCCAAAATATAATTTGCGCATATCTAACCGGAGGTAGATTTTTTGAACTCAAGACTGTTCAAAAGCTGGACGATCTAAAGATTGATAAACCGTGCATTGATGCAACTGATGAAGGTTATAATGTTGAATGGTCTCAAGAACTGAAGCTTGATGAATCTTATGATGAATATGTTAAAGCATGGTTTCTAATTCATTTGATAAAAGATCTGCTCGGGCTCTCGAAATCCAAAAGAGGATTTGTTTTCAATATGAGCGTTGGTTATGATCTTGATGGAATCAAATCTCCCCGCATGGATGGATTCATTGAAGAGTTGAAAGATGCATCTAAGAATGAATTATTCTCTAAGTACACATCGGTTTTAATAGATCAGCTAAACAGCAGCAATGTATTCAAATTGCTGGAAAATGGATTTGGAATTACTAGAAGCAAACGTGATGAAATCATTCTGAACATAGAAAAGATATCAGCGCAAATATCTAATTCGGTTACACTTTCAACAATGCACGGCTGCCCTCCTCATGAAATTGAAGCTATTACAAAATATCTTATCAAAGAAAAAGGATTACACACGTATGTAAAATTAAATCCGACTCTTTTAGGATATGATTTTGTAAATGATACTCTGCATAAACTCGGGTATAAATATATCCAACTCGACAAGAACTCTTTCGATCACGATATCCAATACCAAGATGCTATTCCTATGATTAACAGATTAAGATCTTTTGCTTCTGCGTACAATAAAACTTTCGGGATCAAACTATCCAACACGTTAGGTGTAAAAAATAAAATTCAAGTATTGCCCGGTGATGATATGTATATGTCGGGCAGATCGCTTTATCCGCTTACAATAAATCTTGCATACAAATTAGCTAACGAATTCAACGGTGAAATAAACATCTCTTATTCTGGCGGAGCTAATTTCAGCAACATAAAAGAAATTTTAGAAACCGGAATAAGACCGGTTACTTTTGCAACAGAGTTGTTGAAGCCCGGCGGGTATTTACGTCTATTACAAATTGCAGAATCGATAGAAAAAAATTCATCAAAGATCGAACATAGTTTTAAGAAAAATATTGCTCACCTGAAAATTTTAGCAGAAGCATCTCTGTCAGATAAAAACTATACTAAAGAGAAGCGTGAGATCAATTCCATAAAGATTCCCAAAAGTCTGCCGGCTTTTGATTGTTACATCGCTCCATGCCAAGAAGCATGTCCAATACATCAAGATGTTGCATCGTATATAAAGTTAGTTGAGCAAAAAAAATATGAAGAAGCTTACGAATTGATCGTTTCAAAAAATCCATTGCCTCATATAACAGGTTACATTTGCGATCATCAATGCATGTTTCATTGCACACGGTGGGAATATGACGAACCAGTGTTGATTCGTGACCTTAAGAAAGAAGCTGCACTTAACGGTTTTGATCCATACATAAGAAAGTTCAAGCATTCATTTTTAATTAATCAAAATAAAATTAAAATTGCAGTCATAGGAGCGGGACCCTCGGGTTTATCTGCGGCATACTTTTTAGCTAAAGCCGGATTTGATGTAACAATCTTCGAGAAAGAAATGAATGCGGGCGGAATTGTTCAAAATATATTGCCAAGATTCCGCTTGCCAAAAGAAGCAATTGAAAAAGATATTGAGTTCATAGAAAAACATGGAATCAGATTTGTTTTTGGTTTCAATCCAAATTTTTCAATTGATAAACTGAAGAAAGAAGGATATAAATATATCTACATTGCTATCGGAGCTGAAGCATCAAATAAAATTAAGATTGATGGTGATAACAAAAATATTTTTGATGCGATTGAGTTTTTGAAAGATTACCACAATGATCAATTAATAAAACCCGGCAAGAGTGTTACCATTATTGGCGGTGGTAATTCGGCAATGGATAGCGCACGTGCCGCAACACGATATAAAGGAGTGAAAAAAGTTTATTTAATTTATCGCCGCTCAAAAGAACAAATGCCTGCCGATAAAGAAGAATTCTTAGCAGCACTTAAAGATGGTGTTGTGTTTAAGGAGTTGTTACTTCCGGTTAGATTTAACAAAGGACTTTTAGTATGTCAAAAAATGAAACTAAGCGATACCGGATCTGACGGGAGAAGAAATGTAGTGCCGGTTGATGAAGAGTATGAAGAGATTCAAATTGATTCCATTATCTCTGCAATTGGTGAAAGTGTTGATACAGAATTTTTGACAAAGAATAAAATTCAATTAGAAAATAATAGAGTAAAAGTTTCCGAGACAAATGAAACGATGATGGAAAATGTTTTCATCGGCGGAGATGCGTTAAGAGGACCATCCACCGTAGTAGAATCAATTGCAGACGGAAAGAAAGCAGCGGAAGCAATTATTAAGAAAGAAAATGTTAAAGTTGAACAGCACTCTGATAAAAATTATCTTCTCAATGATCAGCAACTTTTCGAAGACATAAGAAGAAGAAAAGGTGAAATTGCCAATAAGATTTATACAAATTTTAATCTTGAAGCCGGAAGATGTTTAGGATGTAATTTCATCTGTAATAAGTGTGTTGAAGTTTGTCCGAACCGCGCCAACGTTGCAATTATGTCAAATTCAGATTCCTTCAAAGATCAATATCAGATTATCCATCTTGATCAATTATGTAACGAATGCGGCAACTGCGAAACCTTTTGCCCTTACCAAGGAGCGCCGTATAAAGAGAAGTTCACATTTTTCAAAAATGAAAATGATTATACTCACAGCGCTAAGGACGGATTTTTCTTTGATGAGAACAAAAATTTCACAACAGTAAATGTAAGATTGAGATCAGAAAATGAAACGATCATTTTGGATAATGGCGGAGAAGTTGTTCAATCAACGATCAGTAATCGAAACAAGGTAATTCAATTAATAAAAACTTTTCGTAGAGATTATTCTTTTCTAATTAATAAATAATTAGTGAGCCATTAATTCTTTTGCGCTTTCACTAATTGCTTCAATAATTTGTTTGTACCCGGTACATCTGCACAGGTTTCCCGCAATTGCATCTTTGATTTCTTCTTCGGTTGGATTTGGATTTTCTTCAAGCAAAGCATAAGCCGATAATACCATTGCCGGCGAACAGAATCCGCATTGTACTGCGCCATACTTTAAGAATTTTTTTTGAATCGGATGTAATTCGTTACCGTTTGCTATTCCTTCAATTGTAACGATCTCACTTCCTTCAATTTGTGCAGCAAAAATCAAACATGAATTAACGGCTTTTCCATTCATCAATACTGTACATGCGCCACACTCTCCAACACCGCATCCTTCCTTAGTCCCGGTAAGAGCAAAATTATCTCGCAGCAAATCAATCACTCTGATATATGGTTCAACAACAACTTTTACTTCTTTCCTGTTTAATTTAAATCTCAGTTCCATCTTAACCTGTTAAATGGAACGCTGATTATTATGATTGTTATGATTTATTAAGATCATAACTAATCATAAGAGATCATAAAGATCCGCGTTCTATTCCTTTTAATAGTTGATAAAACATTTGTTGAACAGCCGGTAATTTATATTCGCTAGACCAGCGGAGTCCGGTTAATTTAATTATTTCTTCTCCAAGCATTCTTGCTAGAGTCTTTAAAAAATCGTTATTAATTTCTTTTCCTGCTGCAAACTTTTCCAATTCAGCGAAACGCGTTCCGATTGGAGTTACAGCTCCGGAAGCAATTCTTATTTCATTTATTTTGTTCTCGTTCAACTCCATTAAAACAGCAAGTGTAATTCTGCTGATTGCTACTGCCTGGCGTCTTCCGAGTTTATAAAAATCTCCTACAAAAGTTTTTGGCGGAACCGGAATATTTATACGGGTTACAATTTCATCTTTCTTCAACTGAGTTTTGTAAGGACCTTGCAAAAATTCTTGTAGAGATATTTCCCGTTTAGAATTAATTGATTCAATCTCAATTGTAGCATTATAAACCAAAAGAGCAGGAACTGTATCGGCACACGGAGCGTTGTTCACAAAATTTCCTGCTATCGTCGCACGGTTTCTTATTTGCAAACTGCCAATCGTAGCAACAGCTTTTTTTAGAATCGGCAATTCTTTTGAAACGATTTGGTTTTTGTAAATTTCCATGAATGTTGAAGCGGCACCAATAGATATCTTTCCATTCCTTTGCTCAATTCCCTTTACTTCTGATATACGATTAATATCAACTAAAACTTCCGTATTAATAAAACGATTCGATTCTTGTTTCAATCCTGTAACTACATCAGTTCCGCCAGCAATTATTCTTAAAACTCTGTTTTGATTTGAAAGAATACCGAGTATATCGTTCAAACTTTTGGGAGTCAATATTTCGATTGATGGCATCACTGCAAACTTCCTCTTTTCACTTCAACTGGTCTTAGTTTTTTACCTAACAAAATTTCTTCTAAGTTCAGCGGTAAATTAAAAAATCTTTTTCCAACAGCGTTACACACAGCATTTGAAATTGCGGCTGCTGTTAATTCCAAAGTCGGTTCTCCAAGCGATTTTGCTCCCCATGGTCCGTAAATTTCTTTCCCTTCAACAAAGATTGGTTTTATTTCTCCAATATCTTTTGCTGTTAGAATTAAATACTGATCAAAATTTAATTCACGGATTAACCCATTTTCTGTTGTTACTTCCTCTAGCATTCCGTAACCCGCACCTTGTGTAACACCACCGTAAACTTGACCTTCAGCACCAAGTTTATTTATTACAGTTCCGGGATCGTGCACTGCTGTAATCTTATCGAGGTAAACTTCGCCAGTTCCCAAATTAACGCTTACTTCAGCAACCTGACATCCGTACACATAAGTAAAGTAAGCGTCTCCTTGTCCTGTATGTTCATTCCAATCAACGTTTGGACTTTTATACCAGCCGATTGTTGCAAGATTTATTCCGCGTGATAAAGCAAGTTTGCAAAGATCTTGGAAAGTGATCAGTGATCGGTGATCAGTGGTCAGTATTTTATTATCACGAAAAACTATTTCATCTTCTGATTTTAGTTTCCATTCCGTTCGAATTAATTCTTCTAGTCGTCCGCGTAGAATTTCTGCAGCATTTTTAACAGCGCCGCCACCCATTAATGTTGCACGCGATGCAACCGTTGGTCCGCTATCCGGTACACGTGATGTGTCTGTTTCAAGATAAAATATATTGTCGGTCGTAATTCCTAATTCTTCTGCAACAATTATAGAAAATGTTGTTCTTAATCCTTGCCCGTTTTCCGCAAGTCCGGAAAGTAAATATGCGGTTCCATCATTTTGAATCGAGAGATAACAAGCTGCAGCATCAATTCCTTCTGCGCCAAGTGAACAACCACGGTAGCTCACCGCAAGACCAATTCCTTTTTTAATAAGCTGATCCGGTTCAATGAATTGCGAATCATTGAAAACCGGTCTTGTGAAATCATATTTCTTAACTATTGATTTATCTTTTTTGTACTTCTTCCATTTATTTTGGAAATCAGTATCCTTGGTGGCGGTTTCGAGAACAGTCAGCAGATTCACATCATGATTTTGAAGTTTTTGTCCCGTTGCCGTTATTGAACCGATTTTCAATCCGTTAATTTTTCTTACCTCATAAGGAGTTATTCCCAACTTAAGTGCAATCTCGTCCATTAAAGATTCATTAGCAAAGATCGGTTGCGGTGAACCGAATCCCCGCATAGCACCGGTGTATGGATTGTTCGTGTAAACAGCACGTACATCAGTATGAACATTTTCGATTTCATAAGGTCCGGTTGCTTGAACAACAGAACGCCAAGTTACAAACGGACTCATTGAGCAGTAAGCTCCGCCATCTGCAAGAATATCTATCTTCATCGCTTTTATCTTACCGGGTTTAGTGAACCCAACTTTGTAATTCAAAATGTACGGATGCCGTTTGTAGGATTCTAAAATAGATTCTTCGCGAGTGTAGCGGATTTTTACCGGACGATTAACTTTAATAGCCGCTACTGCTGCGCGTGCAGAAAGAATGCACATTGTATCATCTTTACCGCCGAACGATCCTCCTAATTGAGCTTGAATTACCTGCACTTTATCTAACGGAAGATCTAAAACTGCTGCAATAATTCTTCTGGCGCTAAATGGATTTTGAATACTGCCTATGATTTTTATTCCGTTTTGTCCTTGCGGTATTGCAATAACTGCTTCGGGTTCTATGTAAGCATGTTCAATTAATTGCGTTGTATAAGTTTGTTCTAGAATGTGATCGCTACCGGCAAATCCTTTTTCAATATTTCCTTTACGCAAAGGATGATGAATGATAAGATTACTTCCTAATTCCGGATGAATTAGTATTGCATTTGGTTCAAGAGATTTTTTTGGATCAGTTAATGATGGAAGCTGTGTGTAATTAATATTTATTTTTCGTAAAAGTGAGCGAAGTTGAGCTTCATCTTCGCCGACCAGCATTGCAAGAACATCTCCCGGTGTTACAACTACTTCATCGCAGAAAATTGGCTGATCGTTCTTGATCATACCAACTTTCTTTGTACCAGGGATATCTGCAGATGTGATTATTGAATTGACTGTATTATTGTTTTCTATTTCTGAATAATTGATCGAATTAATTTTTGCATGAGTCTCCGGAATTCTAAGCATAACCGCATGAAGCATTCCATCAAATTTATAATCGTCAGCAAACATAGCGCGACCGGTTACTTTATCGAATCCGTCTTCACGTATAACCGGTTTGCCTACAACAGAAAATTCTTTTTTCATTAATTCTCATCCTGTCATTCTGAGAACAGACGAAGTCTGGGCGAAGGATCTCACTCTAATAATTTTGGGATTCTTCAGTCGTTAAACTCCTTCAGAATGACATTATCATTTTAATTTACTATATAACCTTTCGCCCTGAACAAAGGTCTCATTTTTAATTTTGTTCTCATCAACATCAATTAGCTGAAAATCTTTCATCAAAAAATTTCCTTTCTGCAAAACAGTTTGAATTGGATATTCCAACATACCGAAAATGAAATGTCCCCAAAAATTTTCTTTAGTCATCGGCGTTGGAGGAACATAATCCCATACAATCAGATCGGCACGGTCGTTTTCATTGAGTGTTGCGAAATCCGGAAAATATTTTTTAGCAAATCCGATCTGATCAAAATAAATCTTTTTGATAAGTGCAGTCGCTTGATCTCCGCTGATACCTTGATCTCGAAAAGTTAAAAACATCTGTTTAAGCGAGCGGGAAATATTTGCGTGCATTCCGTCTGTTCCGGCTAATAGCGGAATGCTTTGGGGAATCTTTCCGAAATCCGGAACACCGACAGAATTGTTCATATTGGAGTCGAGGCAAAATGCAATTGCACTTTCCGCCTCGCTGATCTTGATATAATCTTTTTCTTTTAGATGAACACCATGAACTAAAATACTTTTATCATTCATCAATTTATATTTTTTCAAGCGGTTAACCGGCAGAGCACCGGCATATTCAACACTCAATTTGTTATCGCTGTCGTCTTCAGCAACATGAATATGAATTCCCCAATCGTGCTTCATTAATTTATTTGCTTCTAGAAGAAGATCATCGGAAAGCGTAAATGATGCATGCAAACCAAGCATCGCCTTGAAATCCGGGTTCTCGGTAGTGGATTGGAAGAATTCTAAATTTTCATTCAATCCTTCAAGAGCTTTTGCAGAGCCATTCCGGTCTGTAGATTCAAAGCAGATAGCGCCGCGCAAGCCAAATTCTTTCAGAACATTTTTTATTGTGCTTAAACTTCCGTCAATTTCATTTTGCGATGAGTGATGATCGAAAATATATGTTACTCCGCTGCGTATTGATTCGATAGCAGCCATTTGTGCCGATGCAGCAATCATTTCCTTATCAAGTGTGCGGTCGAGTTTCCACCAAAGGTTTTTTAGAACGTTTTGGAAATTATCAAACTTGCCTTTAAGCGGTAGACCTTTAGCTAGTCGGGAGTAAATGTGATCATGAAAGTTTACTAATGGAATAGTTACTACTCTTCCGTAAGTATTGAAGGAATCTTTCTTAACCTTATCCGGATTTTTCAAAAAAGTTTGAAAATTTTTAGGACGGATTTTCGAAATTTTCCCGTCACTTATTATTATGTCACCAAAGAATGGGATTATCTCGTTCTCTACAACAGAACAGATCCAAGCATTTTCTATAGATTGTGTTTTCATTCTATTTATCTAATGGAACACAGATTTTTTATGATTATTATGAAAAATCATGATGGATCATAATAATCATAACAATCAGCGTTCTATTCTAATCCAACTTGTTTATTAAAATCATCAATTAGTTTATCCCATATAGGAACAACGGAAAATCTCTCCTTCCAATAATTTTCATCATACCATTGAGCGTTTAGTTCTTCAACTGATTTTCCCTGCTGTTCTACCCAGGTAAAATATTTTAGATTGTGAATCCGTTTCTTATCGTAATAACTCAATTCACTGAAATAATCAATCGTTTGTTTCTTGATGACGGAAGTCCAGTCAACTTCACTTTGATGTTCGGAATATTTTCCCCATTCTTGATTCATTTCTTCCAAACGTGAGTTGTACATTTCTATCGAATCGGTGAAGATCGTAAAAATGACATCGTTCTCGTTCATCTCGTAATACTTTGCAAGTTTAATTGAAGAGAGCATATTGCTGATCGAAGAAATTCCAAGCCAGGAAAGTTTTTCAATAACATCATCCTTCACACCATTATCCATCAACCATCTTTTCCCTTCCGGTTCGTTGAACAATCTTAAAATTCTTAACGGATCTTCATCATCTATTGCACATACAGCATCCGTGTTTTTAACATTGTGAATCCACGGTATATGTTTATCGCCAATTCCTTCAATCCTATGTGCACCGTAGCCGTTCATTAAGAGTGTCGGGCACTGCAATGCTTCAGTGGCTAATACTTTTAGTAAAGGAAATTTTTCACGCAGATAATCGCCTGCACCGATCGTTCCAGCAGAACCGGTTGCGCTTACATATCCGCTTACTCTTTGGTTTTCTTTTTTAATTTGATGAAAAAGTTTTTCAATTGTTGAACCGGTAACAGTGTAATGCCAAATTGTATTTCCGAATTGATCGAACTGGTTGAAGATTATATACTCATCACTCTTACTTTCTAACTCGTGACATTTATCATAAATTTCTTTTACATTGCTTTCACATCCCGGAGTTGCATAAATTTCTGCACCCATATCCTTCAGCCAATTAAATCTTTCTTTGCTCATCTCTTCCGGAAGAATTGCTACTCCGTGAACAGACAGTAACCGTGAATTAAAAACTCCGCCTCGGCAGTAATTACCTGTTGAAGGCCAAACAGCTTTATGATATTCAGGATTAAATTTTCCCGTTATTAAATAAGGGACAAGACAACCATACGAAGCACCGACTTTGTGTGCGCCGGTGGGGAAAAATTTACCGACCAAACCGATGATGCGTGCTTTAACTCCGGTAATTTCTTTTGGTATTTCTAAAAAATTTATTCCGCCAATTTTTCCTGTTGTAAAATCGTTCTGCCAATTGATACGAAATAAATTTAACGGATCAATATCCTGAAGTCCAACCTTAAGAAGTTTATCTTGAATTTTTGGAGGAATGGTTTCCGGATTTTTCATTTCGGAAAATTTGGGAAGAATTATTTTTTGTTTCTTACATCGTTCAATAGTTTTCCTTAAAAAATCTTTATTCTCTATTTGCCATGACCAATTGTTCATTGATTCTCCATATTAATTAAACAATAATTAATATTTATTTTTTATAATAGCCACCAGTTCTTTTTGCACCTCTGAACTCTATTAGATTTTCTTTTTTCAATTTATCAATCCATTTTTCAATTGTTCTTAATGGTCTCTTAATACTCAAAGATATTTTAATAAGATTAAAACCTGGATTTTCTTCAATATAATTCAGCAATAATTTTAAACCCTCATTTAAACCCCCATTTATACCCCCACTCTGTTGGGGGATTAAATTTGTTTTCCGTTTAAATGTCGTAATAAATAAATCCGCTATTAATTCAAATTTAGTCTTCGGTTCTTTATTAAGTATAAGAGATATACCTCTGCCTTTTCTCTCGCCAAAACGTGCTCGATTAAAAACATCTGCAATAACTTCGTTTCTTCTTTTCGAAATGTTCCGTGAAGTAATATCAATAATTGTAAGTCCACCAAAAGGACCACCAGGATTTTTTATCTCTATACGGTTCTTAAAAATGCCGACAGAAACAAAATCCGGATCGTAATAATCTCGGTGTAGAAATGCATTTATCAATGCTTCACGAAATGCTTCCCCGTCAATCTCTGGTAAATCTTTCCTCAATAAACCTTCTACCTTCATGCCAATATGAATATTTTGAAGAATATAATTTTCGGCTTCACGAAGCAAAAAAAACAAATCACCTTTATATAATTTTTGATCAATAATATCTGCTGTGTTATTAGTTGCAAACACCGCACAAGAGAGAACAGCATTAGTAAAAAATTTCTCGGGATATTTACCAAATAAGATTACTGCAGCATTTATTAAGTGATCTTTTTTTAAAAGGCCTATAGATTCAAAAACATCTTGAAGTGAATTAAACTTTATTTCTGCCAGTTTGCAAAACGCTTTTACTTTATTTGTACTAATATCTTTAAGAGTAGCGGAAAGATGAATTGAACTATCCCATCGCTGATCTTTATTCTGTATAATAAACCTTTTTAATTCAGCTGATGACATTTGTTTATCTTCATCTGCAACACGTATGTAATATCTCCCTTCGGCAGAATAAGGAATTTGATTACCTTCAAAGCAAATTTTTATTACATCAATTGAATTTACTTTTATAACATTTATGGAAGGAAAAATTTTGGGTTCAATCTTGTTGGAAATAGTTTGAGAAATATCTCTTAACGTTTTTTCGGAAAAATTAGTTTTAACAGGAAAACCGTTATTTGTTAATCCAAAATATAACTCACCCTTTTTATGTTTGTTCAGAATTGCAGAAATAGATCTGAGCGCCTCTTTTAGTTCTGCGATTGATGTCTTTAGTTCAACAGATTCTGATTCTTTTATTCTTTCTTTCATTTTTTGTTGTATAACATTAGTAAAACTTTTTCCGGTGTGAGAGGTGCAGAGAATTTTATTTCAAGATTCGGGCGGAACGCGCGCATTGCATTCATTAAAGCAAAGTAAACTCCAATACCGTACATTAATGGCGGTTCACCTATTGCTTTGGAATTGTTCGGTCCGAACGGATTGGATGCATTTTCCAAAAAATGAATTTTCATTTCTTTCGGAACAGCATGTATATCCGGAACTTTATATGTTGAAAGTGCGTCCGTCAATAGTTTTCCTTCATTGTTCCATTTCAATTCTTCCATTGTCATCCACCCAATTCCTTGTACAATTCCTCCCTCAGCTTGTCCCAAATCAATTGTCCGGTTAATAGTATCACCGAAATCATGAACAACTTTAACCGAATCAACTTCATAAATACCTCTTAAACAATCCAATGTTACTTCAACAACCGCAACGCCGTATGAATGATAAGCAAACGGTTTGCCTTTATTTGTTTTTGTATTGAAGTAAATATTTGGCGTTGAATGATGTGCTTGTGTTGTTAGACTGATTCGTTTTTGATAAGCTGTGTTTACAAGTTTTGCAAAAGTTAGATCGGTTTTATTGTTGTTATAAAAAACTATTTCATCTTTGATAGCGATTTTGGAAGGCTCACTCAGCTTTAGTTCATCAGCGGCAACTTTCTTTAGACGATCAATTAAGATCTTGCAAGCATCTATAACCGCAAAACCATTCAGATCTGTACCTTTGCTTGCTGCAGTAGCTGATGTATTTGAAACACGTGAAGTATTTGTTGATTCAATACGAATTCTTTCAATGTTGATCGAGAGTTCGTTTGCAGCAATCATTCTTAATTTCTCATTAACACCTTGTCCCATTTCAATAGCAGCAGTACTAATGCTTACACTCCCATCCGTATAGATGTGAAGCAGAGCAGAAGCTTGATTCAAAAATGTTGTAGTGAAAGAAATTCCGAAAGTGACCGGCATAATTGCCGCACCTTTTTTCACCAATTTATTTTTTTCATTGAATTCATTAATTCTTTCCAAAAGTTCTTTTGGTTTATATCTTTCTTCAACTCCATCAAAGCATTTCCTGATATTACAATTCAATGCTTTTTGTCCGTACGGAAATTCATTTCCTTCTCTTAATAGATTTTTCTTTTGGATCTCTGATGGCTCCATACCAAGTTCATTCGCTGCTTTGTAAATAGCAGATTCAATCACAAACATTCCCTGCGGACCGCCGAATCCTCTAAATGCAGTAAACGGAGTAAGATTAGTTTTACAGCTTAACGCAGTTGCTTTTACATTTGGAATGAAATAGGAATTTGTACAGTGGAAAAGTGTGCGGTCTAAAATCGCAGGTGAAAGATCAGCTGCTGCACCTGCGTTCTGATAAAATGTTACTTCGTAGGCAAGAATTTTTCCTTCCTTTGTTAACCCGATCTTGAAATCAGAAGAGTAAGGATGTCGTTTTCCTGTAATCCTAATATCTTCCTGTCGAGGCAGAATTAATTTAACCGGTTTATTTAATTTTAAAGCAGCTAAAGATGCCATAACAGCCCATGCAGTTGCTTGATCTTCTTTACCGCCAAATCCTCCGCCGAGCCGTGTAACATCTACTTCAATTTTGTGCATTGGTAATCCAAGAACACGTGCAGCAGTACGCTGGACTGATGTTGGTCCTTGTGTTGATGAAATTATTTTTATTCCTCCGCCTTCTATTGGAATCGCGAGTGAACCTTGTGTTTCAAGATAAATATGCTCTTGTCCTCCGCTCTCAGCAGTTCCTTCAAAAATGTAATCGCAATTTTTCCAGGCATCATTAATATTACCAAGCTCAAATATTCTTGGTGGAATTATTAATTCACCTTTTTCTGCAGCTTCGCGAGGATCAAAAACAGCGGGAAGTTTTTCGAATTCGCACTTAATTTTCTTTACAGCATCATGCGCTTGAAGTAAAGTTTCTGCCACTACCAATGCAATTGGATGACCTATAAAGTGAACCGTGTCTTCAGCAAATAGATTTTCATCTTGGACTATACCCCCGATCTGATTTTCACCCGGAATATCTTTTGCAGAAATAATTCCTTTAACACCTTGTACATGTAATGCTTCTTCGAAATCGAGACTTAAAATTTTTCCGTGTGCGATAGGAGAATAAAAAACATAGCCGTACAAAGTTCCTTGCGGCGACACAATGTCATCAACAAAAAGAGATTCACCGCGAACATGTCTGACCGAGTCTATGTTTCTCAAAGCAGTTTCTCCGGATCTACTTGTTGCGGAAAGAGTTTAATAAAATGTACGTATAATAATTGATGCAGCAATAATCTTTTATACTCAGCAGAACCGCGCGCATCGCTAATGGGTGAAATTTCGTCCGCAGAAATTGCAACAGCATTTTTTATAGTTTCAGTGTCGATTGTTTTATTCATTAGATAACTGCAAGTATTAGAAAGATACAATGGAATTGGAGCAACACCTCCGGCTGAAATATGAATCGTTGTTATTTTCCCGAGCTTTAATTCTATAAAGATTGATGAGTTTACACTTGCTATGTCAAGATATGTTCGTTTAGAAATTTTTTCGAAGTTGAAGTATGAATACTTTGAAGGAATCTGAAAAGATATTTTTTCGACAATTTCATTTTTTTTCTTATCTAATGTTTTATAACCTTTGTAAAAGTTTTTAAGAAGAATTGATCTTTTCTTCTTTCCATCTTTCAAATGAACCGTTGAATTTAGAGCAAGAAAAATATTGACCATATCACCTATTGGAGAAGCATTAACAATATTGCCGCCTATTGTTGCTCTATTACGAATTGGAAGAGAGCCGAAAAGACTTAAATAATTATTCCATTGAGGAAAATATTTTTGAAGCAGTTTAGATGATTTTAACTCTTCGATAGTTGCCGCCGAACCAATATTTATTTGTTTCTCTGTCTGAGAAATTCCAGTAAGCTTTTTATCTTGTGAAATTAAATTACCTTTACCACGGACTAAACTTTCCCACCTTTGAACATAAAGATCTGTTCCGCCGGAAATAACAACACTTGATTTTTTATCAATTGATCTATCATCTATGGAAATTTTCTCAAGGCGTTTTCTTATCTCATGGAAATAATTGGGAATAAATTTTAATGAGATCAAATTCTCAAGATGATTTCTGTCATCTGATTTTCCATTTTCAAATATTGAAATTGAATCAGCGGCAGCTCGTTTAATTCCTGTATAACCTGTACATCTACAAACATTTCCCCCGAGTGATTCTATAGCATCATAAGAATTAAGATTAGAGTTGTTCAAAAAATATCCGGTCATAGAAACAACAAATCCCGGAGTACAAAATCCGCATTGTGTTCCGCCTTCATCAACCATTGCCGCTTGAACAGGTGAAAGATCTTTCTGATTAATTCCTTCTACAGTTACAACATGTTTGCCATTGGCATCTCCTAACGGCATCAAGCATGAATTAACAGATTTATATTTGACAGTTCCTTTAACCAATTGACCAAGCAGAATTGTGCAAGAACCGCAATCACCTTCTCTGCATCCTTCTTTTGTTCCGGTTAACATCTTTTCTTTTCTTATGAAATCGAGAAGAACGGTTGTGGGAAGAAGATCAGTAGTAATATTAAGATCATTAAGAATAAATTTGATCATTTTAACCTCAGTGGAATAATATCCACTTATGGTACTGCAATAAAAGAAATAAATATCTTACTCATCAAAAAATTAACATTTTGGAATGCCGAAATCAAAAACTTAATTTCATATCCAAATAATCTTATTTGGGAAAATCATCGAAACCTGGAAGAAAAATTTAACGGCTCTATGCATAAGCCAATTTTTTTACCGTGCAGGAACACGAAGCTTGATTCCTTTTCTTCCTCTTTTTATTCAAGATTTAGGTAAGACAACTCCCGAATCAACTGCAATATGGAGCGGATGGATATTTGCAGCTCCATTTATTATTTCATTTTTTACCACTCCTTTTTGGGGAAGCTTTGGTGATAAATACGGCAGAAAATTAATGACAATTCTTGCTGTGTTTGGTTTTGCAGCCGCTCAGTTTTTGATGGGATTTTCTGCAAATTTGACTCAACTTATTTTATTTGCTTCGCTTCAAGAAGCAATGGGCGGATTTTATCCCGCAGCAGTTTCGTTAACAGCATCCAATACACCGAAAGAAAAAACAGCGCAAGCTCTTGGAATACTGCAGTTTGCAAACGGTTCGGGAAATGTTATTGGTCCAATATTAGGAGGAATCCTTGCAGATTTGGTTGGTCTTAGAGTAGTATTCTTTTTAATTGCAATTACAGTTGGACTATCCGGATTTCTGATTGTTTTCTTTATAGATGAAAAAAATTTCACACGTGAAGATCATAATTATTACTTCCTAACAAAAAATTGGCGGTATGTCTTTGATAATAAAAAATTAATTATATGCATGTTATTTCTACTGATATATTCTTTAGCCGTTACAGTAGTCCGTCCTACATTTTCACTGTTCATCAAATCAATGAATTTTACATTGAACAATTCCTCCACGGTTACGGGAATTTTGCTGGGTGTTTTCGGCGGTACCTCTGCGTTGGCTTCTGCCTTAGTAGGAAAACTAACAATTAAAAGAAAAATTAATTCGATTCTTTTATTTGCCTCAATCGTTGTAACTGCAACATACTTCTTGCTTTCAGTCGTGAGCTCTGCTTCTTTTTTAATAATAGTTTTGGCTGTTGGCGGATTTGGATTGGGATTAATTCAACCATTGGTATTTACTTTAGTCAGTTATAATACAGATGATAACCGAAAAGCAGGTGTCTTTGGTGTAGGATCGAGTTTTCAAGTAATTGGAAATCTTTTCGGTTCGGTATCAGCAGGATATATTGTCGCTGAATTTGGATTGCGTTTTCCATTTGTTGCAGCGGGATTATTGTTTATTATAGTTGTAACTATTTCTAAAATTGGATTGAAAGGTAAATAATAAACTCGGGCAATTAAAATTGGGGTTTTTCATGAATACCAGATTACAGACTTTAACAATAACATTAATTGTTACATTTTCATCAATCTTTGCTCAAGTAGATACAACCAAATCTCCCTTGCTTGTAATAACGCTTAACGATAGCACTGAATATGTAGGACGAATTGTTTCAAGCGAATCTAAATTTTTATTTTTTTTCACTCGAGATAGCAGCCACATCAAAATTCCAAAAGAAAAAATTCAACAGATAATAAAATTTGAAGACTCTCATCTTGCAAGAAAAAAGAACCCGGTTGTTGTTGACACTACTAAGCACATAGAATATACCGACGCTAATTTGAATAGAATGATAATCTTTTCTACTGCGCGTGCAATGAAATCCTGGCAGGGTTATGTTCAATTAAATGAATTGTTTTTTCCTTTTGCGGCAGTTGGAATTGGAAATTTTTTAACTATCGGCGGAGGAATTTCATTACTTCCCGGAGCGCAAGAACAGATTCTCTATTTCTCACCTAAAATAACTGCTCTGCAATTTGAATTTATTAGTATTGCTGGCGGAGTTTTTTATCTAACATCAACTTCATTTAGCGGTGAAAAAGTCAGCTTTCCAGATGGGTTCGGTATAACTTATGCAATGGGAACATTCGGCGATAAAGATAAAAGTATATCTCTTGGGTTGGGGTGGGGATTAAAAGGAGAATTTTATAATAACAAACCTCTTCTAATAGTAGGAGGTGAATTGAAGATTGGAAGAAATATAAAATTAATTACAGAAAGCTGGATCCCTCCCGAATCAAAATATTTCCTCGGAATGATTGGATTTAGAGTAATCGGTAAACATATTTCGGGTGATGCAGTAATTATGAGACCGTTTGGACCTAATGCCGGAAAATCCAGCATTTTGCCGTGGTTCACTCTTACTTATAATTTTGGTTATGCTGAATAGATAATTTTCCTTTTCATGGTAAAGATTTTTTGCGCTAAACTTTGAGAGTGCAGTTAATTTTTCAAGTCGGTATATTACAACTGTTAAATTGATTAGCAATCATAAATTTATGTTTATTTATCAAACATATTTATTAAACCTTCCGGGTCATTTTTCTTCTCAACGAGTAATTTCGTTTCTTAAAATAAATTTATTTGGAGCGGAATATGAGAACCAGATTCTTAATTATTGCTTTAATATTCTTCACTTTAGATGTTCATTTATTATTATCACAACCTATTGAGATTGATTATTCCAAACCGGAAGAAGTAGCACAAAAATTTCTTGAGCTTTACTTCAAAGGAGATTGGTTCAATGCATGTAAACTTTGTGCATGTGAAGGATGCGAAGACCAAATATCTTTCATGATTAAAAAAATGGATGAAGAAAGTACAATAACTGATGAAAGCAAATGCACATTTACACTTGATAAATTTGAATTGGATAAAGATGGTACAACCGGCAAATACTATTTTACTAAAACTTGTCCGGACAGCAAACCAAAGAAAAACCATGTTGATATGAAAAAAATTGGTGATAAGTGGTTAGTTGAATACATTTACAGAAGAGATAAGTTTTTGTGAAATCAGACAGACTGATAATTTTGAACATAAACAATTTTTAATCTGAGCTTGTATGAGAAGAAATGAAATAAAAAATAAATTTACATTCGAGCACAAGAATGAACCTCTTTTACCAAGAGATCTTTTTGTTAAGAGAATGTTTAATCATCTTCTACTAGGCGCCACTACAATTTTGTTCTCACTTATGATCGGTATAATAGGTTATCATTACTTTGAAGGTATTGGCTGGATTGATTCTCTACTTAATGCTTCTATGATTCTAGGCGGTATGGGACCGGTTACTGAATTGCACACAGATTCAGGTAAAATTTTTGCTTCAATGTATGCTCTGTTTTCGGGAATTATATTTTTAGTTACTGTTGCAATAATAATAGCTCCGGCAGTTCATCGCTTTCTTCACAGTTTACATATTGACGAAAAAGACAATAATTAAAAACGTAACTATTTTACTCACTTCTGAGTGAAGAAAGATTTTTTTTCTTATCTTTTAAATGACAGTAATAAGTAAATGATCAAGTAAGAATTTGTGTTTTCGAATACAATTAATTGTTTTAGGTGTAATTCAACAAAAACCATTAATAAAGAAATAAAACAGAGCATGAATAGATAATGAAAAGGATAAAAGTAATTTTGATTTTTTCTTCATTATTTCTTCCCCTAATATTTATTGGTTGTAAAAGCGATGGACCAAAAGAAATATCTGTTAATATATATTTGGTCGCTTATGAAGGATCTAATTTTAGCGGAAAGACCATCGGGTGTAATGATATCTTAGCTCCAATTACTAAAAATGTCTCAGTAGAAAATAACGAGGTAGAATCTGCACTTAATGAACTTTTAATAACTAAAGATTCGGAAGTATTAAAAAATTTCGTTAAAGGTCCATCATTACTTGTTTATCAAGTAACCATAGCAAATGGAATAGCAGATGTATATTTAAAAGGGGACTTTCATATTTCCGGTGTTTGTGATATTCCTCGCATTAAAGAACAACTTTATGAAACCGCAAAACAATTCTCAGATATTAAAAAAGTAAAAATTTATATAAATAATGAAACTTTAGAATCATATCTCTCTGTTTCAGAATTAGGATTTAAATAAGTATGCCTTGGATCTGGATAATTATTGCATCGCTGTTTGAAATATCCTGGGCGGTCGGTTTAAAATACTCTCAAGGTTTCACTCAATTAAAAGCTACAATTTTTACAATTATTACTATGATATTAAGCTACGTTTTTCTTTCGCTTGGTGTAAAAAATCTTCCTATAGGAACAGCTTATGCTGTTTGGACCGGAATAGGTACAGTTGGAACTGCTCTCTACGGAATTATGTACTTTGACGAACCGAAAGATTTACTGCGTATTTTTTTTATTTTCTTAATTGTCGTTGGAATTATCGGTTTGCGACTTACATATAAAGCCAGCTGAGATGAAAAAACTTTCTCATGAAGAAATTTCTAAGAACAGAAGCACCTTATCAACATTAAACACTGTAACAAAACTTCCAATATATGTTCTACTTAACAGCATTCGAAGCAGTTATAATGTAGGATCAATATTTCGTACTTCAGACGGTGCAATGATCGAAAAACTTTTTCTCTGCGGTTATACACCTTACCCGCCTAAAAAAGAAGTGTTAAAGACTGCACTTGGTTCACAAAATAGTGTTAGTTGGGAATATGTTCACGATCCAAAAGAAGTTATTCAAAAATTGAAAGCAAATGGAATTAAGATCTGTGCTCTCGAACTTACAGAATCCAGTATTCCAACCTTTAAAATTAAGAAAGAAGATTTCTCTTTAGCATTAATAGTCGGAAATGAAATTACAGGGGTTTCACAAGAGTTATTGGATTTGTGTGATATGTCAATTGAAATTCCGCAATTCGGAATTAAACAATCATTAAATGTTGCGGTAGCTTACGGAATAGCCGTCTTCGATTTAAGAAGGATTTTTGATTCGTAATTTTTAGCGGAAAGCTGATAGCCGAACGCTGAAAGCTATCCTGCATATGTAAAATAACTTTCACCATTATCTTTTAAGTGAATAAAAAGAAGATTAGCACGGACAAGCTTTATCAATGTTCGGGAGGCGCGTCTTTCGGAAATGTTTGCTTGTTTACTCAATTCTTTAACGGTTATTCTTTCATGTTTATCCAAATATTCAAAGACAATTTTTTCTTTATTACCGACAAAGTAATTTTTAAGCGACGTCCCGGATGATTGTGTTTGTAATATTTTTATCATCTCTTTACTTGCCAGTACACTTTTATCATTTATACGTACATAAACCTGAGCATTATTTAGTTCAAGACTATTCTTGTAGTCTTGAATTCTATGCGGTTTGGTTTTTGATTCAGCAACTTCAATGATTAGTATGTCTTTGCAATCTATCTCAACGGTTTCAATTTTGTAATCGAGTTGAGGAACACAATATTTTTCAGCAGATTCTTTTACAAGTTCAATATCACTTTTCTCACTCTCAATTCCATAGATTGATTTATTATCATCTACACCGATTAGAATATATCCACCGCGAGTGTTTGCAAAAGCGATCATCTCTTTTGCCATTTTTTCAAATGAAGAAAATCTCTGTTTAAATTCAACAGTTAATCCTTCTCCATTTTCTATCATCTCTGCAATTTTTTTACGGGATAGCATTTATAAATGAGGATCAATTCAGTTTATTTAGGATCTTCTAATTTCTTCTTTGTAGTATCTGAATTTGTTTTTAATCTTTCCAACAATTGTAGTCGGTTAAGACGAGATTTTATTAAAGTATCATTTACTGCTGAAGTGTCTTTAACTGCAATTTGTTTTTGAGTTTCGGCTTGAGGTGTAATCGGTTTAGTTATTTCATTTTTGCTTTCGCTTTCTTTTTTCTTTTCTTCAAGTTCTTTTTGCTTAGCATCATTTTCCGTTTTCACTTTTATCCGTTCATTCTGGTATTCGGTATATTTTGGAAGTACAGAATTTGCATAAGGTGTGCCCACATAATCTTTTACTAGAATTCCATAGAATGCCGCGGCTGAATCATACATTTTGAGATCTTTCTCATATATCATTCCGGCGTAAGTTAGAGATTTTTGAGCAAATATTGATTTTGGATAATTATTATAAATCTCACGAAATGATTTTATTGCATCTTCGTAACTCTTGTCATAATATTTTTTCTCAGCTTCTAAATAAAAATTTTCTGCCGGGTCTTCGTCTTTCTTTGCTGCTGATTTCTTTTCCTCTTTTTTTATTAATCCCAGTTTCTCGCCTGCTGAAATTCTTAGTGGATCTTTTTCGTAATTATCATAAATGATCTTGAATAGACTATCGGCTTTTACGGTATCCTTCATAGTCTCATAATAAATTCCGAGTGCATATAATGTTTGAACTTTTACGGGCTTATTCTGATACTCTGATAGGATTTTATTATAATAAAAATAAGCCGAATCCGGTACGTCTAACTCGGAGAAAAACAAGCTACTTAGCCCATACAAACTTTTTGCATAAATTGTCCCGATAGAATCGGCTGAGATATGAGGGCGTTCCGGTTTTCTAATTTTTCCTAGAAGGATTAACTGATAGAGAGAGAGCGCTTTATTGTTTGTACTAACTTTTTGATTTTGTTGTAATGATTGTTGACGGCGAAGTTCACCTCCTGCGTCAGTTTGATTTTGAATACCAGTAGTACTGTTTTGGCTTTCTAAAATTCGGCGGTTCTCTTCTAAAAATTGTCTATAAGCAATGTCATACTCAATAGAATCTTGCATATAACGAGTTGGATTAAGAATATAATTTAACTGTTGAGATAAATCAGTCAACTCTTTCCTATTTAAAAAATATTTATCCAGGTCCCTGGTATGTTTGATTGATTCAGTTTTCATATCAGTGGGAGCCAATGATATTGCAACTTTATTATAATACTTATAAGAGCTATCATAATCGCGGATTTTTGTTTTATATATTTCTCCTAATTTCGCCTGTGCAATTCCGGAGGTTGGATTCATTTTAAAAGTTGAATCAACTTCCCGGAATATATTTACAGCCAACTTGGTTTCATTTTTTTCATAATAGATCTGGCCAAGTTCAATCATTACTTGATCAACATAATTTTTGAATTTTCCGGCGTATCTTATATCATTTAGTTCAGATTCACTTTCTTCAACTCTGTTTAATTCTTTTAGCAGTCTTGCATGTTCAATTCGGCTTTGAAATTCAGTATCAAAAGTTGGAGAATATTTTAATACATCTACAAAAGCTTTAAGAGCATTTTCTTTATCATTTAAGAACAAATAAATCTTCCCAAGCTGATATGAAACAAGCGCATTAGTTTCATCGTCTTTGGAAACGCTAAGATAGTATGAGCACTCATTTATAGCTTTTTGGTATTCTTCCCGGAACTCGAAAAAAGCAATTCTTGTTATTGCCGCATCATTAAACAATTTTTCTTCATCTTCCTTAAGAGACTCTTCTTTTACTTCTTCAATAAGACTTAATCCTTGATCAAAATCATGAAGTTGTAAATGAGTTTTTGCCAGCCATAGTTTATTCTCTAACCGATATTTTGTGTCGCCGAGTCCGGCAAGTTCAATAAATTTTCTTTGAGCCCTTGCATATTCTGCTTGATAATAAAATGCTTTCCCTGTCATGAATAATGCATCGGGAAAATATGATGAACCGGTTTCGTATTGAAGAATCTTAGAACACTTTTCAATAACCTTTGTGAGATCTTGACTGAGCGAACCGCTTAATTGAATTCCGCCTGGTTGTACTCCGGTTTGTAATCCCGGTTGAGTGAATTGCTGTTGAGTACCAAATTGTGAACTTGGTTGAGATAAATTTGGGGAAGTAGATTGAACACCTTGAAATGGTGAACCCTGAGTCAGAGTTTCTCGGAAAGCAAAAATATCTTTTTTCTGTTTGAGAATTTCTTCTTCGGTCCTTTCGAAAAGAGTTTTTGCATTATAGTAAGTATTGAAGTAGGTGTTAAAATCAGTCCACACACCGCAGCTTGAAAGTGCAACAACGAGGAGTAACAAAGATGCCTGTACAAATAGTTTTTTTGTTTTTTTATAAGACATAGTCTTCTACTATTTAATTATTGATAAAACTGTAAAAACTATTATACGGTATCTCCTTGTTTATGAATTCATATATGCAAATTTACAAAAATTAAAGAGCAGATGAACCGGATTCATCTGTTCGTATTCTAATTACATCCGATATATCGGAAATAAAAATTTTACCATCGCCGACTTGACCGGTCTTTGCTGTACGCAGAATTGCTTCTACCGTTTTTTCTACGGAATCATTATCAACAATAACTTCAATTTTTATTTTTGGAACGAATTCAATTTGATATTCACTACCGCGATAAGTTTCTTTATGTCCTTTTTGCCTTCCGTATCCGCGTACTTCAGTAATCGTCATACCGCGAATACCTTCTTCAAGAAGTGCTTCCTTTACTTCGTCTAATTTAAAAGGACGAATGATTGCTTCGATTTTTTTCATTGCAACCTCATATTAAGCGTTTTTACCGTGGCAATTTTTGAATTTTTTACCGCTTCCGCAAGGGCAGGGTTCATTACGTCCAACTTTTGCTTCAACTTTTACAGGCTGCTGTCTTCCTCTTCTACCACCTTCTCCCTCCGCTGATGTAGCACGCAATCCTAAATTATCGGCAGAATCTTTTATAGTCTGCATCCTTTGAGCAGGCGCAGTTTTTCTTCCCTGTACTTCTTGAGGAGCTTGCGGCCAAAATTTGAAACAGAAGGAGACAACTTCATTTCTAATTTGTTCAAGTAAACTTAAGAACAATGTATAAGATTCGGATTTGTATTCAAGAAGAGGATCTTTCTGACCGTAAGCTCTTAACCCGATTCCCTCTTTTAAATCATCCATTTCTCTTAGATGTTCTTTCCATTTCTCATCAATAACACTTAAGACAGCATATTGTTCAAGACGCGCCATTAATTGGCTGCCGAGCATTTCTTCTTTTCTTTTATAAAATTCTTTTGCGCCTTCAAGAATTTTTTCTTTAACACCATCTTTACCAAGTTTTTGATAGGTATCGGGATCAATCTTAAAATCAACTAAGAAATTTTGTAACACTTCATTATGAATACTTTCTATATCGCCTTCTTCATAATATTTATCAACAATTTCTTGAATTACCTCATCAAGATATTCGAACACTTCACTTTTAAGACGTTCACCTTCAAGAGCTTGCTTTCTTCTCGAGTAAATTACTTCACGCTGCTGATTCATTACGTTATCGAATTCGAGTAAACGTTTTCTTATTGCAAAGTTATTTTCTTCAACTTTTTTCTGAGCACGTTCAACCGAGCGGGTAATTAACGGATGTTGAATTGCTTCACCATCTTCCATACCCATTCTTCCCATTACATTCGTAATCCTATCACTGCCGAACAAACGCATCAAATCATCTTCAAGCGAAATGAAAAATTTTGTTGTACCCGGATCACCTTGACGTCCGGAACGGCCTCTTAACTGACGATCAATTCTGCGTGCTTCATGCCGTTCTGTACCAAGAATATAAAGACCGCCGGTATCAACAACACCTGCACCTAATTTAATATCAGTACCACGACCAGCCATGTTTGTTGCAATTGTAACAGCACCGGGTTGTCCTGCAAAAGCAACAATCTCCGCTTCACGCTGATGCTGTTTAGCATTAAGAACATTGTGCGGCACGCCTTGTCTCTTCAAAATTTTGCTGATCGTTTCAGAAACATCAACGCTCGTGGTTCCAACAAGAACCGGACGTCTTTGTTCTCGCAGTTCGTTTATCTTATCTAAAATAGCACTGTACTTTTCCCGCTTAGTTTTATAAATCGCATCATCCCCATCGTCTCTAATATTTGGTCTGTTGGTTGGAATTACGACAACTTCCAATTTATAAATTTGAAAAAACTCTCCTTCTTCTGTTTCTGCTGTTCCGGTCATACCTGCAAGTTTTCTGTATAAACGGAAATAATTTTGAAGAGTAATTGTTGCAAGAGTTTGTGTATCACGTTCAACCTTAACGCTCTCTTTTGCTTCTATAGCTTGATGCAGCCCATCGGAATATCTTCTTCCCGGGAGAACTCGTCCGGTAAACTCATCAACAATGGCTACCTTACCTTCTTCTGTGATTACATATTCAACATCTTTCTCAAATAAAGTATATGCTTTTAAAAGTTGATTGAGTGTGTGAATCCGGTCCGATCTTTCTGAATATATATGATAAAGCTCATCTTTCTTTTTTAATTTATCTTCATCCGAAACCGAAGAATCATTTTCTAATTTACTTATTTCTGTGCCGAGATCAGGAAGCACAAAAAATTCTTTTCCTTCGGAAGAACCCATGGCAAGTTCTTCTCTTCCTTTTTCGGTAAGGTCCATTTGATGGTTTCGTTCTTCGATTGCAAAGTAAAGTTCTTCGTCAATCTCCGGCATTCGTTTAGCGTTTTCACGTAAGAAATCTAGTTCGGTCTGCTGTAATAATTTTTTGTATTCCGGTTCGGAAAGAAGTTTCATTAAAGCATTATTCTTAGGAAAACCTCTATGCGCTCTTAACAAAAACATCCCGGCTTTTTCGCGGTCTTTAGAATTATCCGACTGCAAAAGTCGTTCAGCTTCTTTTACAATTGATGCAACAAGATTGGATTGTTTTCTAAAAAGTCTTTCAACACGCGGTTTCATTTCATCAAATTTATGTTCTGTTGAGCCGACAGGACCGGAAATAATAAGCGGTGTTCTTGCTTCATCAATTAAAACGGAATCAACTTCATCTACGATGGCAAAATTGTGTCCTCGTTGAACACAATATTCTTTTGAGCTTGCCATATTATCGCGTAGATAATCAAAACCAAATTCATTATTGGTTCCGTAAGTAATATCACAAGCATACATTTTAATTCTTTGATCGGAATCCATTGTATTAATAATACAACCAATGGTTAACCCGTGAAATTTAAAAATCTCACCCATCCACTCGCTATCACGTTTAGCAAGATAATCGTTAACAGTAACAAGATGAACACCGCGACCTGTGAGTGCATTTAGATAAACCGGCAGAGTTGCAACAAGTGTTTTACCTTCACCTGTTGCCATTTCAGCAATTCTACCTTGATGTAAAACAATTCCGCCAAGAAGCTGAACATCATACGGGATCATATCCCAAGTAATTTTATTACTTGCTGCTTCCCATGATCTTCCGATTAGTCTGCGGCAGGTGTCTTTAACAACCGCGAATGCTTCCGGTAAAATTTCATTAAGAATTTCTTCGTACTTGTCTGTAAGTTCATTCTCTAATCTTTCAACTTCATCATATATAGCGTGTTTATCTTCAACGGATTGTACATCTTGAAGCTTAACTTTTAATTCATCAAGCGGTGTTTTTGTTTCGTGGGTATATTCTTCAATTCTATTTTTGAATTCATTGGTTTTAGCGCGGAGTTCATCATCCGTTAAATCTTTAAGTTTTTCGTATTCAACTTTAATTTGTTCAACAACGGGCCATAGATCTTTTGTAGCACGTACATTTTTATCGCCAAAAAACTTTTTCAGCAGCGAATCGAACATCAAATTCTCCTATTTTTTCGGCAAGCAAGTTAAATAAAGAGGTTCTTAATTGCAATGAAACTGCATATATACAAGCGATAACATGCGTTTCAAACATTATAAAACAAAGGTGTAAATGAGTTTCCGTTTTTTTTCTTATTGTTGCAGCGATAGTTAATTAGTGCGATTGATCTATACAAGAATTATTTTAATAACTAATAGTTTTGATGAGTTTTAATTTTGCATAGAAAAAAATTTCAATTCTCTGACGGATTTGTAAATAAACTGGTTGAATTAACCGAGGGTAAAATATCTTCAGGAATATTTGAACAAGTTTTAGTTTTTCTAGAAGCAGAAACAAGAAAATTTTATTTCACTCTGTCATCTGAAGCAAATCTTCTAAGAATATTCTCTTCAATTTATGATAAAACATTTTTCTTCAATGAGATTATTAAATATCCCCATCATGGTGAAATCCTTGTTGCCATTTCATCTTGCAGTAATTTCTTAACCGATATAATCGTCCGTTACCCTCAATTTCTTTATCAAGTATTCGATCAAGATTACCTTTCAAAAAAATTTGATCTTATTTATTTAATGAAGGAAGTTGGGGATGGAGCCGGGCATTTCAGATCTTTCAATTCAAAATTAAATTTTCTTAGACAAATCAAGCAGAGATTCATTCTTAAAATTGGACTTGCCGATATACTTGGCATAGCTGAATTGGTTTCTACAACAGAACAACTTTCTTCTTTGGCAAAATCTCTAAACTCAAAACTATTCGAAATATGCTATCAAGAAGTATTGAATAAATACGGGATTACAGATCTTCATCATAAATATTGTTTATCCTCTTTAGGAAAGCTGGGCGGCAATGAACTCAATTACAGTTCCGATGTTGATTTGTTTTTATTTTATGACTTTAATGAAAACATCGGCAGAATTTCAAAAGATTATCATGAACTATTATCTGAGGCTGTGTTATTATTCATAAAATCTTCAACAGAGATCACAGATCGCTGTTATATTTATCGAGTTGATTTTCGTTTGCGTCCCGACGGGAAATACTCACCACTGTGTAAATCGTTAGTTGATTACACAAAATATTACGAGACTCGCGGCGAGGATTGGGAAAGGCAAATGCTGATCAAACTGGATTATGTCTGCGGAGATGAAAAACTTTACAATCAATTTTTCAATTTCGTCCAGCCATATATTTATCCCTCATCTTATTCTTCTTCCATCAAAGAAAAAATAAACCAGATGAAGTTAAATATTGAACTTCACAACAAAGAAAAAGAGAATATAAAAACTTTTATCGGCGGAATTAGAGATATTGAATTTTCTGTTCAAGCTCTTCAATTAATTAACGGTGGTAAAATCAAATCTGTAAGAAGCGGAAATACTTTGAAAGCGATCTCACTTCTTACTATACAAAAACTCTTAACAAAAAAAGAGAGTACAACATTTACCAAAGCATATATTTTCTTTAGACGCGTAGAACATTTTCTTCAATTGATGAATGATACTCAGACTCATATCATCCCTAAAGAGAATGAGCTGCTTCATAAATTGATAAATTATCTCGGGTTGAAATCAAAAGAAGAGTTTAATAGTATTCTAAAGTCACACCGAACGAATGTTAGAAATATTTATAATCAAATTCTTAAGACTGAATTTTCCGGCAACAAATATTTTAACTCACAAATAAAATTTAAGGAAACTAAAAAAGCAGAAAAGAATCTAAATTTTCTTCGCACAGGAGAAGGATTAATTGGAAGAAAAGAATTCGATTCAAGAACTATCGAATTATTTTCATCTATACAGCCAACACTAATAAATTTTCTTAAAAAAACTGGGGAACCTGATCTTGTCTTAAATAATTTTGTAAAGATCATTCAGTCATCAAAGATAGCATCAATTTGGTATAGCGAATTTTCAAATAAAAAATTCTTCGAACATTTTCTCAAAGTTTGTCTTTATTCACAAAAGGCGGTTGATCTCATATCAACTAACATGCTTATTGAGGAATTTTTCCTTACTAGAAAAGTATTTATTAAGACATCGGATGAACCGCTTGATCAGTTTAATCCGAATGAACTTGTTTTAATACTTTCCGCTCAATACACCCTTGGTTTGATTAACTCAATTCAAGTTTCTGAAATTTTATCTTCTTTCATAGCACAAAAGATTGGATCGCTAGTAAACAAATCATCAATTCAATACAATTATTTTATTGGCGGATTAGGCAGTTTTGGTTCTTCTAATATGAATTTTGCATCCGACATTGATCTGGTTATTGTAACAAATACTGTTCAAAATCATCCCGATATTCAAAAAGATTTTCAAAATTTAATTGGTGCTATTTCCGAAAACATAAAACCATTCGTGATTGATTTTAAGCTGCGTCCTGAAGGAAAAAGCTCGCCTTTAGTATGGGGAATTGAAAACTATAGAGATTATTTAGATAAGCGTGCGAGGGTTTGGGAATTTCAATCGTTACTTAAACTTAAGTTTATTTGCGGAGACCAAAATTTATTCGACCGTTTCCAATTGCAGATAGTGGAAATGGTCCGGCGTCTAGATAGAACCGAGATCAGAAAAGAAATTGAAAAAATGTATTCCACCATTTTGCGTCAAACAATTCATTCATCTGATGGATCGTTTAATATAAAGAAAGACCGAGGGGGATTACTTACAATTGATTTTATATTGCAATTTGTTTGCTTAAATCATATGGAGTTATTTGAAAAGTGTATTGGAAAGAATTTTACAAGTATTTTCCAATTTGTAAAGAAATATTTTTCTGCCTCAGATTTTGGCATTTTAAAGAGTAATTATATTTTCCTTAAAAGAGTTGAATTAACCGTGCAAAATATTTACAATGTTAGTAAAACAAATTTGCCTTCGAATCCTGATAAAAAAAATATTGTTGCATCATTCATGAAACTTAAAAGTGTCCACGAGTTAGATAAAAAAATTAAAGAAATTATTAAGTCAAACAATTCACTCTTTGAAAAATATGTTTCCAAATAAAAAAGAATATTTCTTAAAATATTACTCATTATTAGCGAGCTTGCTTGTAGCCATAGTTTATCTTTTTACTATTGCGCCAAGTGTAATTCAAATTGATTCCGGCGAGTTAGCAACAGTTCAAGCTACATTGGGAATTGCTCATCCAACCGGCTACCCTCTTTTTACAATAATCGGGTATCTCTTTTTAAAACTGCCTTTACCCTTTACAAAAATTTTTCAAGCGAATCTTTTGGCATTAGTCTGGTGCGCTTTGGGTGTTTTGCTGTTCATCAAGTCAGCTTTTGCAATTTTAATCAACATTAGTTATGAGATTGAACCACAAAAGAAAAAAAGTAAAAGCATAAATAAATCAGTTGTGATAGAACCATCCGAGAAAAAAATCTTTTTAATTACTTCCGTCGTTTTATCAGGATTAATACTTGCATTCAGTAAAACATATTGGTTGCAGTCAACATCTGTAGAGGTTTATTCGCTTCAGGTTTTTCTCTTTGCATTGATTATCCATTCTACAGTTGTTGCTTATTACTCAGAACAAAAATTAATTAATTGGATTTGGGTTGCATTATCGCTTGCACTCGGTTTTTCGAATCACATGACAACACTTTTAACGTTACCTTTTGTAGCAATATTATTTTTTCAAAAAGAAAAATTTAACGCACAATCAATTAAAAAGATTTTTTTGATGCTCGCTCTGTTTTTCCCATTAGTAATTACGTTTTATCTTTACCTGCCTTTACGCGCTTCATCTAATCCAAAAATAAATTGGGGAAATCCGGTAAACTTTGAGAACTTATACAGGCATGTATCCGGTAAACAATATCAGGTATGGTTGTTTGCCTCAATAGATGCAGCCGAAAAACAACTTGGATACTTTTTAAGGAATCTCGCAAGTGAGTTCGGTTATATCGGCGCTCTTTTAGGATTGATTGGTATATTCTATGTTTACAAGTACATGAGAAAAATGTTCTATGCTCTTATCGCAACATTTATTTTTTCTGTGGTGTATTCGATAAACTACGACATTGTTGATATAGATTCATATTTCCTTTTAGCTTATATAATTTTCACTTTTTTTGCTGCCTACGGAATTTTCAAGACTCTTCTTTTTCTTAAGCAAAAATTTAACAACAAAACCGCAATCATTACTGCCTTAGTAATTTCACTTTCTCCGCTAGTTCTAAATTTCAGCAAGGTAGATCAAAGCGGTGTTTATACTTTTGAGGATTACACCAAAGCTGCTCTTAACAGCACAGAAAAGAACTCAATTATTTTTTCTTATCAGTGGGATTATCTAGTATCTCCGTCCTACTATTTTCAAACAGTTGAGAACTTCCGCGCAGATGTTTGTGTAATTGATAAAGAACTTTTACGCAGATCATGGTATTACAATCAACTCAAGAATAACCATCCGGATGTTTTAGAAAGTATTTTCACTGAGACTAATAATTTTATGGAAGTAGTTCGCCCTTTTGAACGCGATGAGAAATACGATCCGAATGTAATTGAAACAAGTTACCGATCGGTTATGACAAATCTTGTTGCAAAGAATATTGAGAAAAGAAATTTTTATATCGGACTGGAATTATTACAAAACGAAATGCAGCGCGGTGAGTTTTCTCTGCCGGAAGGATATCAGTTCGTCCCGCATTTATTAATGTTTAAGGTGGTTAAAGGAAATGATTATGTCTCAGCACCAGATCCAAATTTCACAATCCGTTTTCCAGGTAATAGAAATAAGTATATCGATTTCATTGAGACAACAGTTGCAACTATGTTGACTTACCGTGCAGCATACGAACTTCAGTTTAATAAACCGGAAAGAGCAAAAGTTTATTTAGATAAAGTAAGAAAGGATTTTCCTAATTACCAGATTCCATATGAGATTGAAAGCAGAGTTAAATAAAAGCCCAACCCTACCCTTCCCAAAGGGAAGGGCTTTTTCTCTGCGGCCAAGGTGTCATTCTGGGTATAATAGTCAAAAAGTGTTGCTAAAATAGCTATAAGATGTTCTTTGATATTAAGTTACTGGGAAGAAACTCAAAACAAGTGAGAATGATGAAAAAAAACACTGTGTTTATTGTT
>JBBAAM010000024.1:0-49580 GCA_041658245.1 Melioribacteraceae bacterium
GCGCAGGCGGTAACAGATATTCATATATTTATTCCGGTGATGTTAATGGCGATGGCCAGCCAACAAACGATTTAATTTATATTCCGCGAAATCAAAGTGAAATTAATTTTGATCCATATGTTGATGCGAGCGGTAAAACTATCTCGGCTCAAGATCAATGGAATGCTTTTAATGCTTTTATCGAACAGGATGATTACTTAAAAAATAATCGTGGTAAAATTGCAGATCGTTTTGGAGCAATCAATCCATGGTTCAGCAATATGGACTTAAGATTATTGCAGGACTTTTCATTCTTTATGGGAACCCAAAAACATACATTTCAGTTGAGTGTTGATATTCTAAATGTTGCCAATCTGCTAAATTCAAATTGGGGTGTAAGGCAAGTTGCAAACTCGGCAGCAACTTCACCGCTTCAGTTTGTTAAATCCAATACTCAAGGCGCTCCCGTTTTTAATTTCAATACCAGTCTGAAAAAAACATTTATTGACGATCCTGGAGTACTCTCTCGTTGGCAAATGCAAGTTGGTATTCGTTATCTTTTCAACTAGCAACAAATTTTTAACTATTATATTTAACTCCCTGCGTAAGCGGGGAGTTTTTTTTAGAAACTGACTCTTAGACTCAAAATTCTATATCCAACACCTTTAACACTAACACTCAACTTTCCGTTGACGACATTTATTTTTTCTTTGCTGATCAAATCTGTTGCGGATTTTATTGGATAAGCTGCGGGTAATTGCAATTCAACATTTTGAGTTGTTTCATTTTTATTAAGCACAACCAAAACTCTTTCATTCATATCCGAACGGATGTAAGCATAAATACTTTCATCGGTTCGAAGAGTTAAAAAATCCCCATAACGAAGTGCCGTGTGGTTTTTTCTAACATTGACAATTTTACGAACGTCTTCCAGCATTTTCCTTTCATCTTTACTCAAATCATTTCCGAAGAGCATCATTCTTCTGTTGTCGGGATCAGAAGCGCCGGTCATTCCAAATTCGCTACCGTAATAAATAACCGGAAGTCCCGGAATTGTATTCATATATGCATAATATAATTTTGCTTTATTGTAGTTCGCGGGATTATCAACCTTCGGCGGATTATTCCATCCCTCTTCCGTTGCGCTCCATTTGCTCAATTCTAAATCGCCATCAGCAAAAGCCATGAACCGATTTTTATCATGGCTGTCCATAATATTTCCCATCAAATTATTTTCACCGTAAACTAAAAATGATTTCTTCATTTCCGCATCAAGTGCTTTGAATGACATCTTACTATCAAGAAAAGTCGGAAGTGCTGTATCGTACAAATTAAAATTGAACTGAGCCGAAAGCTGTCCGTTGTTAACATAAGAATTAATCAGTTCGTAGCTTCCAAATGTTTCACCTATTTGATAAACAGAAACATTCATCGGCATTTCAATTTCTTGTTTAATTTTTTTAGTAAGCGTTCTCCAAAATTCATTTGGCATATGTTTAACTGCATCTTGTCTGAATCCGTCTGCACTAGTTGTTATCAACCACCAAACTGCATTAGCGGTTTGAAAATCAACGACTTCTTTTGAACCAACGAAATTAAACTTAGGCAAATACGGTTCAAACCAGGTTGTTAATCTGTACTCATCCCACAATCTAAGATTTAATCTTCCATCGGGTAGCTGAAGTTTTCCGAACCATTCCGGGTGCTGTTTGACTAGCGGATGAGTTTCATGAACATGATTAGCAACAAAATCCAACAAAATTTTTATTTTATGTTTATGCGCTGTTGAAACTATCTCTTTAAATTTTTCTAATGTTCCGAATTTTTCTTCTACATCAAAAGAACTTATGGGCCAATATCCGTGATAACCGGAATACCATCTATGCGGTGCAGGAGATTCCTTATAAGCTTGATTAGGATTATCATATACGGGCGAGACCCAAATTGTACTGATACCGAGTGAATCAAAATATCCTTCATTAAGTTTATTTATGATTCCTTGAAAATCACCGCCCATATAATTTGCTTTTTCGAAAAGTGAATCATGTACGATCGGTTTGTTAAGTGATTTATCTCCGTCATTAAATCTATCGATCATTAGTGAATATATTATTCCGTCGTTCCATGTAAAATTATTGTTGTCCACCGGAATACCGTCAAATAGAATTATTGATTGGATGTTTGTTGATCTACCATTCTTATTTACAGCAACACGGAAAAGATTTTTCCTTTTTAATTGAGAACCTTGCCTACCGGAAGACAGGTTGAGAATTGAGAATTCTATTTTGCCATTTTCAATTTTTATACACTTTTTATCTAATCGCCGGTTATTAAGCAATGCAATAATGTTTTTCAGTTCAACAATGTTTCCATCTTTTTCATTTTCATAAATAAATGAAAACTTTGATTCATTCTTATTAATTTCTTTTCCGGCAACATGAAGAAATAATTTACCAACATCTGGATTAGCAACATTGAAAAGTGAATTGAAGTCGCCGAAACCGTTTGGTTTTTTATCCGGGTTTTTAGGATCAACAATTTCCTCTCCGTCACCCCAAAACTTATATTCATATCTTCCCGGTTCAAGAGCAACTTTTGTTTCAAAAACTCCGTCACCGTTTTCATCTTTCATTGGAAGATTGCCCCTATCCCATCCGTTGAAACTTCCGAAGAGAGTAAGTTTATTGTATTTCTTTTCAGGTTTGTAAGAGAATTTAAATTTTTGCTGAGTGCGTGATCGTACCGGAAAGGAATAGGTATTCCCCGCAAGTTTGAAATCTACTAAAGTCATCCCGGCAAAACTCATGTCTGTTTTGAAATAAACTTTTCCGGTTTGTTTATTGTAATTTACTTTTACTTCTTTGTTCTCTTTGAATTTCAAATCGTGGTTATTCGAGTAGAACATATCACTGATCAACAGTGAATCCGTTTTGCCTGCTATGAGATTAACCGGTTTTATAATGTCTTGTATTACATTTTGAGCATAACTTGTAATGAAAATAAAAAAGAAAAATAGAATGACAGGTTTGAATAACTTCATATTAATCTCCACAAGAAATATTACTGAAGTAAAATAAATAAACTAAAGGGATAAGAGAATGTAAAATTATATTTAGTTTTTTTTTGTTTAATTCCCTGAGGTTTGCACATGTCATTACAAGAAGTTCTTAGCTAGCTAAAGAAAGTCGAAGTGATCTCAAAAAATAAATTGCGATTGCTTCATCCCTCCTTTGTCGGGATTCGCAATGACAATTGGTATTCTGCGATCTAAGGCAAAATAGTTTACTGCAGGTGAAATTCAGTTAAATATTTTTCCAGTCCGTTTAGACAGGTAATGTAGTGTACATTGTTAAATTGAGAGAACTGATCGGCACGTCCTTCGGCAAGAGCCTGTCCGCCAACAATTATTTCTTGATCCGGGAATTCTTCTTTGATTGTATGAATTAACTTAATCAATCTTACAGCATTAATATAAAAGCTGTTCGATATCCCAACCAAATCCGGTTTCTTTTCTCTAACGAAGGTTATGATATCCGATTGCGGTGTGTTTGAGCCGATAAAAATTGTACGCCAGCCGTATGCTTCTAAAAATCCGGCAACCATACGCGCTCCAAGTTCATGATATTCTTTATCAACACAAGTGATCAGAGCAAGTTTGCCGTTGTCATCATCGCCCAAAGAACTTGTACTTACTAATTCGATCAATGCCTCTGTAATTTTAGTTGCAACATGTTCACCTGCAATAGAGCATTTTTCTCGTTCCCACATTTGGCCTATTCGGTACATCGAACGCTGAAAAAGCTCCATATAGATCTCTTTGATACTGACCTTCTGCTCAATAAGGTTAAACACAATTTGTGTGCACTGCTTTTTATCACCATCAAGAAGTGCATTTAGATAATGCAGATAAACGGCTTCCGGAATCATTTTACTCATTTAATTATCCTCATTTCAATAAAACGATAACTAACGAGAAATAATTCCAATCTAAGAAGATTTTTTTTTGCGTTTATTAATTAGGCGGGAGATTCGATAGCTGGTATAAGCAAAGAATGGAGCCGCAACAACATCTATTGTGTAATGTACGTGCTGAATCAAAACACAGGCTGCTATAAGAATTGTGCAAATTAGAAAAACAGTTTTGAGTTTTTTACTCTTAGCGGTTAAAAAGAAAAGGAACATTGTTGATGTATGTCCGGAAAAGAATAAATCACGCAGTAATGTTTCACCGCCGCCGAAGTACTCTACAAAAGGATCTTTGAGCGGTATTATATATATCGGTGCATTGAGAGGTAAAAAGTAAATGGTTATTAACCTCAATGCTGCTATAAGAGTGTACGATTGCAGCGCTAACAACATTCTATCAGGATTAAATGCTAAAAAGGAGAGAGCAATTATTAACCCAAGATAAATCAAACCAAAGGTTAACCACGTTACATCAACTGGATGAAATGCAGCCAGGAGCGGATCGTTAAATGAAAAGCCGGGACGTGCTTCGTTATATGCAAGAAACTTTGCAAGCGAGAAAAGAATTATAACCAGAAGAAAAAGAGTTATTAGAAATTTTGTTCTAAAACTTTTATCAAGCAGATACGGCAGCCAAATTGATTTTATCTCTTTGAGTTTTCTCAATTACTTTTTAATGTTTGTGAAATGAACGTCGTAAAATAGTTGTGCCGCTGATAAAAGCAAAGCTAAAATATTTTATTTCAGCTTTCCGAACAATTTCATAAAAAAACGCATCATCTTATGAAACGGATCTACCTCGTTAATAAACATCATCGGGCAGCCGGAGCGAATGACCGATAATCCGTTATCTTCGCCCAGTTTTGCTGCTTCTTCTGAAAAACTTCTGGTACCAAACGAACGATGGAACCAGATTCGTGAAATTCCATTCTCAATGCATTGTTTTACAACATCAACGGAAGCTGCTGGACTTGTTGCGATGAATACAGCATCTGGTTTTTAGGTGTTACGCCTAATGTAGCATAGCACTTATCACCTTCAATCTGATCTGCAAACGGATTGATTTGATAAACAGTATAACCCGCGCTTCTAAATTATTTGTAGATCAAATTACCTACTTCACCTTTCGGGTTTCGCGATACACCGGCAACGGCAATAACTTTTTGTGAAAGGAAGTCTGCAACTTTTTGATTGTATATGCACATAGTATTTTTTTGTAGAGACTTCATTTATGAGGTATCACTTCTTAATGAGACTCGATAAATCGAGTCTCTACATTAATAGTTATAGTTTCCTTGCAACTACAACCGGAGTCTTAATTACCTCAACATTGCCGGAACCTTCAGCAACTGCTTCGATGAGTAAAATATAAATTCCAATACGCAGCGGTTTACCGCTTTCATCCAAGCCGTCAAAAATAATAGAGTTATTCGAAGCGGAAGGACGGTTATCTGCAAGTGTTCTTACTAATCTGCCTTGACTGTCAAAAACTTTTATCCGCACTTGAGAAAGCGGCTGGGCAAGATCAAAATTAATTATTGCAAAATCTTCAAAGCCGTCGTTATCCGGTGAGAATGGATTCGGGCTGATCACAACTTTTGATTCTCGCGAAATGTTTTCGGAATAGATAGAGTTTTGTTTTCCGGGCGATCCCCCTTCAGCATTGACTGAAGTATTCCAATTAGACCTAACATTAGAACCGAGAAGTGGATTAAGTCTTTCAAGCGATCTGTTCTTTGTAGTAAGAATATTTTTATTATGCCAGGAAGAAGAATAAATAAGCGAGTCTAAAGTATCACCGCGAAGATCTTTTAAGATCAATAGTGCTCCTTCATTTGATAAACCAAGCGAAGTACTGCCGGCTATATTTGTTTTATTATCAAGTTTAAGCCAGAGAAAACTTTTATAAATAGAAGAATCGGAGGCAAGTACAAAATAATTTTGCGGTGCAAGTTTGAAAAATGAATTTGCAAGTTTGAATTTAGCCGATTGACCAATTCGAATTTCCATTCCGCCAAGTTGAATTGAATCGTTTGTTGTATTGTAAAATTCTAAATACTCGGCATTGCCTGCTGCCGGATCGAACATTATCTCGTTAATAACCAACGAACCGGAAGAATATTTCGGAGTGTTGACAATAGAATTTTTAATTCCGGGTGTTCCTCCGTTCGGACTTAAAGTTGTTGCCCAGTTTAAGCTGTCGTTCGTTTCAGTAGCAAAAGATAATCTTTCCATCGAATATCCTTTCGCTCCGCCCCACGCAGAATTGTATTTTAAACTATCAATAACTGCATTACGAAAATCATAAATAAGAACGCCATCGGTTGTGCTTAAAGAACCGAACTTTGCCTGGAAAAATTTTCTTGGAGGATAGTAAGGATATTTCAGCGAATCATAAGTAATGATTGCATATTCACCGGGATTCAAAAAATTATCTTTTATTGTTATCAAACTCTTTGTCGGTGAAGGAAGCAGGTCGCTGATAGACCAATTTTTTAAATCTACCGGATCACTTGAAGCATTATAAATTTCAATCCACTCAGATTCACCCGTTAGCGGATCATACATTAATTCGCTTACAAGAACAGTATTTCTTTTTAAACCCGGACGGATTTCTGCAATGAAAGAATTATTTAATGTGTCTTCATCACTGCTAAAGATTACTTTGCATAAAATTGTTTTGTTGTCGTTCAACTTCAGTTTAGTATTTGAAACAATCCATGTTGAATCACCTCCGTTTAAGTTTATTCCATTACCTTCAGCCAAAAATGTTGCTGAGTTATTCGTTTTCAAATAAAATTTTACTGTAAAGTCTGCCGCTTGTTCTAAACCATAATTGACAACCTTTGCGCTAAAGTTCACATCTTCATTAAGCAAAGGATACTGGGGCGTGGTCGTTATTGCATTTACTGTTAAATCATATCTTTTCTGTGTGATACTGTTATCACGCCCGGGTGTGCTAAGTTCAATATCTTTTGATGAAGACCAATTTTTTTTATCAACGGAAGAAGCACCGATTGATTTTTTTTCGAGTGACTTTCCGTTTGCGCCGCCCCAGAAAGAATCATAACGGACAGAATCTATTGTAACATCACGGGAATCTTTTAATACAACTCCGTCTGCATCGTTATTCAAATTTGCAAATGAAGAGATGATTAGTTTAGAAGGAATTGTAGAATGAAAATTTATTATTGTCGAATCTTTTGCAACTACTAAAAATGTTTTGCTTGGAAAAATATAATCTTTCGCTTGAATTTTTGTTTTGACCGGAGTTGTTAATACATCAGTAATAGACCAATCTGATAGATCGATATCATATTGGGAGTTGTTATAAAGTTCTATCCACTCTGGTTCACCGTTAAGCGGTGTGTACATTATCTCGTTCAGTAAAACCATTTGTGGAGAATAGCTTGGGGATATACTCGCTTTAATTTTATCATTAGATCGATCTTCGTCAAATGAGCCGGTTACAAATACTTCAAACGTTTGTTTGGAGGTAATTCCAAAAATTTTGTAGTTAAAATTGTAGATTCTAGATGAGTCCGGATATACAGCAAACAATTCTTTACTCTCTAAATGAGTGAAGGTCCCATCATTGTTAACTTTCCTTAGAATCAAGATTGTGCTCACAAATAGTTTCCCGAGGTTTGTAACTTCGCACGAAATCGAAACATTAGAATTTACTATCGGTGTAGATGGATTAAATAAAATTCTCTTTACTGCATAATCAAAATTTTTCTTTGAGACAGAATTGATAAAACCCGGAGTGGCTCCGTTCGTGTGCGTGCTCGTTTTCCAATTAGTTGAATCGGTTGAGAATAATTTTGCGTCGATTCGTTCTAATGATTTTCCGCCGCTTCCTCCCCACAATGATTTGTATTCCAAAGAATCAATTGTGCGGTTGAGTGAATCGAGGAGCATTAATTTATCGCGTGTGTTGCTTAGAGTTGGAAACCCAGAAATAATTAGTTTTGGTATTTTTGGATATTTGATAAATGCAGTTGTGTCTTTTGTTATTACAAAATATTCTTCGGGCTGAAGCATTATAGAAGCATTAATTACTTTTGTTGTGTCTTTCAAATTAGAAATTTTATAACCCTTGAGATTTATTTGTTTTATACTGGCATTGTAAATTTCAATCCACTCTTGCTCGGGCGATGTTGGCGCATACATGAATTCGTTTATAACTAAATCACCTTTACGTTCGTTAATCACAATTCCGTTAATATTTAACAGCAAATAATTGTTTTCGGAATATTCATCGTTTGTTAATTCTACTTTTGCAATGAACTGATTTATACCGGATATAAAATTTGAAACCGAAAATTCAAAAGTTGCTGAAGCGCCGGCAACAAGATTTGTCCCATTGGTTTCGCTGATCAATTCTTCGGATTGATCTATAGCATCAAAATTTTTATCGTTAAATATTTTTATTGTAAATGATGCTGCCAACGATGAGCCGAGATTCTCTACTACAGCTTTCACATTTATGCTTGTTCCAATCTCTGCATACTTTGATGTTGACGTAAAATTTTTCAATGAAAGATCATTTATTTTGATTGTGGTCGAATTAATTCTTCCCGGTGTTGCTCTAAATCTGCTTCGTGATGTTTTCCAGTTTACGGAATCATTGCTCGATACACCAAAACTAATTCGTTCTAAAGATTTATTTCCCGTTCCGCCCCAGGCGGAGAAATATTTTATAGAATCTATTGTTGTATTGAGATTGCTTTTCAGAATAACATCATCGCCGCTGTTGCTAAGAGAAGGTAAAGCTTTTACAATAAACTTTGACGAGATCTGGTAATAATTTGAAATGGTTGAATCGCTGCTGACTATAAGATACTCGCCGGGATTCAATATATAATCCGATGTAGAAATTGTAACGAGCGAAGTGTTGTCTCCAATTTTCCAGTTTTTAAGATTTAATGATCTACTCGATTTATTTATTAACTCCACCCATTCCGGTTCATCATTGGATGGTGCATACATTATTTCATTAACTACAATCTCTTTGGAAGAAGCGGGCGCTTCTACAACAGTGTATTCTTTCATAACTGAATTATCGGAAAGATCTTCATCCGGTGAATAATTCACTTTTACCAAAATTCTGTACAATCTAATTTCTGCCGCATATACTTTTACCTGGAATGAGATCGAAGAAAATGAAATTAACGAAGAAATATTTTTAGTTGATATTTTTTCTGTTTCTTGAGGTGTAGAATCAAGATTTAGATCATTGAACATTTCCATTGAAAAATTATCTGCTCTATTTTTTCCAATGTTTTCAATCTTGATTGTAACTGAAACGGAATCTCCGACTATCGGAACTGCAGGTAAGATAGAGGGAATCGAGACTGAGAGATTGTTTCTAAGCGGTGATATTGAATTGAATTTTCCCGGCGTAGCTTTATTTGCACTAATTGAAGTTCCCCAATTTGACTGCCTTGTTGACAATGAATCGGCATATTTTCTTTCTAAGGATTTGCCGTTGTTTCCTCCCCATGCAGGTAAATATTTTACACTATCAATTGTTCTATTAATATTATCTTTTAATCTAACATCATCACCGGAGTTGCTCAAACTTGGCAATGATCTTATCAATAGCCGTGAAGTAATATTATAATAATTTGAAATAGCTGCATCACTGCTGATTACAAGATATTCACCGGGACTAAACAGATATTCTGTTGATGAGATTGTTGTTAGAGCAGTGTTATCTCCAATTTTCCAGTCTTTTAAGTTCAATGTGCGATTAGATCTGTTATAAATTTCTATCCATTCCGGTTCATCGCTTGATGGTGCGTACATAATTTCGTTAATAATAATCTCATTTATACTTGCCGGAATTTCTGATACCGAATATTCTCTAAATGCAATATTATTGGACAGTACCTCATCGGCAGAAAAATTGAGTCTTGCAATTATTCTATACCCTCTGACTTGTGCAGAATAAATTTTAATTTGTGTTATGATGACTGCTGATGAAGCCAGAGAAGTATAATTTTTAATTGAAATTCTTTCCGTGCTTTGAGCTACCGAATCCCAATTTACATCATCAAAAATTTCAAGAGAGAAATTGCTGGCAGTATTTTTTCCAATGTTTTCTATTTTAATATTTACTGTAACAGAATCGCCTTTAATTGGTGAGAGCGGTGAATGCGATAAAATCGAGAGTGCTAAGTTATTATCATACGGTGTCGCTGAATTAAAATATCCCGGTGTTGATCCTTTGATTGCAACAGATGTTTTCCAATTTGTTGAATCTACCGAAGATCTAATCGCATCTATTCTTTCAAGCGATTTACCGCCGCTTCCACCCCAAGAAGATTTGTAATCGAGCGAATCAATAACCCTATTCAAAGAATCAAGAAGCATAACTCTGTCACCGGAATTGTTCAATGATGCAAATGTGCTGATTCTTAGTAACGGAATATTATTGTGCAAAGTTACTATCGAACTATCCTTTGCGATAACGAGATAATTGCCCGGATTGAGAACCAGCGATGAATTAATAACTCGCGTAGTGGCGGCATCATCGGCAATTTTATAATCTAACATATTTATTATTCTTGAACTTCGGTTATATACTTCTATCCACTCTGGTTCCGGAGAATTGGGCGAATACATTATTTCATTTATTACTAAGTCGCCGCGCAGTTCATTTATAACATAACCGGTTATGTTTAACGCGGCAGAATTGTTTTCCGGAAACTGATCTTCTCCATATTCAACGATTACTAAAAAGTGATTATTGCCCGCAGCGAAATTTGTTGTATTTAAAATGAACTCTTTGATTTGACCTGCATTTATATTTTGTAGAAGTTCTTCACTTACAAGTTCGTTCTGTTCGCCGATCGAATTGTTGTTGTCGTCTTTGTAAAATCTAACCGCAAAATTGTAACCGTTATCAAATCCAAGATTTTCAATCTCAGCTTTTAGTTGAATTTGCCTGCCGACCTCTGCGAACCCACCGACAAAAACAAATTGTTTAACAGACAAATCTTTGTTCTTAGCTGTAACAGAATTTATTCTTCCCGGTGTTGCTTTGAAAATGCTTGTTGAAGATTTCCAATTGGAAGATTCCGTGCTTGATAATTGCGTTGATACTCTTTCTAATGATTTACCGCCTGTATTTCCACCCCAGCTTGGTTGATAACTTAAACTATCAATTTTTCTGTTCTGATTGTCTTTGAGAATTATTTGATCGCCGCCGTTACTTAAACTTGGGAGTGATCTTGCAACCCATTGAGAACTTACAGTATAAAAATTTATTATCGTAGCATCATCGCTTATTATAAGGTATTCGTTCGGATTAATGACCAGATCACCGGTAGAAATTGTTGTTAACGAACTGTTGTCTCCTATTTTCCAATTTTTAAGATTATAAGTGCGATTAGATTTATTAAAAATTTCTATCCATTCCGGTTCATCGGTTGAAGGTGCATACATTATTTCGTTGATCACAATATCGTTGAAACTTGCCGGTCTCTCTGAAACATTATAACTTAAAACGGCTTTGTTGTTCGATGATTTTTCATCCTGTGCAAAATTTGATTGGGCTACAAATCCGTAAGCGCCGGCAGCCTCAGCATAAATCTTTTTAGTAATTAACAATGAATCATTGCTTGAAAGATTGGAATAGTTTTGAGTAAAAATTCTTTCGTTCGTTTGCCCCTGGGAATCAAGATTAATATCATTAAATATTTCCACAGAAAAATTCGCTGCGTTTAACCGTCCTAGGTTTTTTACTTTAACTGTAACAGCAACAGAATCTTCTGTAACGGGGCTTGTAGGATTAATGCCAGTAATTGTGGTTGCAAGATCAAAATCCGCGGGAGTTACAGAGTTTTTCTTCCCGGGTGTTCCGTTGAGCTGCTGTGTGTTAGACCAATTTGCAGAGTTGTTGTTTTTATCAATTGTAATTTTTTCATCAGAATAACCATCCGAATTGTCTGCGGAGTATGTGTATGTATCCAACTGCTGATTAAGTGTATTGTAGAGGTAAATATCACGGCTAGTCGTGTTCGCCATTCCTGAAGTACCGAAAGAGTTATCACTAATCTTCATTACAACAGTTCCTGCGGGAATAAGAGTTTTATAAATACCGTTATTCCAGTCATAGTCATTCTCAATTACCACAGCATATTTACCGGGAGCTAATTTCGTTCCCCCTTGAAACGCAATTAGAATATCTAACGCAGATGTGTAATATTTAAATCTATAAGTCGCTAAATCTACTGTATCGGTCGTTGATGTATTATAGATCTCAATAAATTCACCATTGCTTTCGGAAGGTGTGAACATTACTTCAGAAAATGTAAGTGATGACCCTGCTTGAGCAAAAACACTTGTTAAGAGAGAAGAATAAAGAAGAATTACAACTAAAATTAATTTTCCCGCCCATTTCATTTTGATATGACTCGTAGTGAGAAAAGTCTATTCAAAAAATAGAAAATTCTTTTTCGAAAAGCATTATTTGATTTGGTAAGAAGCAAGAGGTAAAAAACTAGAGGAAAGTTTTACCCCAAGATCAACTTCTTACCTCTTGCCTCTAGCTTCTTACCTTTCACATTTCGCGTTTGCTCTCTCCCCTCTAAATAATCTCCTATTCGAGTTGATAAACAAACGTTAACTGCTGCGTTACAAGAGTAATTTTGTCAACGACAAGGTTAGCAGATGGCGCCGGGAGAAAATCGTTAGTACGGGGGCCAGCGTCAAACGCTGTAGTACGAAAAGACGCGATTCCCACCATCCCGTTTCCAAACACAAGCTGCAGTGTATACATCAACCTGATGTTACCGAGATTCGCTGTCAACCCGCCGCTTGCAGTTGTTTCCAACCAATCTGTTGAAAACACGCGAGCTGTGCGGCGAATATTATCGTTCTGATTCATGTTGTATTTATAGAAGTGAAACTGCACGCCAAAACGATAATCCAACCATTCCAACTTGGACTGCGACTGATGTCCGATTCGTATTACATGATTGTAGAATGTGAAGAAGTTTTCAACTGTTTTGAAGTTCGGGGAAAGATTTTGATTTGGCGGCGGTAGAATTTGTTCGCCTGCTTCTGCCCAGGTATTAGTTGTGATCGGTTCGTAGATGTATTCGAAGCCCCATAGCGATTTACTATTCGACCAATTCGCTCCAACTCCAATATTGTACGCAACTGAAATTCCCGGGTCACGGGGAATATTAGCAAGACTATAGTTCGGAATTTTCGGATGGTCTTTCCAGTTCACACTTAATGATGCGCCAACTTTCCAAAAACTATTTATCGGTCGCAAATAGCGTGCATACATAAGCCATTCTTTTGTTTCATCTTTGTTGATCTCAGTTCTTATAAAGTTTGTAATTAGCGGGTTGCTCCAGAACCAGGAAAAGTCTGAGTAACTCACTTCGTGTGTTGCCTTATAGATACTTCGCCCGGCAACAAATTCCAGTCTATCGCCGTCAGCCAATTCTCCAAAAGCTCCAAATTTTGCTTCCCAAGCTTCGCCATCTTGTTTAAGATCCAGTGCGCCGGGGTAGAGTAAGTTTACGCCATCAAAAGCGCCGAACTTTCCCCACGAACCGCTTACTGCAATGGAGAGGCGTGTATTCGGGATTGACATACCAAACAAACCGTACAAGTAAATGTTGTTGCCAACATCAGTTCTCTTTACATCTACCATATAAGAACTTGCTGGTCCTATCATACTGAAGTTACTCAACGATCTTTCTCCGGCGTATCCCTGATAGGCAACCATGATTCCGCCAAAGTAGTTATCAGATTTGAAGAACCCACCGAACGGAATTGAATTAATAGATGCGCCCGGATAGAACGAAGAACCGCCTCCGGCAAATACCGCTCGTCCATCTTCATTACTCCAACTGTTCCGTGATGGAGAAGCGAAAAGTGTTATACCTTTCAACAGCGATGCTTTTGCTGGATTGATAAACTGACTGCCGAGCGGATCATCAAAAGCGATCGAAATATTTCCCATTCCCCGCGCAAGTGATGGCTGAAACTCGGATTGATTGCTTGCAATAACCGGGACTGTGCGAATTGAAATCCATTGTGCGAACAGCTCGGATGCCAATAGAAAGAGTGGAAGTGCGTAGAAAACTATTCGTAGTCTCATAACATTCTCCTCAAAAAATACAACTTTAATTTATGATGAGATACCTATCTTGTCAATGGTTTATTTTGGTACTGTCAAATCTGTCCCGTTCATTTTACGGGAGAAATTTTTCAGTCCTTAATTAAAATCTTTTTTTTGAATACCCGCTTTGCGTATTTTGTTGCGAAAATTTCCAATTAGAAACTAAGAGACATTTTATGAAACGAATGTTCTTAATACCAATTCTTTTTCTTTTTGTTATTACAGCAACTGTGTTGCCCCAGCAGAATCCCGTTGTTAAAAAAATTATTGAGATAGATAAATTTGTTCCGGATGGAATTTATGCGGATCTCAATACCAACAAAGGAAGGATTACTCTTAGTCTGGATTACGAACATGTTCCAATGACTGTTGCAAATTTTGTTGGACTTGCAGAAGGAACGATTAAGAACGATGCATTGCCGGAAGGTAAACCGTATTTCGACGGAAGTCGCTGGCACCGTGTTGTAGCCGGACATGTAATACAAGCAGGCATGCCTGCCACAGGAAAAGAAACTGAAGGTCCCGGTTATGAATTTCCGAATGAGATTTACAAAGGTCTATCGCACAACAAAGTCGGTATGCTTGGAATGGCAAATGCAGGTGCAAACACTAATGGAAGTCAATTTTATATTACGCTTGGCGACCGTTCATATCTTGACAGCAATTATACTTTGTTCGGAACAGTTACAGACGGAATGGATGTGGTAAATAAAATTGTTCAAGGCGATACAATTAAAAGTGTAGTGATCTCCCGTATCGGTCAGAAAGCGATTGATTTTAAGGTTACAAACGATTCATTCAAAAAAATGGTAGAAGAAGCTAAAGCAAAAGTGAAAGCGGAAGAAGAAAAAAAATTAATGAAAGAAACGGAATTGATAAAGAAGAAATTTTCCAAAGCGAAAGAAACAGCGAGCGACTTGAAATTTTTTATTTTGAAGGAAGGAACTGGTGATAAACCTTCCGAAGGCGCTGTTGTAAAAGTTCAGTACAAAGGAAGCTTTTTATTAGATGGAAATAACTTCGTAAGTACAAGTGTTGAAGGAAAACCAAATGATTTAGATAAACCGGAAATATTCGAATACACAATCGGAAAGACAAAAATTAATCCCGCGCTTGATGAATCAATCGCCGATATGAAGTCCGGTGAACAACGAACTGTGATCGCGCAATCAAAATTAGCTTATGGAAATAATGTTGTGTATGGAAAACAGATCGAAGGGAAAAAGCGATTTGCAATTTCTCCAAACACAAGTTTAGTTTATGAAATAGAAATATTAAAATGATGCTTTGACATCGCAAATTGCGATATCAAACATGGGTCGAGGCGACCGGGTGTACCACACGCTTTCATTAAGATGAGAGAAACTCTAACATTTACTTGTAGAGAACGCAAAGTTTGAGTTCCCTACTTTTAAAGATAGCAGACCACGATCAGCTTTTTACAGCCAAGCCGAGAAACGTTGTGCAGCATTGCGATTTAGTTCATATAAATATATATTTCTATAAATAACTCTTTCAGAAAGGCATAATAATGAAGTTTTTAATCAACGTATTTAAGGATGAAGATGGGATGTATATTGTAGAGTGTCCTGCCATCCCAGGATGTGTAAGTCAGGGAAAGACGGAAAAGGAAGCTGAAAGGAACATTCAAGAGGCAATCAAAGAATGCCTCGAGGTACGGGCTGAAAAAGGGTTACCTGTTACGGTCGAAACCCGTCAAATCGAAGTTGAGGTGTAATGCCGCCTGTTCCGATCCTTAGACCTCGCGAAGTAGTTCATGCATTTGAGAAACTGGGCTGGGAGGTCGCCCGACAACGTGGAAGTCATATTATTCTTACTAAAAAAGGACATATCGCCACACTCTCCATCCCTAATCATCCTGAAGTTGCCCGAGGTACATTACGTAGCTTAATCACAAAAGCTGGAATAACGGTTGAAGAATTTTTAGAAGTATTAAAATAATAAATTGCAATGCCGCATAACAACAATGCTAAACTCGTTCGTTTTTTATAGCCTTTAATTGTGCTCACTAACCCCGCCACTTCGCAGAAAGAATTTGTCATTCGTAGCTCGTAGCGGCACTGCTTGGTTTGTGCAGACGCCATGTTTTCATTATCCTCTGTGGATTTTGTTTTCAGATTTTTTAAAGAGTTATAGGGAATGCAAACTTTGCGTTCCTTACTTTTTAAGCTGATCGCTATCAGCTTTTTATAGAACAAATTGATTGACAAAGCTAAATCTCTTCTCTAACTTTCTCACCATCTATATTTAAAAGGATAAACGAAGTATTGCGTAGTTACTCTAGTTCAGCGACAGTACACATTCTAGTCCTCCAGACAACAAAGCTTACTTTTCATAAATTTGTTGAAAAATTTTTTAAAAAACATTTGCGGACTTTAATACCTCATATTATATTTGCATTATGAATGGAACAATAAATAGTCCTTTTAGATACGCAGGCGGTAAATTTTACGCAAGGAAACTAATTCTTGTTCATATACCGCAACACACAGCATATATTGAACCATTCGCAGGTGGAAGCAGTGTTTTCTTTGCAAAGCCAAAAGTTGAGTATAACCAACTTAATGACATTGACAGTGACCTTATAAATGTTTATTTGACAATCAGAGACAATCCAGACGATTTAATCTACTTTCTCAAAAAAAGAAAAGAAAAAGAAAGCCGAATTCCTGACAGTTCAATTGAAGGAGTATTAGAAGGAAATCCTTTGCCAGCAACAAAAGAATTACATAGTTTTTTCAAAAATGAATTCAAACCGAACAATAATATTGAACGAGCAGGAAGATGGTTTTATCTTAACCGCACTTCATATAGTGGCATTATGAACAACCAAAATATGTATTGGGGTTACGGAGACAAATTTTCAATGCAACCAAAAAATTGGGCACAAAATATTATCAGGACAAGTAAAAAATTACAAGGCGTTGAAATAACAAATCTTGATTTTGAAAAAGTAATTGACAATGCCCCTGACGGTGCATTGCTTTTTTTAGATCCACCATACTTCAATGCAGATCAGGATAAATTCTATCAACACTTTTTTTCCAAGCAAGACCATTCCCGACTTGCAAAATGTTTGAAAAGAAACAATGACCGTTTAAAATTATTTCTCACTTACGACAATACGCCAGAAATTAGGGAGCTTTATAGTTGGATGACTGAAATGCACGACAAAGAATGGAACTACTGCATTCAGAGAACAGACGACCAAAAAAATGGTACTGCAAAAAAAGGCGAAAGATATAAAGGAAAGGAATTATTTATTCTTAATTACAGTGAGAAAGTAATAAATCAATTATCCATTCCTTTCGCTGAGTACGCTTAAAATAAATCCTTCGGCTTCTTCAATTGGAAACCATCCGTTTGTTGGCAATAATGTTTCAGCATTAAAACTAATTGGTGGATAGTTCGGAATAAATCCACATTTTTTCGGTTTTGGACAAGTTCGCCTTACGCAGGTATGAAATCCACTTCCGACTGACAAATTTTTAGATGAAGTAATATACATTTTTTCAAAAGCCAATTTTTGCAAGGTATCTTGGTCTTTTGTGTTAAATAGTCGTGTTAAAAAATAAATTCCGTCTTCGTTTGGAGACCAATAAAACAGACCATCTTCATCGGTTTCATAAAAAGCATTTCCTATTGATGTTACAACAAAGTCAAAATCGTTGAAACGGTATTGGTCATTGTGAATGTTTAAAAGTTTTGCGGAAATCCCCAACTGCGGTGCAATCCGGTTGACAATATTCTGGCCTAATGTTCGTGACCGCATGCACTTGACATTAATTACAAAATCACCATAGCGTAATTTTTTAAACCTTCCCTTACCTGCTAATTTACACTCCACGCTTAATCTTGTTTCTCTTTCTTTGTGAATTATAGCAACATCTTCATCGTGCGAACCCAATTGAGCATTGACTAAACTTTTTTGAACATTCCATTTACTTATTGGCAATAGTTCTTTTAATTTTCTCAAAACTGAAAATTCAAAAGCTTTACCTCTAATCATCGGGACTACTTTCGGTTCATTTAATGTATCCGCTAAATACTCGACAGGAATATTATAATGCTCACAAAATTTTTCTATGTCTTTTTGCCAAGTCATTTAGGAATTCTTTTTGTGAATTTTGCGACATCACAACCAAGACAGTCAGCAATTTTTACGAGTGTTAAAAAACTTACATTTCTTTCACCTCTTTCAATACCACCAACGTAAGAACGGTCAACATCTGCATCAAAAGCTAATTGCTCTTGCGACAGACCTTTCTTTTTTCGTTCTTCACGAATTTGATTGCCTAACTCAACGAGATGTTTACTCTTTTTCACGGGACAAAAGTATTTCAATGGGAATTATAATGCCACAGACGATAATACCTCATTTAAAAGTGACACTTAGATAAGATAAAATCGGGTATGCTGGTAATAAGGGCTTGGCGGAAAGCTGACGGACAGTGCAAAGTAAGACTGTACAACTATTAATTTACTTTTGTAGTGGGTAACAGAGTAGGGAACGCATACTTTGCGTTCCTACTGTTAAAGATTCAATTCAGAAATAGATCAAGACTTTTATAAACCAATTTCGATCCTCTCTCAAAATCTTTCTCGAAATCAATTATTTTCGCCGTGAACTGATAGCTGACCGCTGTCAGCTTTTTATCCGTGATAAATTTTTCTTCTGTTCGACGCTTTTCTGCATTCATCGGAACAGCAGTAATCATTTTCAACTTTACACTTATCGCAAGTTAAGAGCATCAAATCGCAATCTTGATTGTGGCAGTTGATGTAATATGAGGTTGGTTCTCCGCAGTAATAACATTTACCAATATGCTTTATTTCTTCTTTCGTGTTCGGAGTTACTATTCTGCGTTCATCAAAAACAAAAACGCTTCCTTCCCAATATTTATCGGGATGCTGAGTAATGTAATTCCAAATTCCGCCATCCATTTGATAAACATCTTTGAATCCTTTTTCAACCAAAAGCGCGGAAGCTTTCTCACAACGGATTCCGCCCGTGCAGTAAGTAACTACAGTTTTATTTTTGAACTGTTCTAATTCTTCAACAACTACAGGCCAATCACGGAATGTATCCATCTTAGGTGTTATTGCATTCTTAAATTTTCCTATCACGCTTTCGTAATCGTTGCGTGCATCAACAATTACAAAATCTTTTCCTGTCTCATAAAAATTATTCAGCTCTTCCGGTTTTAATCGTTTGGCTGTTTTGGAAAGATCAACCTCGCCAAAACTTGCATTAACAATTTCTTGTTTAACTCTTACATGAATTTTCTTGAATGCATGTTCATGGTGTTTATCTTCCTTGAACCAAGTGTCCGCAAACTCCGGATACTTTTTTATTTCCGACTTATATTTTTTGATATTATCAATCGTGCCGGAAACAGTTGCATTAATTCCTTCGGTAGAGATCCAAACTCTTCCTTTTATATCGTTCTTTTCACAAAAGCGAAGATGATCTTGCTGAAATTTTAGCGGTTCCGGAAAATTTATATACCTATAAAAAAGTAAAACTCTGTAATCCATAATGGTAAATCTTCTCTTTATTAATTTACTTAATAAAGATAACAAATCTTTTTTAGAACAAGAATAGTTGTTGGTTTCCAGTAATCTTGTTTTTCAATTCATTAATACATTCACAAAAAGTTATGAACTCACCTTATGCAAGAATTGAAGAGAGGGTGTTTTCTCCGTGGTTCTCTGCGGCTCCTCTGTGTTTCTCTGTGTTATTTTTTGCCTTTATTACACAGAGTGCCTCCGAGGAGCCACAGAGTTACACAGAGATAAAATTTTTGCGTAAAGTGAGTTATGAATTAAGCCGACGGCAGAATGCTGAAAGCTCTTTCCATTGCCCTACCTTCTTAAATCATCCATTGCTATATTGCAACTAAATTTTGTAGAACAATTTTTATGAATGAACCTTTAGTAAGCATTGGTATACTGACCGAAAAAGAGATTCGTTTTGATCTCTACGGCGAATTTACTTTGAAGGGATCGGACAAAAAGGTCAGCGGCAGATTCAAAACTAAATTAAGCGGTGATAAGATTTCAATCTGCCAGGAGAAAAAAGAAATTATTTCTGCAGATGAATTGCTTTTTAATCCTAATGATCTTGAGACGGAATCATTTCTTCTTAGAGATGTGGTAATCGGAAAAGGTTTTCACTGGCAGAGCAAAGAGAATCAAAGATTTCGCGGAAGATTAAAATTTATAAAAGAGAAAGATCAAATTACCGCGGTTAATATTCTTCCGCTTGAAGAATATCTTACAAGTGTTATCTCATCCGAAATGAGCGCTAACAGTTCAATCGAACTTTTAAAAGCACATTCAGTAGTATCCCGAGGATGGCTGCTTGCACAGCTGGATAAAAAGAACAAGACTGCGGTAAATGAACAAATCAGTGATGAAGAAATAATCCGATGGTACGACAGAGAAGATCACACCAATTACGATTTTTGCGCTGATGATCATTGCCAGCGTTATCAAGGTGTAACAAAAATTATTAATGATAATGCCCTGAACGCAATTGCTTCCACACGGGGACTTGTGTTGAAATATAAAGATACAATCTGCGATACACGTTACTCAAAATGCTGCGGCGGTATTACGGAAGTTTTTGAAAATGTCTGGGAAAATGTTCCTCATCCGTACCTAAGTTCTATCTTAGATTATAAATTTAGATTTGATGATGACCGCACTGATATTAAAAAAGAAAAATTCGCCGATCATTGGATAAATTCTACTCCTCAAGCTTTCTGCAATACAACCGACGAAAGAATTCTTTCAACAGTACTGGTTAACTTCGATCATTCCACAAATGATTTCTTCCGGTGGATTGTTGAATACACACAAGATGAAATAGCCGAACTAATTAGGACAAAAAGCGGAATTGATTTTGGAAATATTATTGATCTAATTCCAATTGAACGGGGTTATTCAACACGTATTATAAAATTAAAAATCATCGGCACTAAAAAAACAATTACGATCGGGAAAGAACTTGAGATAAGAAAGATCCTTTCAAAAACTCATTTATACAGTTCTGCATTTGTTGTTGGAAAAGAAAATACGGTTAAAGGTGTTCCTCAAAAATTTATTTTGCATGGCGCCGGATGGGGACATGGTGTTGGACTTTGCCAGATCGGTGCGGCAGTAATGGGTGAGCTTGGTTATGGTTTTGATGAGATACTAACACACTATTTCAACGGCGCACAAATTCAAAAGATTTATTAATAAGAGTAAGATTAGGATTAAGAGTAAGAATAATTGAATGACATTTCTTAACCCCGCTATATTATTTGGTTTGATCGCTGCATCTATTCCTATAGTTCTTCACTTTCTAAATCTGCGTAAGTTAAAGAGAGTTGAGTTCAGCACTCTTGCCTTTTTGAAAGAGCTTCAGAAAACAAAGATCAAACGAATAAAATTAAAACAGTGGCTGCTTCTGTTGCTGCGCATTGCAATAATAATTTTTCTTGTGATGGCTTTTGCGCGTCCAACTGTAAAAAATTTCTCTATCGGGAATTCTTCCGCGGCTAAAACAACAGCTGTAATTATAATAGATAACACATTCAGCATGTCCGTGGTGACGGGAAATGGATCTTATTTAAATCGCGCCAAGAAAATTGCAAAAATCCTTCTTTCCAACTTTCAAGATGGCGACGAGATCATTCTGTTCGCTGTGGGTAATCTATCAAATGAAACGGCTCAACCAACAACTAACAACAAACAATTAGCTAAACAAATTGACGAACTGGAAATATCCGTAGTAAGCAGAACCCTTAATGAATCGGTAGTAAAAGCAGCGCAAGTTTTATATCAATCAAATAATTATAATAAAGAAATTTATTTGCTAACTGATCTGCAGAAGGGAAAAATTTATAATTCGTCAAATGAACTCTCAAATCTTTCCGGTATTTTCAATAGTTATGTCCGGCTCTATTTAATTGATCTGTCTGAAAAAGAGCCGGTTAATCTCGGCATAGAAGAAATCAAACCCAACAATCAAATATTTGAAAAAGGAAAAACAGTAAGCTTTGATGTTTCGGTTAAAAATTACTCCAAACAATCCGTCAATAATTCTGTTGCATCTCTCTTTGTTAACGGGAAAAGAAGCGCCCAGCAAAGTGTGAATCTTGCTGCGGGCGAATCTAAAATAATTACATTCGAGACAACTCTTTTGGATACAGGTTTAGTTGAGATCTATGCCGAGCTTGAAGATGATGATATTCTTCAAGACAATAAAAGATTTTTCAGCGTTTATGTGCCTGATAAAATTTCTGTTCTTTTTCTTACGGACAATCGAGATGATGCAAAGTTTGTGAGATATGCTATTGATGATCCTACAAAACAGAAAGTGAAGATTACAGATAATAGTTTATCGCAAGTTTCATCTCTGAACTTAAAGAACTATGATGCGGTTATTGTTGTCGGCTCGGAGAGAAATACCGATTGGAAAAATTTGATCGGCTTTACGGAAAGCGGAGGAGGTTTAATATTAATGCCCGGTTCTCAAAGCACTTTATCAAATTTTCAAAAGTTGTGTAATTCATTAAATATTTCTTCTCCTATAAGTGCCGTAGGAAAAATAAATTCGCAAGACTCACCTGCTTTGTTTGATAAAATCAATTATCAAGATCCCCTCTTTGCAGATCTATTTGAAAATAAAAAGCAGCAGCAAGTTGAATCACCGGATATTTATTATTACTTCAAAGTTGTTCCGGGTGGTAACGGCAAAAATATTATTTCTATGTTCGATGGATCATCTTTCTTAAGTGAATATAAACTCGGCACAGGAAAAGTATTCTTGTTTAATTCATCATTAAATCTTAGTTGGAATAATTTTCCTCTAAAAGGTTTTTTTGCACCTTTAATTAACAGACTGCTTTTATATTCCTCTTCAAAAGTTAAAGAACAAAACACAATTACCACCGGACAGGAAATAACTGCCGATATCTCTAATCATTCTATATCTCAAATTAAAGTTGAAAAACCCGGCGGAGATAATGAATATGTAAATTCAGATTCGTTAACAAATCAAAATTATTTTACTTATACCAAAACGGATGTAGCGGGGACTTACAAATTTTTCTCATCTAATAAATTGTTGGACTATATTTCCGTTAATCACGATCCTAAAGAATCGGTTACCGATAAGGCAGATTTTTCAGAGTTTGAAGATTATTTGAGGCAAATTAGTTTCGAAGGAAAAGTTTATTCGCTTTCTCCTAACGATGATTTTACTAAGGTAATCTACCAATCGCGTTTTGGAACTGAACTATGGAAATATTTTTTAATCGCAGTTTTGATTTTAGCAATGGCAGAATCACTTCTTGCCAGAAACACTAAAAAAGATCTATCAAGCATCCAGAAACCAGAATCCGGAATCAAGAATGATTGAACTTAAACCTGTTCCAATAGAACGCGCAATACTAATTGCACTCGTAACCGAGGATTACTCAAAAAATCAAGTTGAAGAACATCTTGAGGAATTAGAATTACTTACAAACACTGCAGGCGCAGTAACTGTTTTCAAAATTATGCAGGAGCGTTACAGACCTGACCCGGCATATTTTATCGGAAAAGGAAAAGCCGAAGAGGTTGCTCAGCTAATTGAGTTAAATGATATTCAGCTTGTAATATTTGACGATGATTTGAATCCAACACAAGCCCGTAATCTCGAAAAACTTTTTGAGCGTAAAGTTTTGGATAGAAGCGGATTGATCTTTGATATCTTTGCTTCTCACGCAAAAACCCGCGAGGCGAAAACTCAAGTAGAACTTGCACAACTTCAATATATGCTTCCACGATTAACGCGTGCATGGACACATTTATCAAAACAGTATGGTGGTATCGGCACAAAAGGTCCCGGCGAAACGCAGATCGAAACCGACAGAAGAATTATCCGTACAAAAATCAGCAAGCTGAAAGAAAATCTAAAAAAAATTACGGCACAACAAGTAACAAAAAGCGCGGGAAGAAAAGACCAGATCACGGCTTGTCTTGTTGGTTACACTAATGCCGGAAAATCTACTTTGTTAAATCGTTTAACTGATGCCGGAGTTCTTGCAGAAGATAAATTGTTCGCAACGCTGGATTCCACAACACGCTCTTTTGAAATTGAAAAGAATAAAAAAATTCTGATGAGCGATACGGTTGGATTCATACGTAAACTGCCGCATCATCTTGTCGCTTCTTTCAAGAGCACATTGAACGTTGTTAAAGACGCAGACCTTATTCTTCATGTGATTGATATCTCACATGATTTTTTTGAAGATCACATAAATGTGGTTGATTCAACACTTGAAGAATTAAACAGTCACAAGAAAGTTCAAATAAAAATCTTCAACAAAGTTGATGCATTAAAAGATAAGAACAGAATGGATTACGTTTCCAAGCAATACAAGAACAGCATTATGATTTCGGCTGAGCGCGGGATAAACATAGGTAATTTAAGAAAGATGTTACTTACTATTTACGAACAGAATTTTGCCTCTTATAAAATAAAACTGAACCACACCGATTCCAAAATAATATCGAAGATTTATGAACTCGCCGAAGTTATTAATATAGATTATAATAATGAATATGTCTCTCTCAATTATCGAACCAGCGCAGCGAATCATAATTTAATTAATAAACTGATAAAGAATATATAACTGATAGGAAATAGAGTAATCAATCACTGATTAGAATTTCGATTCTGTTATTCTTTCTTCTTCCTTCAAAATTACTGTTGTCGGCAACCGGATTGATTTCACCGTATCCGGCTGAAGTCGTTTTACTTAATAAATAATTTGAATGCTCTTTTAAATAATCAAGAATTGTTTTCGCTCTCGATTCTGAAATTTCAATATTCATTCTTTGCGCACCAACTGCATCGGTATAAGAAGAAATTTGGTACTGAGAACCTTTAAGATCTTCCAATGCAATTACTAACTGGTTTAAAACGCTTTTTGCTTCATCATTAAGCCGCCAGCCGACCGGCTTGAAATTAATATTATACACGCGCAATAATATCTTATCTCCTTCCTCAAAAATTTCCATATTAATTTCTGCATAACGTCCGAGGTATGATCCATCGGGAATATATTTTGAAATTTTTCTAGTTGACGATTTTTCTAACGGTTCAATTTTTACAAAATCTTTTCTTTCTGTGGCTTCTGATCGTTCTAAATTCGAATCATAAACATTCCATTTGAGAATAATGTCTTCCCATGTTGCATCGCCTTTTCTTACTGATTTTATTACTCTTGTAATCCAATATGCTTTATCTACTTCATACTCGGATTGTTTAGCCATTGATTCGACTTCTGTTTCAGTATAACGATCCGACGCAATTAATTTTTCGGTTTGATAATAAAACTTCACGGAGTTGTCATAACTCTTTGGTGCATAGTCATCAGAGTCATTTTCTTTTGCAAGTTCAATTTTTTGTCTTGGCGTAAATAGAAATCTTTCCTTAACGGCGGTTTGCCTGCTTATTTTGTATTTCTGAACCGCTTCGGCTGTATATTCTTTAGCGGAATCGTAATCTTTATCTTCAAATTCACGTCCGGCTTTTATAAGAATCTCTTCTGCGTTTTGCCATTCAATACCGGCATATTGTTCTGCGCCGGCGTTTCGTGCTTCTTCCCTTGAAGTGATAGAGGACGTATATACTTTTGCAAAATCCTTTGCAACTGAAGTTGTTAGATTAAAATACTTAGCAGTTTCAGATATTTTTTCATTGATTGTATTTAATTCTTCTCCGTCAGATAGCATTTCAATAGCTTTGAAGTAATTGTTCAATCCTTCCGAATAATTATTCGGCGATAAAAGAAAGGCAATAGAGTTGTCAGCGTTTTTTATCGGATCCCAATTATTCAGCAAGTTGTTCACCTTTTCGGCATAAGCGCTTGCACGCGAATAATATCCTGTAACCGTTGATATTAATGAAGATGCTTCTTTGTAATTACGATCTTTATACTCTTCAATCGCATCAAATAAGTTCTCTTCTGCTAAATTCCAATAGTATGGCGAATATCTATCGGCACTCTTTAATAATGCGCTTTGACGTGAACTTAAAACATCATTAAAAAAATCACCGTATCTCTCAACTTCTTCATTAATTAGTGTGAGAAGAGCAATTGATTTCTCCAATTCATCTCTTGCCGATACAGAACTGCCTTTTTGTTTAAGAATATCTATCGCTTTGTTATAATGTTCGGCTGATTTCTTAAAATCTGATAAACTTAGAATTTGTGCATTTCTGTCTAGTGCACTATTAAAGGTAATGCGCGTTTCTTCGAAGAGCATTTCATTTTTGACCTGCGCAATTGCACAAGTATAAAAAAGCAAAAGAAACAACAAGTAAGATTTAGGAATTTTCATTTTTTCTTCTTAAGTGCATCTTGCATCAAAGTCTCAAATTTCTGTTTATATAATAGAGTGTCAATATCTCCACTGACAGAAGCTTCTACACTCTTATCCGTAATATTTAAAATCTCGTAAATAGAGATTAAAAAATTATAGCGGTTGCTATCAAGTTCAGTTTTAGTCGTTCCAATCCCTACGGTATATTTATCCGATGTAGAAATTCCCCTTATTGTAAAGATTGCAGTTGAATCATAAAAAGTATAATCGGTAGAATCCGGATGTAAATAGTATAACTTTGCATACACAATGCGGTTCTCATTTTCTTCTACATCTACATCAAAATTCAAATCTCTGTATTGAGTGAACATGTCGCCGTCAACATCAACCGGATTTGACCACCATACTTTAGAAAATTTATAATGATAGCTGTCCTCTTCATCCGATTCAAATTCAATATCGTTTAACAATGGATCTTCTTGATTTTTTATTGCAACAAGCGCATCAATATCCGATCTATAAATTTCAATTCTGAAATCGTACTGATCATGAGTTAGTTTCAATTCAGGTAATCCAAATACATATTTTAGAGTATCAACAAATTCACCTTTTACCTGGTAATCATTTTTAGATTGAAAAAGCTTGAATGTCTCGGCTGTTGATTTCTTAAAGAATATTTTTACATCAACTTTTTTGTTGTAAGTTTTATCGCTATACACATTAATATTCATTGTAGAATAGCGCCAGTATGTGTTGCCGTTGCGGTCATAACTGTTTGACCACCAGAATCTTACATGACAAGGATTATCATTCCCCGATTCTTCAAATTTATTGTTAAATAATTCTACATGCTGACTGTCAGTTTGAGCTTCGAGCATGCTGTTGTTCGCCTCATAAATTTCAACAGAAAAATCATAAAGTCCTCTGCTTAGTTCTTTGTTCGGCGCACCGATTGAAAAAAACAAATTGTTGTCAGTTTCGTTTCCCGTTACCTCGGTTTCCGGAGTTGTCCCATAAAGAGTTGGCGTAGAAGCATCTGCCGGTTTATAATAAATACGCGCCTGAATTTTTCTAGTAACTCCCTCTTTTAATATCACAATGAAATTCAATCTCTTGAATTGAGCATATCCATCCTGATTACCGTCAATTTTATCAGTCCACCAGACTTTATCAATAGAATATGTGTAGTCAATAACTTCAACAGTATCACAGGAAATTGCGGCAACAAGGAAGAGGATTAATATTAATGCTCTCTTAATCACTTTTTTCCCTCTAAATATTTTTGAATCGCTTGTAATTGTTCCGGTGTTGCATTGTCTATATCAAATCTGTTTTCAATAGGAACTTGCTCAATCGGAATCTCCTTGTAGTCCATAACTTGGTAAGAATCGTCGTTCACTGAAGATGATCTGTGGTAGCTTATACAAACATCAAAACCAAGTTTTCCAATACCGATAGAGAAACAAACTTCAAATTCGCCGTCTGAAGAAATACTGACAGAACCTCTAATTGTAAATCCCGCACAGATATCAATCTTACCAATCGAGACACAAGCTTCTCCGCTTAATTTTATTTTTCCGCTAAATTTAAATACTCCATTGTTATGTTTTATAGAAGCCTCAACTGATAATTCGTAACCTAGAGATAATGGTCCTTTGCTTGCATGTAAACCGTTTCTTGCATAGCCGGTAAGTTCAAAATTTCCATTCCTTTCGGCATATCCTTTCACTCCTACCCTGTTAAGTCCTGCTATAACAGCTTCACCGGAAAAGTGCATTGAGCTCGAAGTGATTTCAAGATAAGTATGACCCATATCAATCTTATTACCGAGAACATTAAGAGTACTTTCGGATTTAAATCCTAATTCCCATTCGGATAATTCTGTTCCTATCGTTCCGTAAAATGTTTCTTTCTGTTCAATAGGAATCAGATAATCTAAAAAGTCCCAATCTTTACCGATTATCTCATACAAAAAATCACTCGGTTTCGATGGCGGAAATTCACGTTCACCAACAAATTTTATTTGTGTCGCGCCGGTGTTTTCAACACCGAGATATAAACTTGTTTTTCCAAGAACGACTTCAACATTAAGCCAGTCCAAAGCATCATGATCTAAAGTTGCCTTTCCGTTGAGACCCATTTTAAATGCAGAATTTCTGTTAGCAAAAAAGTCGTCCGAATTTGAACTTGAAGAACCAATAGCTAAAACCGCTTCACCGCTGAATGCTATCGGATATTTGTTCAGAGGTATTGTGCCTGAGAGATAAAAATTCCCTTTGAATGAAGGTATGTTATAACTTGTTACTAACGGTGTAAACGGAATTAATCCTTGAGCGGAGACTGCAATTCCTGCATCTGTTATATCGCCTAACTTGGAACCAGTAAAATCACACGAAGTAAAGTAATATGGATCGAGAGGATCAATGGCAACTTTTTTGATATTTTTGAATTTGGATTTTGTAATGCTAGCCGAGTAAGGTTCATCATTCTCGTAATAGAAATAATATCTATTGGGATCAACGGGCCAGCCGAAAGGTCCGGCTTCAAATTCACTTCCTTTTTTAAGGACTAGAGAAGCAAGAGGCATTCCGTCAAGATTTAATTTTTTTAGCAGCCCTTCTTTGGGAAGTTCAGCAACGCCCATACCGGTCATCTTTGAATAAAATTTTCCGCCAGCATCTTTAACTATATCAAATGCACCGTTCGTTAGTCTTATATCGCCATACTTTTTATTTTCAATAAAAACACTTCCTTTGATGCTGTACCCATAATCTGTTTTAATCAGATTTGCTTTATTTGTTTTAAGAACCAATGCATTATCTCCTGAACCAAGTATAAATTCTTCCGGGTTCGGATCTAATTTTTGCGGGACAAACGGATCAATCGGTTCAACAAAATTTTCCTTTGTGCATTGCATCAACAGCAATATCGCAATCGTAACGATTAAAAGATTAACATGCTTATTTAAGTAACATCTTTTCATTTATTTATATCATCAATGAATAATCAATCTCATAAAACAATTCTGTATCCAAAAATTATTTCAATATGGTTAGAGCCTGGATAGAGAGTACTGTAATTGCTGAATGAACCTTGTACAGGCTTACTTCCAAACTCTGCTTGACGCGACCAGAAAGAGATATACTGCGCTTCAATAAAAAAAATACCAAGATTATAAATTAGACCGGCTCCAACAACATACCCAGGACCGGAATCTTTTTCCAATTTGAAATAACTATTATCGGAACCATACTTTTTGTTCTCAAAACTTGAGAACCAATAATTAGCACCTGCCAGCGCGTACGTTTCGAGCTTCTCATTAAACAACCGGAAAATTTTATATAAAAGATGAAAATAAACCTGATCTGTTTTTATAAAAAAAGACGACAGCCGAGATTCAGCGTGATTGTATCCTATTCTGAAACCAGGATTCCAATTCGCTTTACCGTATTCAAGATATCCCCCAAGTGGATTAAAATAATTATTTAAGTTTTTTTCATATGGAATATGTTTGGCTCCGTATGTTATTCCAAGCGCGAGATATGGATCTCTTTTTCCTTTGAATGCATCCAAATATTTTATATAACCTTGAAATGGATACGCCGTTCTCACCCACGTACTTTGAAAATTAAATTGCTCTTTTATAAGGATTGCTTTTTCATTATCTATTAAAAGCCCTACTGTCTCTGATGCTTCATTCTTTTGTGTTTTCACCAAAACATAATCATTCGAACAAGAAATTATTTCCCACGACCATTTTGAATATTCGTTTTCCTCAATAGGGTTATTGGATTTTACGTCAATCTTTATTTTCTCCGCTAAAGTCATGAGTGATTTCTCTTGTATAAAACCATTTATGGGATAAACGATTTTTTTCCAGCCGAATGTTTCCCATTCTTTATCAACAACCAAAACCTTATCGCGGTAATAAACAAAATTAATTGTATCGGTTTCATCAGAAGGATTTTTTAGAACCGGGACTTTTCCGTCTTTAACATATAACACGTATGCTGTCCAGTTTTCTTGTGGTGAAGTAAAAAAATTATGCGGGTGAAGTTCTATTATTGATAGAAAAAATAAAAGGAAGATTAGGATAACTTTAGATTTATATTTGTGTTCCTTCATCATCACAACGGATGAGAATGGAGCAAAATCGAAAGAGTCTCAATTATAAATTAGCAATTTATCTGTTGAATGAAAAGTAATATTAATAAGATGATGAGGGTTATTTTTAATACAATGTGTTCTAATGCCTTCGTAAAAAAATGTTGAGAAATAAACACAACACCGTAGTAGATCATTTTTTAATTTCAGATTTCTCTTTATAAATGTTTTCCTTTCCAATTCTCTCTTTCTTATCAATCCAACGGTCTATTTTAGCAGTCAACAATCCGAATAAAGCTAACCCGATAACTATAAGCAGAGTTACAAAAATGAAGACAAGTGTATATAAACTCATAATCTAAAATCCCTATTCAATTTTTAACTACACAAAACAAATCTATTTTTCCTTTTTAAGTTTTTTGGCTTCATTAAGGACTTCTCTATTCTGAGTTTTAACTCTTCTCTGAAGTTTCTTAATATCTTCTTCTGCAGGTAGCTCTTCAGGTTTGATTTTACTCTTTGCCAAAAGGTTTCTTACGTCTTCGTTGTTCTTCACATGTTCATGTGTTATCTGCGGTTCGCCGCGTAAATCAATTCTCTTTACATTGAAGTTAGTTATTTCGGTTGCAAGGTCTTTGGCTTTAATTGTTATTATTGGAAGAAAATCAGCAAGAGGTCTATTTCCGGGAATGTTTAACTTTTTCTTCATTTGTAAAGTTGTAAATCCACCAAATAGAGCTTCATCGCCTCGATTTCTAATCCTACCGAATCCTTCATGATCAACACCTCTTTCATAAATATTCTTAGAAAGTTCTGTCTCGGTTGCAATTAGTTTTTCTCTCGCCGCGACTCGTTCAATTAATTTGATTCGCTCTTCTAATAATTCTTGCTTTCTTGTTTGTAGGGCAAAGTAACTTTGAGCAAAAGCAATTTGTTCTTTGCGCGGGTCCCCGTTTTGTGCAATCAAGTAACATGCATAACGTGTTAGCATAATATCATCAATATTTTTTTCTGCACTTTTGGGCATGGGAATCGTTTTGTTAACGTTAACAAAATGATAGTTCACATCAATTTGCGAATTTTTACACGCTTCTTTGGCTTTTTCAACTGCATTAGAAAAGTTACGCCACTCAGAATAACCAAGAAGTAATTGAAGATCACGCGCCAGCCAATATTCGATTCCTTCCTGCTCATAAGCGGCTTCTTCAAAATTTATTTTTAACTGTTTAATTATTTCTTTTTTCATTTTTCTTTCCCCTCCATTTTTTTATAATTCTTACCGTTTCTACGCTTACCTTTGCAATCTTTTTTATTAATTCAATTACTTCTTCTTTGTAATCTGCAAATTTGTATGTGTTAAATTTTTCATGCACTGTAGGGTCTTAAATTTTCTTTTCTTGCGTAAATCTAAAATTCGTTTATGCTATTAAGGTTTTCCTGGTTGTAACTCATTGAAGCAACCTGAATATGAATATCTTTTCCATGTCCATTGATTTCAAAATTTGCTACCAGTCGTTCTATACCCATAAAATATTCCAACTTTCTTGAGACGAGAGTTTGAACAATCTCAACAAAGAATGCTTTATCAATAAAATTATTAAAGATCGTGCGACCTTCATCAATGTGCTTTTTTCTAAATTGTAAAGGAAAATGAGCAAGGTTCCAGGCAAACACTACAAGAGAGAATGCATTTCTGTATTCTTCGTCAGATGTTGCGTGTTGAAGTATTGGAGATCCATACTCAACTAGAACTTCTGACATTTTAACTTCTCCCTGTTTAGTAAATCTTGTCGTTATTTCTGAGCCAGATTCATTTCTCAATTTATTTATGAACTCTTCTGTTATGAAAGAGTTTTTGTTTTTCAACTTCATTTTTTGTTTTTTCATTTATTCTTCCCCTCCATTTCGTTTACAATCTTTACGGTATCAACAGAAACTTTACACACACGCTTTATTAACGAGTTTGCCTTTTCTTGAAAATGCTTGATAAGGTAGAGAGACATCAACTTCTCCCCGAAGTATTTAATTTGTATTTCAAGTTATTACAAATCTTGCAAAGAATAAACCATTTCTAAGGTTTAATAATTCTTATTAAGTTTGATTAGTCAATTTTCTATTTCTCGGAGGAAATAATATGTCCGTTGTTCTTGATGGTTCAAATTTAACAATCGAAAAATTAGTTGCAATAGCCCGCCACAATGAAAAAGTAGAATTAGATCCAGATGCTTTAGAAAGAATTAAAATCTGCCGTGCAATGCTTGAAGAAAAAATCAAAGCCCGCGAGATTATGTACGGAGTTAATACCGGTATCGGTGAATTTTCGGAAGTTGTATTGAATGATGACCAAGTAAAAGATTTTCAAAAATATTTGATCTACAACCATGCCGCAGGAATCGGCGATCCCGCCCCGACCGAATATGTAAGAGGCGCAATGGCAGGACGCATTAACGTTCACGCGCACGGCAACTCCGGCTGCAGACCGGAAATCACGCTAACACTTGTCGAAATGCTAAACAAAAATGTAACGCCTGTAGTTTGCCAGAAAGGTTCTGTCGGTGCTTGCGGTGATCTCGCTCCGATGAGCCAGATTGCATTACTCATGATGGGGGAAGGCGAAGCTTACTATAATGGAGAAAGATTGCCCGGCAAAGTTGCACTTGAAAAAGCAGGAATAAAAATTCCCGGTCTTCAAGCAAGAGACGGACTTGCAACAATCAACGGTTCGAATCTTCTTACTGCAATGAGTGCAATTCATCTTTATGACATGAATCGCTTTTTAAAACAAGCTGAGATAGCATGTGCAATGTCTCTCGAAGCTTTGTTAGCGAACTTAAAACCATACGATGTTCGTCTTCACGAAATTAGAGGATTTAAGGGAGCTGTTAGAAGTACAAAATCAATTATGAAATGTATCGAGGGAAGCGATCTGCAAACAGGAAAATTAAAAATGAAAGTTCAAGACGCTTACTCTATGCGTTCCTCGCCGCAAGTTATCGGCGCCGCACATGATGCAATTGCTTATGCAAAAATCCAGGTTGAAATCGAATTGAACGGTGTTGGTGATAACCCGATCTTTCTTCCACAAAGTAAACTCACTCTTACAGGTGCAAACTTTCAAGGATCTCCCGTTTCGTTGCCGATGGATATGGCCGGCGTGGCAATAACCATGGTTTGTGTTTTGTCTGAAAGAAGATTAAACCGTTTGTTAAATCCCGCATTAAGTGTGGGGCTTCCTGCTTTCTTAACAAAAGGTGCCGGTATGTTTTCCGGATTGATGTTAAGCCAATACACTGCAGATAGTTTAATCGTTGAACAAAGAATTTTATCTACGCCCGCTTCTATTCAATCTATACCAGCAGCGGCAGATCAAGAAGATTTTGTTTCGATGGGAATGAATACCGCAATTAAGAACGGACAAATTATTGATAATGCACATGGAATTTTAGGAATCGAATTTATTGCTGCGGCTCAAGCATTAGATTTCCGTGAGTTTACTCCTGGACGCGGAGTTGCAAAAGCAAAAGAAATAATCCGTAAATATGTAGATCATCTTGATGTTGATCGTCCGCTTTATCCCGACCATACAAAAATGAAAGAATTAGTTAAAAATTGTTTTATCTTAGAAGAAGTTGAAAAGACGGTTGGAAGTTTAGAACAGTAATTAATGTTTATTTTCTAACTATGAAAGGACTTAGACTTTAAAGTCCTTATTTTTTTAGAAATTTCGAATCAAATTAACCCGAAAACTATTGTCTTGAATATTCTTTAAAAATATACTTGAACAATTGTTATAGTTTTTGCAGTTTAAGTAAAGAATAGTACACTTTAAACAGATTACTGAACAAAAAATCAATAACTGAGGAGGATATGCATGAGAGTTTCTAAAATTTTTATCGTAATGTTTTTAGCTTTAACCGCGTCTATGTTCGCACAACAAGTTCAAACCGGCACTTATCGGTTTGATAAAAACCTAAGCGATTATACGCTGGATAAGAACGACGGCGATAGAGTTGTTCAGCTCGAAATTACATTCAAAACACCATTTGATGTAAAACCGGAAGTGCTTGTATCCGTAAATTTTTTAGACTGCGATAAAGCAACAAATCTCCGCTATGAAGTAAAAACCATCAGTGTTTCCCGTGACGGATTTTTAGTTCAGGTTAAAACTTGGGCAGAAACAAGAATATTTGCAATCGGTGGCGGATGGATGGCTGTTAGTGGAAAATAACTTTTCGCTTTGTTTCAAAATAAAAAGCTCAGGCAACACCTGAGCTTTATTTAATAATGTTTATTTACTCAATTCGAAGTAGCTCCACGATACAGCTCTTCTACGAGTCGGCTCATCGGTTATATAAAAAATGATCTTGTACTTTCCCGTTTGATAAGTTGAATCAAGTTTTATCTGTGATTCAATTGGTATTTCAGAAATTTTTTCGTTTTCTGTTTTATCAATTATTCCGAACGAAATTTTATTTACCAGCTTCCCATCGGGAGTTTGAAGATTTGTATAGTAAGAAAGTCTTGCGGAAAATTTATTGTCATTCTCTTTCTGCTCGAATCCTTTTGAGCGAACAGTAACATTTAATTCCCAGCCATCCTCCATTGAATAAGCAAATGATTCTGCACTGAAAAGTTCAAACTTTTCTTCTTTCTTGGAACACCCGGAAAGGTATAACGTAATCACTATTAACAGAAGTATTTTTTTTATCATTCTTATTCTCTAAAAAAATAGAGTCGAATGATATTCGACCCATGCTGAATTCTTATTTCTGTATTCTTACTTTTCGTCTAATTGTTTCTTTTGAAATCTGTCATGAACTGGACTAATTCTTCAACACCTTTCCTTGGGAAGGCATTATAGATTGATGCTCTGATTCCGCCGACGGAGCGATGCCCTTTCAATCCACTGAAATTTTTAGCCGATGCTTCTTTGATAAATTTTTCTTCCAGCTGTTCATTTGGCAATCTGTAAGTAACGTTCATAAGTGATCTATCTTCTTTTACAGTTGTTCCTTTGTAGTAGCCGTCACTGTTGTCAATAGCATCGTACAACACATTTGCTTTCTCAACATTGCGTTTATACATTTCATCGAGTCCGCCCATATTTAACAGCCACTTAAACACTAATCCGGCAATATAAATTCCGAAAGTGGTTGGTGTGTTATACATTGATTCATTATCAACATGAATTTTATAGTTCATATAAGTGTGAAGCGAATCGGAAGATCTCTCAAGCAGATCTTTTCTAATAATTACAATAGTAACACCAGCAGGACCAATATTCTTTTGAGCGCCTGCGTAGATCAAACCATATTTATTCATATCAAGTTTTTTATGAAGGAAGTCTGATGAAGCATCACAAACGAGCGGAACATTTCCGGTTTCAGGTTCGCTGCGCCATTCAGTTCCATAAATTGTATTGTTGGAAGTGAAGTGAACATAAGATGCCTCTGCATCAAGTTTTAATTCGGATTGTTTTGGAATGCGTGTGTAATTATCTGCTTTAGTTGTTGCCACAATATTTACAGCACCAACTCTTTTTGCTTCTTTTACAGCTTTCTCTGCCCATGAGCCGGTAACAATATAATCGGCTTTATTCTTCGGAGGCATTAAGTTTAGCGGCACCATTGAAAATTGTAAAGTTGCACCGCCTTGCAAAAATAGAATCGAGAACTTATCATCAATACCTAAAAGTTTCCTTAGATCAGCATCTGTGTCCTTAATAATTGCATCAAAAATTTTTCCACGATGACTCATTTCCATAACATTCATTCCGCTTCCTTTGTAGGAAATAAAATCCTTCTGAGCTTCGAACAAAACTTCTTCAGGTAGAATAGCGGGTCCGGCGCTTAAATTATAAATACGTTTTTCCATTTCGATTACTCCGTTTATGTTAATTCGGTTTTTAAATTCTGAGCAAAGCGAAGAATCCCAATGTAAAAGGTTTGAGATTCTTCATCCGGCAAATGCCGGATTCAGAATGACAATAACAATCATATTACATGCACTAACAATCCATCCCTCAATTTCGGTTCAAACCAAGTTGATTTAGGCGGCATTGTTTCCCCTGCATCGGAAATATTTATCAGATCATTAACAGAAACCGGACACATAGAAAATGCAACGGTTGCTTTTCCGCTATCAACTAATTTTTCTAATTCTTCCGTGCCGTGTACTCCGCCGATGAAATCAATATTTGTATCGGTACGCGGATCTCCAATTCCAACAACGGGATTGAGTAAATAATTTTGCAAAATGCTCACATCAAGATTGTCTCCTACGGCAACTCCGGGGTTTACATTATCGTTCGGTTTTAACAAATACCACTTTTTATCAATATACATCGCAATAGTTTTTTTCGATGGCGGATTAGGAGAGCTTGTTTCTTCAACTGAAAAATTCTTTTCCATTTTTTTCATGAATTCATTTTTCTTCATCTTCAAATCAAGAACTGCACGGTTGTAAGGAAGAATCTTCAATTGATCTGCCGGAAAAAGAACGCCGAGAAAATAATTATACTCTTCCTCTCCGGTGTGATTTCCGTTCTGATCTATTTTTACTTTCCGTGCACGGCTTGCACTCGCAGCGCGATGATGTCCATCTGCAATGTAAAGATTTTTTACTTTGCCAATTTCATTTGCAATAGTCTCTGTATAGTCGTTTGATAAAATCCATACTTGATGTTTAATTCCATCGGAAGAAGTAAAATCATAAATCGGTTCTGTCTTTTTCACAGTTTCGCTAATAACCTTATCCACTTCTACAACCGGCTTGTAGGTTAAAAACACCGGACCGGTTTGAGCTTCGGTTTTAATGATGTGATTAGTGCGGTCGTCTTCTTTTACTTTACGAGTATTTTCATGTTTCTTAATAACATTGTTATCGTAATCATCAACAGAAAATGTTGATGCAATTCCAACTTGAGAATGATTCCCCATAGTAAGCTGATAAACATAAAAATGAGGTTCGTTATCTTGAGTTAAAGGTGCATTAATTTTCAACCACTCCCAATTCTCTTTTGCTTTCTGATATACATCATGCGAATAAACATTAATATCTTTTTTCATTTCAATTTCTGAACGGGTAACACGTAAAAAACTTAATGGATTTCCTTTTGCTAACTCTGCGGCTTCTTTACGATTTACAACATCATAAGGTACGCTTGCAACAAGGTGTGCAACTTTCTCATTTGGTCTAACTGCTTTGAAGGGACGAATAATTGCCATAATTACTCCATAGTTTCAAAAAATTTACTAATGAAAATTAGCACTTAAGGATATGAGAGTAAAATGTATTTGGTGTGAATAGTAGAATGGATTTTTGAGTGCCTGAGTAACTGAGTGCCTAAGATGTAAACTCAGGCACTAAGGCACTTAGGAACTTTTACTTCAACATTGCAATCATTGTGGAGAGTTCTTCAACTAATCCGTCTGCATTGCCGTCAAATCCAACGCTTTTGAATCTAATATTTCCATCTTTATCAATGATAAACTTTGTGGGTATTCCATTCACCTTATAACTTTCGATAACTTTGTTGTCATTATCCAATAAAACATGGAAAGTATATTTGTTTTGTTTGATAAAATCTTCGGCATTCTTTTTCTTATCGTCAACATTATTTTCCCACGTGTTGATAAACAAGAATTTTACGTTCGGATCATTTGCAAATTTATCAACTGCCTTTTGCATTCCAGGAAAAGATACTTTACACGGTCCGCACCATGTAGCCCAAAAATCTATAATAACAGTTTTTCCTTTTAGCTCTTTAAGAGAAACTTTCTTACCATCTAAACCTACCAGAGTAAATTTCGGAGCCGGTTCATTAATCATTTTCTTTTTCATTTCCTCTTGAGCAGATTTTTTTGCTTTAGATTCTAGTGTTGTAAGATAATTATCAAAACCGGAATCGGAACCTTTTGATTTTACATAAGTCTGCTTAAGCATTTCTTTCATGCCTGCAGTACCTTTTCCGTTCGAAATAAATTTCTCTAAGTTCTCCATAGCTTCGGCTGTTTTACCGTTTGATAATAATGCTTGTGCATATCTTTCATTTACATCGGCACTTTTCCCACCATCCATTTCAAAAGCTTGAGTCATATATTTTAATGCTTCTGCATTTTCACCAAGTTTCAATAAGATGGCACCGTAGGTATCAATAATTGCATACCCGGAAGACTGCATAAGTTTTTTCCATTGACTTTCGCTATAGTAAGGCGGTCTCTTTGCTGATGAGGTTTGTGCTTCAGCATCAACTAACCCAATTCCTTTTGCAGCAGCTTCTTTTGCGAGGGGAAGATTAACGTCCTTTTCATACATAGCCCAGGCTAATGCATTATATAATCCGCTGGCAGCTTTAGGATTCTTTTTTATCGCATCATAAGCTTCTTCGTATTTGCCCGCTTGTATTAATGCTTGAGTAGGATCAGGGAACAAGTAAGTGATGTACTGTGAATTCGGAAATTGATCTTTAAATTTGCCGGCGAGCTCAGATTTTTTTGCAGGATCTTTCATACTGTATACTTCTTGGAATTTGAGCATCTCAGCTTGCATACTCGTTGGATATTTTTCTAGAATTAATGCCCTTGTCTTTTCGGCTTTATCCTTCAATTTTTGAGTAGTATATATATCCAATAAAAAACTTAGATCTTCTAAGCTTTGGGTGAGTGTTTTTTCATAGTTTTCGGTTTCTATTTTCAAAAATTCTACGGCTTTATCTTTATCAACTTTGGAGAATGCAGAATAATATTGAGTTAGAAAACCTTTCTTTAATTGTGGATTGAGAGTGAATTCTTCTTCAAATAATTTGAATGCCGTTTCAGCATCTGGATTAATTTGAAAAGCACCGAACCAATTTAGGTAACCACCGGCTAAACCGACAGAAGCATATTTAACAAATTTCCCGTCATTACCATAAAAGCGAATCGGAAAACATTTAGATCCGTTGTTGTCATATTCTGTCCCATCAGTAAAACGAAGAACAACCCCCGCACTTGTATCTGCTGCGGAAAAATCTCCCGTCCAATCATTACCACTTTTTTTCAGTTCGATTTCATCAGTGTAATAAATTGTTTTTCCGTAAGCATGAACTATCATTGAAACGTTTTCTGCTTTTTCAAGTTTAGAACCGGCAGGATTATAAGTTATAGAAATTGTTTCTCCGACTTTCGGCTTTTCAGGTCGGAACGAAAAATTTTTGTTCGTTTGTGCGTAAGATAATATAGCGCTAAAGAAGAAGATCAGAATTACGACTGATGAAAAAATCTTTTTCATATTAAAAGCTCCCATTTGAAATGTATGCTGGGATAAAAATATAAATGATTGGCGCTAAAGACAATTCAATAAATGTGTAAAATATGTTAAAATTCAAGGGTTATATCGAACAAAACAATTTTTGCGTTATTTTCTGCTATTAATTCAAGATTTTTTTCGTTAATAATTTTTAGTGCATCCCCTTTTTCAATTTTATTTCCATTTACAATTAAAGTTCCATCAACTAATTGAATATATACTCCACGATTATTCTTAACCTCATAATTGAGTTTTATTCCTGCCTCAAGATCGGAGAGAAATATTTCTGCATCTTGATTGATAAAAATTATTCCGTCTTCTTTTTCTCCGCTAACAACTTTTAGTAATTTATTTTTCTTTTCTTCGTGAGAGAATTTCATTTGCTCGTAAGAAGGCGTTAATCCTTGTTTGTTGGGAATTAACCAAATCTGTAATAGTTTTAGAATTTCGGTGTCTGATGCATTAAACTCGGAATGCAAAATTCCTTTCCCTGCAGTCATTCTTTGGATTTCGTTTACGGTGATCGTTCCTTCTCCGCCGGAACTGTCCTTATGTGCAACTGTTCCTTCCAGAATGATTGTAACAATTTCCATATCACGATGAGGATGCGTTGGAAATCCTTCACCCGATTGAATGATATCATCATTCATAACACGTAAGGGACCAAAGTGAATATTCCCGGGATCATAATATTCCCCAAATGAAAAACTGTGGCGGCTATCCAGCCAGTCTATTTTTGTATAACCGCGTTCGTTGTTTTTTTTAACTTCAATCATATAATAATCTTTCTGAGTTTAATTCATTCAATTATAAGCCGATATAGTAAATTGCGAGTTAGAAATAATAAAGGAAAAAATTTTATTTTATTTTACTAACCATCAATCCTAATTTTTTCAAAAGCTCACCAAGTGTTTTTTGCTCTTCAATAGTAAGCACCGACATTAACTTTGCAACATGCTCTGCGTGATTCTTAAAAACATCATCAAATAAATCCTTTCCCTTTTGTGTTAATTGGATTAAGATCGCTCTTCTATCTTCCAAACTGTGGACTCTTTCAATGAAACCCAATCTCTCAATATTATCTAAGACTAACGTCATATTGCCGCCGCTAACCAACATTTTATTACAGATCTCGCCAACCTTCAATGGTCCTATATGCCCGATAATTTCTATAACAGCAAATTGCGGCTGTGTTAAGCCGAATGTCCGAATGCTCTCGATTGATCTTTTGTTGAATGAAGAAAATGCGCGTGCAAGTTTGACCCACGTTGTTAGTGCGAGATCTGTTTTTTTTCCGTATTTCTTTGTTGCCTTCATCTTATAGATTAAACCAAGTATAATTAGTACGAGTTCAAAATAATTTTTTTTATATGCCTTGTCAAGTCACACATTTAATATTAAATTGGTTCAGAAATAAATCTTGAATATAAATTTTTGTTAAAAAGAAAATAATCTTAATGCCACAAACAGAAATAAAATATTTTACTCAACACGAAGCTAAACGAACGTTGCCGCTCGTAAAACAGATCGTTCGAGATATTTTAAGCAATGCGAATCAAATTAAAGATTTAGCAGAATCGCTTGGTGGTAAAATAGAAGACAGTCAAGAAATTCAACAGTTAATTTCTGATATAGATTCTTTTATAAAAGAACTTAATGATATCGGCTGTACATATAAAGATTGGAATTTTCAAATAGGTTTGGTTGATTTCCCCGCAGTTATTGATAACGAAGAAGTTCTTCTCTGTTGGCGGAGTGATGAAGATGATATTCGGTTTTATCATGGAATCGAAGAAGGATTTGCAGGAAGAAAACCAATACCGGGAAAATATTTATAAACTTATAAGAGACTTTATTTATCAAGTCTCTATAATATTATAAGAGTGGGAAATCTCAACTGCTTTTTGCAGCATTGCCGTAACGCTGCAATAAGTATCCTGCGAAAGTTTAATTGCTCTCTCAACGGCTTCCTTGGGAATACCTTTTCCATAAAAAACATATTCAAGATGAATCTTGGTATAAACTTGCGGATGAGTTTCTTGAACATCTGCAGAGATATTCATTTCAAATCCATCAAGTTTAATTTTTTTCTTTTGAAGGATGGTTGCAACATCACTTCCTGTACATCCGCCAAGAGCAATAAGCAATAATTCTTTCGGTCGTGTTCCTGCATTGCTTCCGCCAAATTCTTCAGGTCCATCCATCGTTACCCAATGATTAGAATCAGCTTTTCCCAAAAACGTTACGCCGTTAATATGTTTTACAATTGCCTTTTTGGCTGCCATTTTTACTCCATGTAATTTGTTTTTAGCTGTCAGCGTTCCGCCTTCAGCTTTTCATATAGAATAAGATGAAAATTATTCAGTTTAGATTCTGCTTTTTACTAAAGCTAATAGCCAACAGTTAAAAGCTAATCGCTTTATTATTCCCCAATATCTTCGTTCCATAATTTTTGATTACTCGAAATAAAATCTTCCATTAACTTAATACAGGTTGAATCATTTAATATTATTAACTCAACTCCGCGTGATCTTACATATTCTTCTGGTCCCTTGAATGTTTTGTTCTCGCCGATAACAATCTTAGGAATTTTATAAAGCAATGTTGTACCGCTGCACATATCACAAGGAGAAAGCGTTGAATATAAAATTGCTCTTTGATAATCTTTAGTGGTTAGTCTGCCGGCATTTTCAAAACAATCCATCTCTGCGTGAAGAATAGCACTTCCATTTTGAACGCGTCTATTGTGTCCGCGTCCAACAATTTTATTGTCAATTACAAGAACAGAGCCAATCGGAATTCCGCCTTCGTTTAATCCTATTTTTGCTTCGTCAATTGCTGCTTGTAGGAAATTATCAATCATATAATACCTCAAAGTTTGCAGTTAGCAGTCTGCAGATTGCAGTAATAAAATCATTTTTTATTTTCAATGCTTTGAATTAAACCAACAAGCATCTTTTTTATTTCTTTAATTTGATTATCCATCTTAGTAAAAACTTCGATCTGAAGATATTTAAGATCATTTGAGAGAAACAATTCGTACTCAACTTCTTTTGCTGATCCAAAAGCTATCTCCAGAAAGCGTATAAAGTCCTTTATACTTTTCCGACTGGATCCTTCAGCTATATTTGTTGGAATGGAAACTGATGCTCTCCGTAATTGACTAACAAGTCCAAATAATTCTTCTTTAGGAAAATTATTAGTTGCTTTGTAAATATCTAGAACAAGTTGATGTGCTTTTTCCCAAACTTTTAGTGATTTATAATCTTGCATTTCCCCTCCTAATGTTTGTTCGTTTATTAACTGTTTACTGCAAACTGCTCACTGCCTACTGTAGATTAATATGGATAAAAAACATAAAACAATACTGAGAAACCAAACAGCACCCACATTCCAAATGTTACGGTTTTGATTCTTCCCGCAATTAACATTGTTAAAGGATAAACAACAAATCCGGCGGTCATTCCAATTCCAAGATTATAAGTGAAGCTCATTAATGTCATTGTAACAAAAACCGGAATTGTTTCTGCAAGATCATCAAACTTCAAATGTGAGACCGGAGAGATCATCAACAAACCGACAATAATTAATGCCGATCCGTAAGCATATGGAGGAATCGCAGCAAACAGCGGCGCAAAGAAAAGAGCGAACAAAAATAAAATCGCAGTTACAACTGCAGTTAATCCGGATTTTCCGCCTGCTTCAATTCCAGTTGCTGATTCAATATAAGCTCCGCTTGTTGTTGTACCGAATAATGCACCGAAGACAGTAGCAAGTGCATCACACAACATTGGTTTTTCAATTTCAGGAAGATTACCATTCTCGTCCAACATTTTTGCTTTGTATCCAAGCCCAAGCAATGTTCCCATTGTATCAACAAAATCCATAATGAAGACAACAAGAATAACAGAAAAGAAACCCCAGCTTAACGCTCCGGTTATATCAAGTTGTAAAAGAACGGGACGTATATCCGGCGGAAGACTTATTATTTTTTCGGGCAGTTGTGTAACACCAAATATAAAACCGAGAATTGTAGTTGTTAAAATACCAATCAATATTGAACCGTTAATTTTTTTAATCATCATCATGCCGATGAAAAGAAATGCGAAGATGCCAAGAAGTACAGACGGTTCGTGAAAATTCCCGACATGAACAGGTGCACCGGGAACTCCAATTTTTACAATTCCGGTTTCATTCAAACCTATGAAAGTTAAAAACAATCCGATTCCCGTTGCGAAAGCTATCTTTAAACTTTCCGGAATTGCATAAGCAAGCCAACTTCTAATTTTAAACACGGTAAGAATTGTAAATAATAATCCGCCGATAAAAATTGCACCGAGCGCCGTCTGCCAGCTATAATGTAAAACATTTACAACTGTGTAAGCAATAAATGCATTCTCTCCCATATAAGGCGCAATTGCAAAAGGTCGCTTTGCATAAACTCCCATTATAAGTGTTCCGAAGAAAGCGCTCATAATAGTTGCAACCATTGATGCGCCGAACGGCATTCCTGCAGCTTCAAGAATTTTGGGGTTAACAATAATAATGTAAGCCATTGTTACAAATGTTGTAGCCCCGGCTATAATTTCTTGTTTGATAGTTGTGTTAAGTTCTTTTAGGCGGAAATATTTTATAAGCATATCTTCTTCGTTTTATTTTAATCTGTTTTGGGCGCGATATAATTCTACATAAACGTGAAGAGTGAAACGGAAGACGAATTAAAAAATTTATCTTCATTTTCCAAAGAGACATAGTCTCAATTAGAAATATAAAAGAATGGATCTGCAGATGCACATTATCTTCTTTCTCAAATTCATTCTTATTTATTAGATTGCCTGTAAATTTAGAAAGTTTATATGAAGCAGACTCAACCGACAAAATTTGTAGACATCATTGGCTTTCCGATGGATCTTGGCGCAGGGCGAAGAGGTGTTGATATGGGGCCTTCTGCACTCAGAATTGCAGGAATTAAACAGCGTTTGGAAAATTTAGGTTATGTTGTTTCCGATCTTGGAGATGTATTCATTCGTAATCAAGAACGGCAGACGATCAAGAATACAAAATTGAAATATCTTGACGAAATCACGCGAACGTGTGAACTTTTGGCAAAACGTGTTGAAAAATCGCTAGATCAAAATCATTTTCCGCTTTGTATAGGAGGCGACCACTCAATGGCTATTGGTACACTTGCCGGAATTTCTTCACACTGTAAAAAAAATAAACAAGAACTGGGATTGATCTGGATTGACGCTCATGCCGATATGAACACCGAAGAAACAACTCCATCCGGAAATATTCACGGAATGAGTGTTGCAGCATCCTTAGGACTTGGCAGTAAATCATTAACTCAAATTTACGGACATACAAAAAAAATTAAACCCGAGAATATTGCATTTATCGGCATCAGAAGTTTAGACCGAGAAGAAAAAGTAATTATTAAACAATGGGGATTAAAAGTTTATACAATGACGGACGTTGACCGCAAAGGAATTAATTTTATTATTAATAAAATTTTAAAAGAACTTAAATCCCGGGTTGATCATATTCATGTAAGTTTTGATGTAGATTGTATAGATCCTTCCATGGCACCCGGGGTAGGAACTCCTGTTAGTGGTGGATTAAGTTACCGCGAAGCTCATTTGTTGATGGAAACTATTGCCGAATGCGGTTGTATGTCGTCTCTTGAAGTTGCAGAGGTTAATCCTATTTTGGATACAAAAAATAAAAGCGCGGAAATTACAGCAGAATTAGTTGCATCAAGTATGGGATTAAGGATATTATAACTTGTGGAATATTTTGTTCAACAAATTCTAAATTTCAAAGTTGATACAAACAAACTGTTCAAAATAGTATGGAGTTACTCTGATCGAATCGAATGAAAGCAAATCAAAATCGGAAGATCAAAACGATTCTCTTCAATCCGAAGAAAGACTTTTCGATAAAATGGATAACACTCCCGTTCCACTTTCTCAAATTAAAAAATTTTCCCGCTCAAAGAACAATGTTGTTTTAACGGGAGTATTTGCCGGTATTGCCGATTATTTGAAAATGGAACCGGCAAACATCCGGGTTATTGCACTTTTAACGCTCTTATTCGGCGGATGGAGCGTTGTTGCATATTTAATAACTGCTTCACTAATTCCGGTTGATAAAAATCCTATTCCTCTTTCTCAACCCGAAATAATTTCTTTAAGAAAAGAAAATTTCAAAACTGTAATCAGCGGACTTTTAATACTATTCGGATTTTATTTTGCTTTAAGGATAATTGGAATCACCGGCAGTTCAAGAATTTTTATTCTTCCAAATGATTTTATCTTTCCTTTAACAGCTTTTGCAATTGGAATTTATTTTTTAATAATTAAACCTTCAAAAGCAGAAATAATTTTATCAGGACAACCGGAAAAATTATTTAGATCACGGGCAGATAGAAAACTAACCGGAGTATGCGGCGGTCTTGCAAAGTATATCGGGATTGATGCAACCGTACTTCGCATAATATTTATCCTTGCTGCGTTATTAACATTAGGAATATTTACTTCGCTCTATCTTATTCTTGTTGCTTTTATTCCTTACGAAGAAGGGCAAAAATTTGAATAACAGAATCATACTTGGATTTAGTTTTTTGATTTTCGGCATACTTTCAATGCTCAGTAGTCGTAATATAATTTTACTAACCTTTGAAGATGTCGTCGGAATTGTTTTTATCTTTTATTCGATACCAACAGTTTATTCAGCGCTGAATAATGGAGAGAGAGGAAAACTAACTGCGTCAACAATAGTGTTCCTAGTTGGGGTTGTCTATTTAGTAAAATCATATTTTGAGATTCTTGATACACGAGGAATAGTTTTCTTCTCGGTTCTTTTTATAAGCGGTTCCGTCTTAGTGATTCTTTTCATAGAAAACATAAAAGAAAAGATTTTTCTCTTTGCCGGTATTGTCCTTCTTGTATTGAGTTATATAAGTATTACTCAATTCAAAAAATTTGGTTTGTTTAGCGCTGCGAATAGAATAGGAAATTTGTTCGAAGTATTCTGGCCTGTAATATTGATTGTAATGGGAATGATAATTTTCATTAACAGAAAAAAGTAATAGTTTTAATTAGCTCTTTCTTTCAGAATTTTACCAGCTGTAGAACTCGATAAATAAATAACCGTTGAAGGTGTGGGTGACCCTACATTAGATTCAATTGTAACAAAGTATGATTCTATATTCTCTTTCGGGAGAAACGGAAAAGAATTTATTTTCAAATACTCACTTCCGCTTGGTTGATACACGCCAAGTGAATATGATTGACCTTTACTCTGAACCCAAACCTGATAACCTTTATTTTGCTGCAGCTGTTTTACATCTTTGAATTGAATCAGTCCTTCTTTTTGACTAAAAGATAAAAGAATTTGGGCAAAACTTTTTTCTGCTGCGTCTGAGCTTGATAAACCAATTACAATAATATCTTTGTAATTAAAAAATTCAATTAAAGATGTGTAATTGCTAATAAAATTATTTGCCGTACCAATTTGATTTTTTAGCGAGTTCACCTGGGTAGCTAAATCCTCTACAGTTCCATTGAGGGATTTGATTGATGTAAATGTAAAATATGATAGAATTGAAAAAAGAACTATAGATAACAGTAAAGCAACCACTCCCATAATTCCTGATGAAGCTTTTTCCTGGGAATCTGGTTTTGTTTGTTCGGTTGGTTGTGCTATTAGCTGCGGTGGTGGTAATAAAGATTTAGGTGTTCCAGTTGTATCTCGTGATTCTATTTTTTTGGGATCCATTGCTGGGGTTTTAGGTTCGGGTATTGGTGTTTTTGCTCTTCTTGGAGGAAGAGAAATTTGTGTATCGTCGCTTCCTGCTTGAAATGCTGATGATGTTGTTGATGTTTTTCGATCTATAAAACTTATTGTTTTATTCTTCGCCGAACCGACTGAGGATTTACTTAATTTAGTTGCTGCTGCATTTGTTCTTTTCTTCCCTTCAATAATTTTTGTTTTGATCTCCTCTTTCATACCGATCAATTTTTTTGCAACTAAATCTTTAATTGACAAATTGGGTCTTTCTAAAACAAGAATAACCGGAATCATAGAAATAATATTTTGAAATTCTCCCAATTCACTTTTTGGTAAGTATCCCCCTTCATCCATATAATCTTTGAACTGCATGTAATTTTGTTTATCCATGCAGCCGGCTGCAAATGCAGCAATCATTTCGCTTAAAGCTTTGTCTGTCTTCACTCACCCACCAAATAATCTCTTAAACTTGATAAAGCAGTCATAATTTTTCCGCGTACCGTTTCAACAGGAACATTAAGCTTATCGGAAATCTCATCTATTGCATATCCTTCATAATATGCTAAATGTAAAACATATTTCTGCGTATCGGTTAATTTTGATAATGCTTGTTCGATCTTTGGTTTAATAGTGAAAGCTGTTTTAAAATCTAAACTATCCATCTCATTTGGAAACGAGGGAAGAATAAAATAATCCTCGTAATCATCATCATAAAATTGAACTGTCATTCCTGCGGCGCGCTCTCTTCTTAAACTATCAACGGCTTTATTTCGGGTAAGTGTTACAAGCCAGCTAAAAACATTTCCGTTATTTAAATCGAACTTGCTGATTTTACGCCAGATGATTACAAAAACTTCAACGAGTATCTGTTCTGCCGTGGCTTGATCGGGAGAAATTTTCTTAATAACTGTATATAATAGTGAGGAATACCTTTCGTAAAGTTCTTCCAGCGCACGTGATTCATACTGTGCAATCTCCCGCATTAATTCTAAATCCGATAACTCTTTAAATTTACTCACACTTATTCAATTTTGTTGAATGTTTACAATCAAAAGTATCATTACTATTTCAAAATTGCAATTGGCAACTGGCGGTCAGCTATCAGCGCTCAGCTCTTAGCTATCTGCTTACTGCAAACTGTTTACTGCTGACAGCTAATTGCTATAAGCTATTTTTATTATATTTGCTCATTAAAAACTTAAGACTGACTTATGACATCAACCGAAATACGGCTGCAATTTTTAGATTTTTTCAAAAGCAAAGATCATAGGATTGTACCAAGTGCGCCTGTTGTTCCGCATGGCGATCCGACTCTTCTTTTTACTAATGCGGGAATGAACCAATTTAAGGATGTATTTCTTGGAACCGGTTCGCGTGAATACAAACGCGCTGCTGATACACAAAAATGTATCCGCGTTTCCGGTAAACATAACGATCTTGAAGAAGTCGGTTACGATACTTATCACCATACTTTTTTTGAAATGCTTGGCAATTGGAGCTTTGGCGATTATTATAAGAAAGAAGCAATAAAGTGGGGATGGGAACTTTTGACGGAAATTTGGAAACTTCCAAAAGAAAGATTATGGGTAACTGTTTACAGAACAGATGATGAAGCACTGAATTATTGGAAGAGTGAAACTGATATTAATCCGAAACATATTTTAAAGTTTGATGAGAAAGACAATTTTTGGGAAATGGGCGAAACCGGTCCGTGCGGACCTTGTTCTGAAATTCATATCAACTTAAGCGACGATTACGATAATCCGAAATATGTAAATGCCGGATTACCTGAGTGCATTGAAATTTGGAATCTGGTTTTCATTCAATACAACCGTGATGAAAATGGAACGCTTTACGAACTTCCGGCAAAACATGTTGATACCGGAATGGGGTTCGAACGCGTTTGCGCAATTCTTCA
>JBBAAM010000025.1:0-48628 GCA_041658245.1 Melioribacteraceae bacterium
ACAGCTATTAGAGATTTTCTCACTGTACATAATGAACAACCTAAAATTTTCAAATGGACTAAAGACGCTGAAACTATAATGGCTAAAGTAATGAAGTGTAAGGAAGCGTTAGTGGCAGTACACTAGTAGATAATCAAGAGAACCGTGTAATTGCTAAAAAAATTAAAAAAGAAATTGAGTACAAAGCAATATCCGGTGAATTAATAGAAAAAATTAAAAGATATAGTGAATTAAAAATTAGTGAAAGATTTACTGAATTTATAGAAACTAAAAATGGAAGAAGCGAACGAACAGTAGAAATGTATTCATATTGTTTTCAAAAACTTATATCAATTTGTGGAGATCAGAAGATACGTGTTATTAATGATGAAGATATAAGAAGATTTGAGGAAGGATTAAGCGGTCTAAGTAAAAATACGATCGAAATAATTTTTCGTCATTTGCGCCAAATATTTAAGGAATTTATTAAGAGGAAATACATTACAGAAAATCCGTTTAAGCTAAAACCGACGGAAGAAACAAAGAAAAGGATTATTTCAGATAAGGAGATGAATTGGATCTTGTATTTATTGAAAAAGCAAAATAAAAATCATTACAGGATAATAAAATTACTCTCCCTTACAGGGCTTCGGATATCTGAACTATTACGGATTGATTTTGAGGATATAGACTTTAAGAGAAAAATTATATTGATAAGAAATGAGAAAGGAAAACGAATAGATGAATTTCCACTATATCCCCAATTAAGTGACTTTATACAAGAAAACTTTGAAATAAAGAGATGCGGTAGATTGTTTGAATATCGCTCTAAAGATTCATTGAAGTTTTTTGGAAAATTTTTGAAGAGGAATGGACTAAGTCATTATTCTTTTCATGATTTTAGAAAAACATTTTTAACTAACCTTGTAAACAGAAAAGTATCAATATATGATTTACAAATTATCGCACGACATAAAGACATCAGGACAACAAAAAAATATTACCTAGAAGCATATCTTCAGAGAATAGGAAATGAGATAAATCAAATAATTTTAGACACATTTAAAGACACAAAGAAAAAAGTAAGAGCAGAATATTCACTGAATTAAAAAAAAAGCACGAATATAAACTGTATTCGTGCTTTTACTGTGGGGGCTGATGGGTTCGAACCACCGACCCTCTGCTTGTAAGGCAGATGCTCTGAACCAACTGAGCTAAGCCCCCAAAATTAATTGCTACAATAATATTACGAACAACTTTTTTCAATTCCTGAACTCCTGCAAAGCCGGACAGGCAACTGAGTTTATCCGCCTTTGGCGGACTAAGCCCCTTCAAAATATTATAATAACTTTCAAAAAACGCGCATCAATTATAGAATATTTGAGATAAAGAATCAAAAAATAATTTGAGCGGGCGACGGGACTCGAACCCGCGACAACCGGCTTGGGAAGCCGATACTCTACCAACTGAGTTACGCCCGCTTTTAATGAACTATTTTCCTAAAAATAAAATAATTTTTCCCATTTAACTTGCTTCCCGAATTGTCGGGATACCACTCTACCAACCTACCTGCCGGTAGGCAGGCTGAGTTACGCCCGCACAATGACAAAATTAAATGCTAATGGAATCTTAATCAAGATATTTTTCATTATTTTTTCAGAAGAAAAATCATTGAATAAAATGACTAAACCTAAAAACAAAAATCACAAAGTTATCGAACTGGTTTTTCTTTCATTTGTTCTGATAATAAGTTTTTTATTCTGGGATACTTACCTTGTTTATCCTATCAAATTATTCGTTGTTTTAATACATGAAATAAGCCACGTAATAAGCGCCATATTATCCGGGGGTAAAGTAATAGCGTTTAACATCGGTTTCGATCTAAGCGGTAAATGTGAAACCGAAAACGGAAATAACATTTTTATAGCCGCTTCAGGCTATTTGGGTAGTCTGTTATTTGGTCTCTTAATTTTTTATTCAACTTACAATAAAAAAATTGGTAAGTGGTTATTAATCATTATCGCAATTATAATATTAATAATCTCAGTGAGTTTGATGCAGAATTTCTCTCTCACATTATTAGCGGTTCTTTATTCAGTATTATTATTCGTTTCTGCTTTTTTCCTCCAGATCAGAATTGATTCATTAATTCTAAAAGTTTTGGGAATGTTAAGTTGTATTTATGTTTTGTTCGATATCAAAGAAGATATACTTTCAACTAATTCCGCAATTTCGGACGCATCAATTTTATCTGATCTTATTAATGTGCCGACAATTGTGATTGGTTTAGTATGGCTGATTATTTCTTTGGCGGGAATATTTCTTGTTATGAAATTAAGTTACATTGAAAAAACTAAATGATATCTATTTGCACTTGTTCTATTTTCTCATCTTTTACAAAACTAAGCACTCCTAAACCAATTATAAAAAAGATACAAATCGTTAAGATTGCAAAACGTTGTTCCCCGGTTATAAAACTTACAAATCCAAAAACCAGCGGACCTAAAATAGCAGAGCTTTTACCAAACAAAGAATAGAAGCCAAAAAATTCTGTCTTCCTCTCAAATGGAGTTAGTTTAGACATTAAACTTCTGCTTGTGCTTTGAGTAGCCCCCATTACACTGCCTGCTAATAATCCTACAAGATAAAAACTTAATCTTGATATTTTTTCTGGATCCGAATTAAATATTTTGCAGAATGATTGTATTACAAAATTATTTTTATCGCTAGTAGCAAAAGCTAATAATATGGTCAATATCCAAATCACTAACGAGATTACTAAGGATTTCTTCTGTCCGTAAGAGTCTGCAAAAAAACCAAAGATTAAAGAACCAAGAATGGCTGTTGTCTGAACTATAAGGAAAAATACTATAAGTTCTTCCATGCTAAAGTGGAGGGTTGTACTTGCATAGTTGCCCGAAAAATAAATTACAGTGTTTACACCTTCAATATAAAAAAAGAAAGCGAGTAAAAATATTGAAAGGTTTTTGTAGTTCCTTAGATGAGTAATTGTATTGAATACTCTTGTTACTCCGATCCTTAAAAATGATTTATCTCTAACCACATTGCTTCTATTGTCCTTAAGAAATAGGAAGATCGGAATTGCAAAAAAGAAAAAGACAAGTGCAGAAACCGGGAATGTTTCTTTGATCATATTTGATTTAATAAAAGGAAACACTAAAGCTAATGTAGTTAATGAACCCAGATAACCCATAGCAAAACCATAACCGCTCACTCTGCCGTAATTTTTCGGTACAGTAATTTCCGGTAAGAATGCATCATAAAAAACTAATCCAGCTTCAAAACCAACGTTAGCAATGATAAACAAAGTCAATCCGAGGAATATATCTCCCCTATTCACAAAATAAAGTAAGCAAGTAGAAATAATGCAAATAAGTGTGAAGAACAATAAAAATCTTTTTTTACCGGCTGAATAATCTGCGATAGCGCCTAAGACAGGGGAAATCAAAGCAGTTATCAGCATAGAAATACTTGTTCCTATACTCCAATAGAAATCTCCGACTGCTTTACCTTCTAAAACCGTTTGCTTAAAATAAACTGCATAAAGAAAAGTAACTACAACTATTGAATATGACGTGTTGGCAAAATCGAAGAGAGTCCAGATGAATACACGAAATTTTTCGTTCTCTTTAATCTTCATCGGACTTTTTTGGTAAGGATTCTTCAATAAGTCCTCTACCGCTTTTATTTAATCTGCCGTCCTTTTTTGCTTCTGATAAAATCGCATCTAAAATACCGTTAATAAATTTACCGCTGTTCGAAGTTGAATAATCTTTTGCAATCTCTATTACTTCATTAATAGAAACTTTTGGCGGGATATCCGGGAAGTAAAGCATTTCAACAATTCCAATTTTAAGTAATATACGATCAATGAGTGCGATTCGCTCCATTTCCCAATTTTCAACTTTCTCTCTTATCATTTCTTCGAGCTGTTTTTGATTTCCAACAACTCTATCAATCAATGATTTAGCAAACTGTTTATCAACAGGTGAATTAACATCCGTAAGAATCCCATCCGTTAATGAAGTTAATCCTTCACCGTTAAATTCATAAGCGTACAGTACCTGCAGCGCTTTTTCCCGTAATTCTCTTCTGTTCGATTTTTTCATGTTTTTATTAAGTACTTTAAATCGTGACGCAAATCTAATCGGTTAATTTCATAAAACAAAAATAAGAGATTACACTTCCTAGTGTGTTCAAATAATAAATTATTTATTAGTTCGTTCAACTATTCTGATTTATTACCTACAGCTAAATAGCGAAAAACCAGAATAAAAGTAAAGCAACACTTTCTCGTGCACGATAAAACAGAGTTTTACTGAAAGACATTGTGTAATCTGATGAAACACCAATTGTTTTTATTTTAAAAAATTTTGCAATTTGAATAATCCGCGAAAGATGAAATCCATCGGATATGATCAAGACAGTATTATTATTTTTCAATGTAAGAATTTCGTCCCTAAGATATTTTATTTGTTCCGATGTTGTTGATGACCGATTTTCTACTGCAATATCTTTCTTCGGAATTCCTAAATTTGTTAAATAATTAAATGCGGATTCAGATTCACTTATTTCGCCCGGAGCTTTTCCACCGGTTAGAAGAATATTTTTTATTATTCCTTCACGATACAATTCCAGAGCCTTTCTTATCCTTGCTTCAAAAATTGGACTAGGCTTACCCTTACTATATACAGCAGCACCAGGTATTAAACCATAATCATATTTTGTTTTGACCAGTTTTGATTCATCATAAACTTTAACATTCCAAACATAAAGAAGCGAAAACACAAGTAGAATAACAACTGCAACAATCGTTCGAATTAAAGCTCGCAGTTCAAAGTAATTTTCGTCGCCAATTATAATTCCATATAAATAAATCATTGAGAATATTTGCAGTAAATCACTGAATATGAATGATAATCCTACATAAACTTTTTTTGCGGGAAAATTGAATAAATAATTGCTGTTATTTATAAGATTTAACTTTTGTACAAAAAAAACAAAAACTAATGAGAGTAAAGAAACAATTTGAAATACTAAAATTAGATTAGCTCTTCTTCTGTCAATATTCTTTTTGCCGGTAGATAAAACAATACATGCAACAACAATTAACAATGCTATTAGTATGTTAAGAATGTTGCCGATATAATCAACCCTAAATTCTGCTAACGCTAGATTATTAAGATCATATTTTAGAATCAGCAGTCCTAATAAATATATTATTGCAACGAATGTAATAATAATTAAAGGACGATTATTTCGCATGTTTCTTTTCAATAGTTATCTCTTAAATATAATTTTTATTGCCGATAGCATAAAGCATTTTTGTAGACGGCTTGCTCAAGATCTACTGATTACTGTTTCCAAACTTGAAATAGAGATTATTTATTTCTATGGTGTTCAAATGGAATTATTTAACAATGTGAATGATTTTGTGATCCGCTAAATAAAATTACTCTTCTAAAATTTAGCGACACAAATATAGTTAGAAATTGAATTGATTATGGAGTAAAATAGGCAATAAATATTTATTACGACTAAGAATCACAATTAATTTCAAACTACTGAATAATTCTTAGATATTTTTCTTACAAATAAAAAAACAATCCCAATACCTAATATTCCACCCGAAGAATCTGCAAGCCAATCATAAAAATCACAATATCTGCCGGGAATAAAAATTTGATGAAGTTCATCTACAGCTCCGTAAGCAAGTATAAAAAGTAATGCAAATAAAAAAGCTTTGGATGATATTAGTATAGACCTCTTCTGAAAATATAGAGCCAGAGATAATAGTATTGCTAACCCGCAGTAGGCAATAAAGTGTTCGTACTTATCTTGATTCTCGAATAATTGAGGAACATTATCAGCAGGAATAGTTGTCAGGATAAAAAGCGTTATCCAATACACAATCAGTGGAATATAAATCACAGTAATTTTGTGGCTGCTAAAATATTTATACAAACGAATTAAGAATGAATTTGATTGCATGCGGGATTTGATCAATTAAGTCCTCTGATGTATAGCCGTACTCGGTTTTCTCTTCAAGCAAAAGATCTGCGGCTAAGCTGTGGATGTAAACCGCACTAATAAGTGCGTCTTCGATTTCATTCGACTGGGCAAGGAAGCCGGCAATCATGCCTGTAAGAACATCTCCGCTTCCAAATTTTGCTAATCCGGGATTTCCTGCACTATTAATAAATGTCTCTCCGCCTGGATTAAAAATAATTGTCGGCGCACCTTTCAATACTAAGTAACAACCATTTTCAGTAGAAAATATTTTCCCATACTTTATAATATTCTTCTCAAGTTCATCTAAGCTAATTCCTATCATATCCGAAAATTCTTTTTGATGAGGTGTTAGTACATTTCCTTTTAGATTGAGCTTTTTATATTCCTCTTTGCCAAGCGCAAATATTCCGTCTGCATCAATTACAAATTTTTTAGATTTATGTTTCTTTAGTGTTTCTATAATTGCATCAATAGTAGATTGTTCTCTTCCCAATCCCGGACCAATTGCAACAACATTAGCCCAATTAATTTTTTCTTCGAACTCTTTGAGATTGGAATCGCTTAGAAATTCTCTTGTTTCATCTTCATATGCAAAAACTGTTGCACTATCAAGCATCTGCTGAGCAAGTGTTTTAATTGATTTTGGAAAAGCAAGAACCGAAGAACCTGCACCGCTTCTTAAGACAGCATTTGCAGTTAGGAAAGAAGCACCAGGCAGTTTTCCGCTTCCGGCTATAACAAATACTTTCCCGGCAGAATATTTATGCTGGTCTAATTTTTTTGTCGGTAATCCGTAATAAGCATCTTCCGGCTCAATTAGGTAATCTGTAATAATAAGTTTATCGTAATATTCATTGCCAATTCCAATCGTTCCTTTTGATATACTTCCGCAATTAACATAACCCTTTCCGTAGAACAATCCTGTCTTATATTCAGAAAGTGTAACTGTGAGATCTGCATTGAATACAACTTCACCGTAGGCGTTTTCTAAGTCTAAACCCGTGGGAAGATCTATTGCAACTTTGTAAGCATTTGACTGATTTATTTTTTCTACAATTTCTTTATAAGGTTCCGTTAATTCACCACGACTTCCTGTGCCCAGCATTGCATCAATTATTAAAGAACAATCATCAAATTGAGATAAATCTTTTACACTTTCATAGATAATTAACTTAGAAGAAGGATATTCATTAATTAAATTATTAATAATTCTGAAATTTGTTAGAGCATCTCCTTTTAATTCCTCTTCAGCGCCAAGGGATATAATTTTTACAAAATATTCATTTATTATAAAATGACGGGCAACTGCAAATCCATCACCGCCGTTATTCCCCTTACCGCAAACAATGCCAACATTTTTATTCTCTAATTTTTCAGAAAGATTAAGAATAATCTCCTGATAAAGACTTCTCGCAGCATTCTCCATCAGAACAATACTGGGAATTCCGAGAGTATTAATCGCAAAGCTGTCAGCTTCACGGACTTGCTGAGATGTATAAAGTGGTATCATAAATTATCCTTGCGGATTTTCTGATTGTAAAATAAGAAAGAATTGGGATAAAAATAAGAGTGAGCGTTAATACAGTCTTTCACTTTGCTCTCTTTGAATTCTCTGAGATACTCTGTGTAATAAACAATTTCACAGAGTTACACTGAGAAAGTCACTAAGTAACACTGAGACTAATACAAAACAGATGTAATTACATTCATCAGTGTATCTGGAAGAATACCAAAAACTAATATTAACAACGCTGTGATCACTACTGCGGTTAAGCTGTATGGAGAGATATTTATCTTGAAATCTTCAGAAGCATCTTTGAAATACATAAATACAACAACTCGAATATAGAAATAAACACTTATCACACTGGATAGCACACCTAAAATTGCAAGCCATGTTAACTTACTTTGTATCGCCGCTATGAACACATAATATTTTCCGAAGAAACCGGCGAGTGGCGGAATGCCCGCAAGGGCAAACATGAAAAGCGCCATTGTTGCTGCAAGAATAGGACTCTTAGCATTTAATCCTGCAAAAGAATTTAGATCAGTTCTTGAATCGTTCTCTCCTTCAACAATCGAAATTACTGTGAATGCACCGATATTCATGAATGTATAGGCGGCGAGATAAAAAATTATTCCGGCAACACTGTAAACATTTCCGGCAGCAAGACCGATTGCCATATAACCCGCATGAGATATTGACGAGTAAGCAAGCATTCTTTTCAAATTTGTTTGTGAGATCGCAACAATGCTTCCGAATAACATTGAGAGAGCAGAGATTGTTGCAAAGTAGGGACGAAATACATTCGGTGCGTTAAAGCTGAAGACCGCAGATAAAACAATTATCAATACACTAAATGCAGCAGCTTTTCCGGTTGTTGACATTAAAGAAGTAACTGTCGTTGCCGAACCTTGATATACATCCGGTACCCACATGTGGAAAGGAACAGCCGCAATTTTGAAACTGAAACCAATTAAGAAAAGAATCATTCCAAGAATAAAAATTATATTTGATGAATAGCCGACAAAATTTTCAACCAAGTTTTGGATACTAGTTGTTCCAGTGGCTCCGTAGATCAATGCAATACCGTAAACAATAAATCCGGTTGCAAAAGCACCAAGTAAAAAATATTTCATTGATGCTTCGTTAGCAGAAAGTTTTTTGCGGTTGATCCCGGCGAGGACATAAAAGCAGATAGACATTAACTCCAAGCCCATGAATATCATAATAATATCTTTAGCGCCGGACATAACCATCATTCCTAGTACTGCTGATTGGATTAGAATATAATACTCACCGAAATATGTGCCGTACTTTTTTAGATAATCTATTGAAGAGAGAACAACAAGCGCCGCACCTATATTAAAAATGAAATTGAAGATTGCCGGTTTGCCACCGACTTCAATCATTCCGCCGAACAAAACAAAATTTTGATTTATGTTAAACACAGAATAAAAAGCAGTAACAAAAAACATTGCGATGGAGAACCAAGGAAGGATTTGTTCACTTTTCTTTATGAAGATCTCAATTAGAACCGATAATACAATTCCAACCCCAATTATTATTTGAGGCATGAGCAAAAAATATTCGTAATTATTTTGTGGCATAATTTATAATTGATTTAATTGAACACTGATCATTATGATCGTTTATGATAAATTAAGATTAATCATAAAAAATCATAACCATCTTAAAAGATCTGCGTTCTATTTTCACATTTTTATTTCAATAAATCCATCGTAAATGTTCCAACTTGCTGAAGTATTGATTGCGTTGATGCTTCAGTAAGTTTTAAGAACGTACTTGGATAAACACCAATCCAAACTATAAAAACTAAAATTGGAACGATCACAATCATCTCACGCAAGTTCATATCAGTCAATTCATGTTTCAACTCTTCATTTTTTACTTCACCAAAAATAACACGCTGATACATCCATAACATATAAACTGCAGATAAGATTACTCCAGTAGTGGCAAAAATTGTGAACCACCAACTGTTCAGAACAGATGATTTGAACGAGCCGATCAAAATCAAAAACTCTCCGATAAACCCGTTTAATCCCGGTAGACCAATTGACGAGAGCATAGCAATCATCAACACAGTTGAATATAACGGAACGAGTTTTGCAATGCCGCCATAAAAAGAAATCTCACGGTGATGTGTTCTTTCGTAAAGAACACCGACTAAAAGGAATAACGCTCCCGTAGATAAACCGTGATTGATCATTTGTATTACCGCACCTTGAACCGATTCCACAGTCATTGCAAAAATTCCGAGCACTACAAATCCAAGATGAGAAACAGATGAATACGCAACTAACTTTTTCATATCTGTCTGCACCATCGAAACAAGTGCACCGTAAATAATTCCTATTACAGCCAGCACGGAAATGACCGGCGCAAAATTAACTGCCGATTGCGGAAACAACGGCAAACAAAATCGAACCAAACCATAAGTTCCCATTTTCAATAAAACTCCGGCAAGAATAACAGAACCGGCAGTAGGCGCTTCAACGTGCGCATCTGGCAGCCATGTATGGAGCGGAAAGAGAGGGACCTTAATAGCAAAGCTTAAGAAGAATGCGCCGAACATCCAGGACTGAATCTCATGAGGAATGGTTGGTCCAACTTTATAAAGATCTAGTAAGTTAGTAGTGAAATGTCCAAGAAGACTTGAAGCATAAACTGCAAGCCAGATTATTGCAACAAGCATCAACAGACTGCCGAACATTGTGAAAATGAAAAATTTAACTGCGGCGTAAATTCTTTTTTCACCGCCCCAAATTCCGATGATGAAATACATCGGGATTAGCATCGCTTCCCAGAAAATATAGAACAAGAAAATATCGAGCGAAATAAAAACGCCGAGCATTCCGACTTCGAGAAAGAGCATGGAGAATGTAAACATCTTCACATTTTTTTCAATCGCTTTCCAAGTTGAAAGAAGTGTAAGCGGAGTTAGAAATGTTGTAAGCAGAACAAGAAGTAGCGAAATGCCGTCAACACCAACGTGATAGCTGATGTTCAAACTTTTTATCCAAATAACTTGATGAATAAACTGGAATTGAGAATTTGTTGCATCGAATCCGAAATAAACAATCAACGAAATAATAAATGCAACAAGCGATATTGCTAAACCAAACCAACGGATGAGCTGCTTCTGTTCTTGTTTGAAGAAGAGAACAAGCACACTTCCGATTATCGGAGTAAGAAGTAAGTATGTTAAGAGTAAGTTTTGTTTCATAAGATTTATATTTTTCTTCGCGTCTTCTTAGCGTTCTTTGCGATTAAAAGCTTTAACGCAAAGGTCGCAAAGTTTTTTCGCAAAGAGCGCAAAGATTATAGACTCAGTATTAACCACAAAAGCACTAATGCAATTCCTGCCATCATAACAACAGCATATGATTGCGCAACTCCGGTTTGAATTTTTCTAATTAAACCGGAACCTTTTTCTACCAGCGAAGCAACACCATTTACCATTCCATCAATAAACTTCACGTCAAAGGTCTTCCACAAAAATTTCTCACTTCCCTTTTGTATCGGTTGAACCACTGCCGCTTCGTATGCTTCATCAACAAAATATTTATTTAGAAATAAGTTGTATAATCCTTTGAACTTCTTAGAAACATTTTCTGCGATCTGCGGATTCTTTCTATAAACATGCAGTGCAAAGTAAATCGCACTTAATGCGGCTGTAACAGAAACTGTCATTAACAAAATTTCTTCTAAATGGGTATGAGAGCCGAATGTTGCAAGCTTTGCCATAGCCGGTGCATAAATAGGTTCAAGCCATCCTTCAAATAAATTTCCATGCTGGCCCGAAAAAACTTTTGGAATTCCGACATACCCGCCAACTACAGATAAAAATGCAAGGATAATTAAAGGTACAGTCATCAACGCCGGTGATTCATGCGGATGGACATGATGATGATCGAATCTTTCTTTACCGTAGAATGTAAGTGAAACTAATCTAAACATATAAAACGCAGTTAACATTGCAGTAATAGCACCAATCAGCCAAAATACAAATCCGCCGTTTGCATAAGCGCTCCACAAGATTTCATCTTTACTGAAGAAACCTGATAAACCGGGAACTCCGGAGATTGCAAGTGTTGCAATAAAAAATGTTAGATAAGTTTTCGGCATATATTTTTTTAAGCCGCCATACTTTTGAATGTTCTGCTCATCATGCATTCCATGAATCACAGAACCGGCACCAAGAAATAAAAGTGCTTTGAAGAATGCGTGAGTCATCACGTGAAAAATTGATGCACTGAATGCACCAACACCGGCAGCAAGAAACATGTATCCTAATTGACTGACTGTTGAGTAAGCTAAAACTTTTTTGATATCGTTTTGAACTAAACCAATTGTCGCAGCCATGATTGCAGTAAGTAATCCGATAACTGCAACGACTGTCATAATAGCAGGAGCTGAAGCAAAAATTATAGATGCACGCGAAACCATATATACACCCGCTGTAACCATTGTAGCAGCATGTATAAGCGCTGAAACCGGAGTCGGACCGGCCATTGCATCCGGCAGCCAAACGAATAATGGAATTTGTGCCGACTTTCCTGTAGCTCCGATAAATAAGAAGAGAGCTATCAAAGCGAATGTTGATTCTGCAATTGGGAAAGATGCGGCTCTTGCAAAAACTTCTTTGAAATTGAGCGAATCAAAAGTCATGTAGATCAAAAACATTCCAAGTAAAAATCCGAAGTCGCCTATTCTGTTTACAACAAAAGCTTTCTTAGCTGCTTGTGATGTTGTTCCCTTTTCAAATTTTCTATCATACCAGAAACCAATCAATAAATAAGAACAGAGACCAACTCCTTCCCATCCAAGAAAAAGAACAACGAAGTTATCGCCCAAGACTAAATTCATCATTGCAAAGATGAAAAGATTTAGATAAGCAAAGAATCTCCAGAAACCTTTATCCCCGTGCATATAACCGATTGAGTAAACATGGATTAAAAATCCGACACCCGTTACGATGAGAGACATAGTTAGAGAAAGTTGATCAACCAGGTATGCAAATTTTATTTGAAGACCACCGACATTTAGCCAAGAAAATAATTCAACAGTATTAGATCTGTTTTCAATTGGAAGTCCAACTGTTTGGATAAAAGCACCGAGAACAACTAGAAAAGAAAGTCCTACAGTCGCACTGCCGATTAGACCAATTACTTTTTCGTTTTTGATCTTTCTTCCGAACAATCCGTTAATAAGAAAACCAAGCAACGGTAAAAGCGTAGTAAGGTATATAAGATTTATCATTACCATTTAAAAATGTTTATCTCGTCAATGTTAACTGTCTTTTTATTTCTAAAAATTGCAATGATGATTGCCAATCCAACTGCGGCTTCAGCGGCTGCAACCGTCATTACAAAAAACACAAATACTTGTCCGATGGAATTTCCAAGGTAAGATGAAAAAGTTACAAGAGTAAGATTTGCAGAGTTCAGCATAAGTTCAATGCACATGAATACAATGATAGCGTTTCTTCTGATAAGCACTCCCGCAACGCCAACACAAAACATGAAGGCACTGAGGATCAGATAACATTCAATTGGTATTGATGACATTTTCTTTTTCTCGTTTTGTCATTCTGATCCCGACTTGTCGGGAGAAGAATCTCTAAACAACTATTGAAGAGATTCATCAGAATGACAATTATTATTCAAATTTCTTTTTTGCTAAAACCAAAGCTCCAATTGTAGCCGCAAGAAGTAGAAATCCCGCAACCTCAAAAGGAATTATATAATTTGTATAAAGCTGTTGACCGATTGCTTGAATTGTTCCTGCTTTCACACTGGCTGCTTCATCGGGTGTTAATGCACGGAAAGGACTTCCGTGAAAAATTAAATATGCAACTTGAACAAATACGAACGCACTAATTAGAATCGCAAAAAATTTAATAGCACGTTTATCTGCAAATAATTTGTGTTCTGTTTCAGTGTTTAATAACATCAGAACAAAAAGAAATAGAACCATTATTGCACCAGCGTAAACAATAACTTGAACAACAGCAATAAACTGAGCATTGAGCAATAAGTACAAACCGGCGAGTGCAAAAAAATTAAGAACTAAAAATACAGCACAGATTACAGGATTTTTACGAGTGACCATAACAACCGATGAGGTTGCAGCAACTGATGCGAGAACAATAAATAGAATTAACTGAATGTTCATGCTTATGGTGTATTCCTATAAATCATTCTTGGAAATGGAATTGCTTCGCGTAAATGTTCTAATCCGCAAATCCAGCTTACTGTTCTTTCAAGTCCGAGACCAAATCCGGCGTGAGGAACTGAGCCGAACCGTCTTAAATCCAAATACCATTCAAAAAAAGTCTGCGGCAAGTTGTGTTCTTTAATTCTTTCAAGAAGGAAATCTAAATTATCTTCACGCTGACTTCCGCCAATAATTTCTCCGTATCCTTCCGGTGCAATTACATCTACTGCAAGAGCAACTTTGGGATTTTCCGGGTCGCGTTTCATATAAAATGCTTTTATCTCGGATGGATAACGATGGATCATTACCGGGCGATCGAATTCTTCTCCGATCAAAGTTTCATCTGCACCACCAAAATCATTTCCCCATTGGAAATCAACACCTTTCTTTTTCAAAATCTCGACTGCTTCTGTGTAAGAGATTCTCGGGAAAGGCCGTTTAATATTTTCAAGTTTTGTTGTATCGCGTTCAAGTTCTTTTAATTCTTCTTTCATTTCTGAAAGGACTGTCTGAACAATGTACTCTAAAAATTCTTCGGCAAGATCCATATCGTCATCAAGATCATAAAAAGCCATTTCCGGTTCAACCATCCAGAATTCGGTTAAGTGTCTGCGTGTCTTAGATTTTTCTGCACGGAATGTGGGACCGAAAGAATAAACTTTTCCAAGTGCCATTGCACCACTCTCTTCGTAAAGCTGTCCAGATTGTGTTAGATAAGCTTTGCCGAGATCAAAATATTCCATTTCAAAAAGTGTAGAAGTTCCTTCGCATGCATTTGGCGTGATAATCGGCGGATCGAATAAAACAAATCCACGTGAATCGAAGAAATCGCGGATAGCTTTTACAACGCGCGCCCGGATTTTTAATATTGCAACTTGTTTTTTAGAACGAACCCAAAGATGACGGTTATCAATTAAGAATTCTATTCCATGTTCCTTTGGTGTGATCGGGTATTCGCTTGCAACGGAAATTATTTTAACATCGGTGGCATCAAGCTCGTAACCGCCCACAGACCGCGGTTCAGTTTTAATTTTTCCGGTTACTTCGAATGATGATTCCTGCGTAAGTTTATCGGCATTTTCAAAAATTTCATCCGTAACATTTCCTTTGAAAACAACACACTGAACATACCCGCTGCCGTCCCGCATAATTAAAAATTTGATCTTACCGCTTGATCTCTTGTTATAAAGCCACCCTTTTAAGGTAACTTCTTTACCAACATGATCTTTTAGATCTTTAATATAAACTGATGGTCTCATTTATGTAATTTTTATTTGAAAATCGGTTTCAAATATAACTAAGAGGTTGTTAATAATGCAAAAGGGAGAAAAACTTAAATTGGGTTTGTAAAATCTGTAACTATATACAAGTAACTTTTATTTTCTTTTTGAATACTTCTTCAAACAAACCTTTACGTCTTTCAAGATTCCAAAGCTCAATCTCAGGGTTTCCATTTTTACTAATCTTCAGATTTAACTCAACTTTATTATTCTTCACTCTACATTCGACACTCTGCACTATTCTCTTATGCGTTCTGTCTAATGAATCAACTACACGCAAAATTGCAGAAAGTTTTTTAACAATTTCTTGTGTTGCCGGAGATAACAAAATAAAATCTTCGTGACGGGATTTTGGATGACTTTTTCTATGGTAACGCGCAGTATGAGCAATTATATTAATTTCATTTTCATTAAAACCAAGCAGCTCGCTATTCTTTATTATATAGAAACTATGTTGATGATGGTTCGTATGCGAAATATGATAACCAATATCATGAAGCATAGCCGCCGCATATAGATATTCTTTACATTCATCATCAAGCTTGTGCAAATTCTTTAATTGATTAAAGAAATCAACCGAAAGTTTGGCAATATGTTTGCAATGCTGATGATCATATTTGCATGATTTGGCAAGATTTCTCACGCTTTCATTTCTGATATCGGATAAATTAGGCATTGAAGAATCTGCATGAAGTTTTTGCAATGAATCTAAAATTATTCCTTCCCGTAGCGCATACCCTGATATTATCAGAGTGTTTAGATTTAATAATTGAAAAATTGTTGAAAGAATAATTATTCCTGCCGGGGCTATGTCTGCCCTTTTTTCATCAAGTCCGGGAATCTTTTTTCTCTTCTCAACAGTTTTTCTGCTAAGAATTTCTTCTTTAACTTTTTCTAATTCTTTTCCGGTAAATTCAAAATTATTAAGAATTGTTCCGGGAGTAGAATTCCCTTTGCGCATGGCTTGAATAATTAGACCGGTTGACATTATTGTTCCAGATGAACCGACACAAATGCTGAATCCTAATTTACTGATCACCGATACGGCTTGAACTAATTCAACTTCAATCCATTTTTTACATTCTTTAATCCTTGAATCTGTTACTATATAATCCGGGAAAAACTTTTCAGTTAATCGGACCGCACCGATCTTCAAACTAATTGAAAATTTCTTTTCCCCTTTATAGCCAATTAATAACTCTGTACTTCCTCCGCCGATATCAATCACCAACGCTTTCTTATTATAGATTGGAACAGCTTTCATCGTACCCAAATAAATAAGTCGTGCTTCTTCGTAACCGCTGATAACTTCTATTTCGATTCCGGTTTCTTCCAAAACCGTTTGAATGAATTCGTTCTTATTGTATGATTCACGAACTGCGCTGGTAGCAACTGCTCTTACGACAGCATTATGAGAATCGGCAATACCTTTAAATCTTTTTAGTGTTGCAATTGCTCTTCCAAATACTTCCGGTTTGATATATTTTATATTTCCGCTGCTGCCTTCACCAAGACGTATTACTTCTCTTTCTCTATCTATAATTTCAAAACCGCCTGTCTCTTTTGTTTTCACAACAATTAGATGGAAAGAGTTTGTGCCTACATCAATAGCAGCTAAATTTTGATTAATGTTTTTCATTTTTCTGTTTTTCTAATAAGTAATTGAATAGATCAAAGACAGCATCAACAGATACATCGGATATGAGTTCAGATTTACGCAAAAAATATTTCGTTGGGCCGAAAGGCGCCCAGTTAAATGGATTTGTCGGACCAAAAATTGAAATTTGCGGAGTTGCAGTTGCACCGGCTACATGCATTATTCCCGTATCATTTGTGATAAAAATATCCGTCTTAGAAATTAATGCCGCAAATTGTGGAATAGTTCTATTTAGAAATCCAGTAATATGAATATTGGAATGAGCATTTAAATAATCAATTTCTTCCTGATCACGGAAACTTCCTGTAACATAAATCCGCGAATCATATTTTCCATTTATTCTTTCGATCAGATTAATATATTTATTTAGCGGCCATCTATTCTGTGGTTTACCTGCGCCGATATGCATCCCAATCAACAAAGATTTTTTTGATTTGTTCAGTGATTCGATAAATTCATCAGCGGCTTTAGCATCTTCATCATCGAAAGAAATTGATATACCTAAATTCTTTGTGTTGATTTTGAATGGTCGCACAATTTCGAGGATGCAATCTGCGTAGTGCGCGTCAGGAGTAGCACGCCAATCTAATTCAATCCTGTGATTAAACATGTAAGCATATTCATTTTTTTTACCATTTAGTGAAAGCGGTCCAATTTTTTCTTTAGCATCACTTAAAGCCGCGAGTAAACAGCTAGTAAACGAAATTGATATTGTTGCGGGGACAATAACTACATCGTAGCCATCTTTCAAAGTCTTTTTTAATTCTTTTATGTAGGAGAGCTTAAAAATCTTTTTGGAATCGAAAACAAACAACCTATCGATAAATTTATTTTTTACGATTCCCACATAATTTTCGCGACTTGCTAAAAGTGTTAGATGACATTCCGGGTATGTTTCTTTTATTGCGCGGAATAATGAAACACTGACTAACATATCACCAAACTGGTTATGCTGACGGATCACTAAAATATTTTTAGGTGTCCCGAGCGATTTATCAGAAGATTCCGGAATGGCTAAATATTTTTTTAAGAGATTAATTACAACTTTTCTAAAATTATCTTTGAGGGACATTAAGACTTTTCTTTTGGTTTTTCCGTTTTTGTAGAATTTAATTCTTCAAAATGCGCTTCGATTACATCTTCTTTATCAATTTTATATTTTGAAGGAGTTGTATTTACATTTTTCTTGGAAGGATTATTCTTATTCGGAGATAAAAAGTTCATAACATTTTTAATAGTTCGAAGCACTAAATAGAATATCAGTGAATAAAGAATAAATCTTAATAAACTCATTATCTAACCTTTGGCTTCGGGATTGAAATACTCAATGAAGCCCCTATCGTCTCTAAAAATTTGTTCGTATAGTTCATTAAAATCTTCTTCTTTGTTTACAAAATCTATATCGGAAGTATTAACAATTAATAGCGGAGTATTATTATACTTAAAGAAGAAGTTATTGTAAGCTTCTGAAAGTTCGCTTAAATATGCCCGTGTAAGATTCCGTTCTATTTGCCTTCCGCGTGTTTTTACATTTGTTGTTAATCTGTCTATGCTTGATTGCAAAAATATTACCAGATCAGGTTGAGGAATATCTCTTTCCAATAGAGGGAAAATACTTTCGTATAATTTTATCTCTTCACCGGAAAGATTTAGGTAAGCAAATATTTTATCTTTTTCAAATATGTAATCAGAGACAATGTACTTGGAAAAAAGATCTTGCTGATTTAACTGCTGCTGTTGTTTGTAGCGGTTGATCAGAAAGAACATTTGCGTTTGGAATGCAAAACGTTTTCTGTCATCATAAAATTTTTCAAGGAAGGGATTCTCTTCGAATTGTTCTAAAATTAAATTTGCGCCAAGCTTATCACACAATTTATGAGCAAGTGTAGTTTTACCTGCACCAATTACACCTTCAATCGCTATGTATCTGATCTCTGACAAATTATATTAATCTATCATTAAGTTTTCGAATTATATGTTTGTCTATTAAAGAAATATCTGTATCGCTTATTTTTATCTTCAAAATAGGATGAATATAATCCGCTGCTAATTCTATAAAAGGAATAAGTACAAAATCTCTATTCATAATATCTTTATGCGGAACCTTTAATATTTCACTCTTATAAATTAAGTTATTATAGAAAAGAATATCAACATCAATTTCTCTAGGATTCCAGCGTATTTCTGATTTTTCCCTTCCTACTTCCTTTTCAATTTCTTTTAGAAAATAATAAAGCGTTTCTAAATCGTATTTAGTATCAATTAATATAACAGCATTATAGAAATTGTCCTGATCTAAATTCCCATAAGGTTTCGTCTCATATACGGAAGAGGATTTTACTAATCTGCAATTCTTATCTTGGCCAATTAATTTTACTGCACTTACTAAATAATTAAATCTGTCTCCTTTATTAGAACCGAGGCCAAGATAAACATTACTTCCCATTTTCTTTGATCACTTCAGCTTCTACACAATCAAGTACACCGCCGACTGGAACACTATGTTTACGTACCCGTACAGCAATTTTTTTAATAACGGAATATTTTTTTAAAAGCGAATCGGCAATAACAGTAGCAAGAGTTTCAATCAGATAATATTTCTTTTCATGAACAAGTTGATTTATAAACTTATATACTTCAGTATAATTTATGGTTAGTTTAAGATCATCTTTTTGAGCAGCGGTAGAAAAATCAGTGTAGATATCAACATCAGCTTCAAATTTTCCGCCCATGTTTTGTTCTTCTTGATGAGCGCCGTGATATGCATAGAATGAAGCGTTCTTTATTCTAATTACGTTAATCATTAATTAAATTTCTTTTTAGTTTGATAGTAGTTCATTAACCCTCTAAAGTTAGCAAATAAAATTCCGATTAGCACTAATGTGCTTCCGGCAAGAGTTTGAAAAGAAAAATTTTCGTTCATAATCAGCCAGCCAAGAATAACCGCTATAATCGGAGTAATAAAAGCTGAAAGTGAAAGGATTACAACGTTCATCCTTTTCAATAACCAGTAGTATGTAGTGAAGGAAACAAGTGTTCCGAAAAAAGCTAAAAATATTATTGATGCGAATGCGTTAAAATCGAATATCCAGCCGGAAGAATTTTCAAACAGAATTGAAACTGTTATTAAAATTATTCCAGCAAAATAAAGTGGTATAAAATTCATTGAAAGCGGATTGAGATGCTGCCCGTATTTTTTTATGGTTACCCCTATTCCACCTTGCATAGAAGAACTTATTAATACAGCAACTATTCCCAAAAGCTGTTTTGATAGATCAAGCGATAAATTTTCTGAAAAGATTATTACAATCCCGCTAAAACCTAAAATTGAACCAAAGATTTGATTAAATGTTACACTCTCTTTTTTGAATGCGATCATCGAATAAAGTATTACAAAGAACGGCATTACTGCAAATACAATTGAAGCAAGACCTGATGGAATATATTGTTCTGCCCAATAGACCAATCCAAATGGGATTACAAATGAAAAGAAACAAAGAATTAAATAAAGTTTTATTGAAAGAGAATCAGTTTGAAGTTCTATCTTTTTCATTTTCATAAATAAAAAAACAAAAATTGAAGCCAAGAAAAAACGAAGCCCGGCGGATATTAATGGTGTTAGCGATCCAAGTCCAAGACGAATAGCAAGCCAAGTAGAACCCCAGATCAAACATATTAAAACATAACCCGCAGCTATTTTATATTTTTCTGTTAACACTTATTTTCCTTTCATCGCAATTACACCAAGAGCGCGCCCGGAATTCTTTCCGTCCCTTCTATATGATTGTAGATATTTTTCTTCGTAACTGCACAAAGATGAAATTTCAATATTAGATTCTTGAATCCCGAGATTTAGAAGCTCATCTTTATTTATTCCGAGGATATCAAGATAGAGTTTATTATCAATCCTTTTTAGATAGATACGATGAAAATGTTTTGCGACTTCATTACTAACTTCGTAATTCTTTTGACAAATAGACGGACCTATATAAACAAGCAGATCGTTTGGTGAACAATTGAATTGTTCTAATAGAATTAAAATTGTTTTCCGTAATATTTGTTTTTCAGATCCACGCCAACCTGAATGCACTGCCGCTATGATCTCATTCTTTCTATCATAAATAAAAATTGGTGTGCAATCTGCAGTTGATATTACAAGACCTATTCCCTTTTGGGTAGTGATCATTGCGTCGCTCTCGCCTATAAGTCCCGGCTCATCAACTATCGTAACAATATCGGAATGAATTTGTTTCTGAATTGCTATTTGTTCAGTAGTTAATCCCAACTCATTATAGAAAGCTTCACGGTTTACACTAACAATTTCCGGGTCATCGCCAACAGTTAGAGACATGTTGAAAAAAAATGGCTCAGTGCGATTCAATCCGATCTTAGTACTTAAGCCAAAAATAATTTCAGGAAATTTTTGAAAGAGTAAGCTTTTTATGATTTGCATAAAGTGTAGTCTAACCCTCCCCGTCCCTCCCTTTTACAAAGGGAGGGAGAAAGGGTGGGTTCAAAAAGTTAAATTACTTTTAGTGATTCATCCAGATCAAGTAAAATATCATCTGCATTTTCAAGTCCAATTGCCAAGCGAACTCCGCCAGGATCAATTCCGCGTTCAGATAATTTTTCCGGTGGAACTACAGAGTGCGTCATCGAAGCCGGATGCTCGATCAAAGTGCGTGTATGTCCTAGTGAAACTGCAAGAGTCATAGTGTATGCATTATCTGCAACGTAATCCATAAATTTTCTTCCGTTCTCTTTACTCTCGGCAGGAGAGTTTCCTTTTAAAACAAAATAAATCATACTACCGGGCGCAAAGTTGCCGTTAAAATCAATCATCTGCTTCTTTGCAATTTCATAATACTTAAAACTTGGTAAACCGGGATAATTTACAAACTCAATTTTTGGGTGTGAATTAAGAAACTCAGCAATACGTGTCGCAGATTTAATTTGATGACGCTGACGAATTGCAAGAGTCGGTAAGCCATAAGTCAAAATAGCCCATGCACTTTTTGTATTAAGCACTGCACCAAAATCTTTTCTGTAAAGCAGAATCAGATCGCGATATTTTTTCTTACCGATCACAACTCCACCCATATCTGTTCCGAAACCACCGATTCCTTTTGTAAGTGAGTGTATTACAAAGTCGGCACCAAGTTCTATAGGACGCTGGCAGAAAGGTGTTGCAAATGTGTTATCAACAACAATCTTGATCTGATCTTCTTCATTGCGCGTTTTGTTGATATCTTGAACAACATCTGCAATAGCACGAACATCAACTATTTCAATGTTAGGATTCGCTGGAGTTTCAAAATAAATTACTTTTGTTTTTTCAGTTACAACATTGAGAATATTTTTAGGCTGAGTTAGATCAATCGGCGATACTTTAATTTTGTACTTAGGATACCAATTATTGAAAAGAGAAATCGTGCATCCGTACAAAGTTGTATGAGTAATAATTTCATCTCCGCTGTTTGTTAGAATACCAAGGATTGCTGAAATTGCACACATACCCGTCGCAAAACTAACAGCAGTTTCTCCCTTTTCAACATAAGCCAAATTTTCTTCGAGCATATCTTTGTTCGGTTCGCCAAGGCGATCGTAAATATAGATTGGTGCTTTATCGCCGAGCTGTTCAGTATTTGCGAATTGAATAAATCCTTGCGCACCGCGTTCAACAGAATCTAAACGGAATGTTGTTGAAGATGAGATTGGCGCTGTTACATGATGTGAGTAGTCCCAGCTATCGCTTACATTCTTACCATAGATAAGATGCGTATCCATCGAGTATTTAGAATCATCAACTTGATTTTTTTTCTTAGTTTTTATTTCGTTAGACATAGTGCCTCCATATTCTAAATCAAAATTACGGAAATAACAGATGGGAATAAAATGGGTAAAAGAATTAAGAATGAAGAAGTAAGTAATAAGAAGTATAATATTGAGCGGACGTCACGGTTCTACCGTGACGAAGTAAAAAAGCCACGGAATGGTCCGTGACCTCCTTGTAATAAAATCGTTCATGTGAATTTGAAAATTTGATAACCGAGCCACCATTTTTTATATTTGCTTAAAGGTTTAACAATCTAAAGAGTAATAGATGGATACTAATTTAAGAAGTCAAATAAAAAATCTTAGTGTATCAGAACGAATTCTACTGGCAGAAGAAATTTGGGATAGTGTTGCGGAAGAGAATAAATCATTCGTACTATCATCATCCCAAAAAGAAGAATTGGAGAGAAGACTTGAGTCATTTAATCAAAATCCAAATGCTGGAAGGAACTGGGAAGAAATTAGATCAGAGTTTTTAGGCAAGTAAAATGCGAACAGTTCGGTTTTTACCCGATGCCGAATTAGAATTCCGCTAGTCAGCACTTTGGTATCTTTCACAACAAAAAGGACTCGAAGCAGAATTTGTTAGATGTATTGATGAATGTATCTCAAGAATAAAACGCAAACCTGAACTTTATCCTCAAATTTATAAACACCTACGAAGAGCAATTGTAAAAAGATTTCCTTTTATAATAGTTTACGATTATTCTGAAAAAGAAATAATTATCTATGCTGTGTTCCACTCACGAAGAAATCCACAATCAATTAAACAGAGATTACCAAACACGGTTTGACACAGGAATTATCGTTACAGAGATTAATATTTTTTTTAGTTGGGTAAAATTATTTTAGCGCGTGCTCAATATCCGCGATCAGATCTTCAACATCTTCAATACCTACAGAAAAACGAAGCAGACCGTCTGTAATGCCTAACTTATCACGTTCTTCTTTGGGAACGGAAGCATGCGTCATGGATGCGGGATGACAAAGTAAACTTTCAACTCCGCCGAGACTTTCTGCAAATGTAAAAACTTTCAGCTTGCTGATTATTTTTTTTGCCGTTTCCAAATCACCAAAATCCACCGAGATCATTCCACCAAATCCGCTCATCTGTTTTTTCGCAAGTTCATGTTGAGGATGAGATTTAAGTCCGGGATAAATTACTTTCTTGGCATAAGATTTTGTGGAAAGAAAATCAGCAATCTTAATTGCGTTTTCGTTATGCTGTTTCATTCTAACAGCAAGAGTTTTAGTCGCGCGGAGTGTAAGCCAGCAGTCAAATGGAGAAGGGACTGCACCGATTGCATTCTGTAAATACCGCAGTCTCTCATGAATCTTTTCATCATTTGTGATAAGTATTCCGCCAACAACATCGCAATGCCCATTCAAATATTTTGTTGTACTGTGCAGAACAACATCAGCGCCAAGTTCCAACGGTTTTTGAAAATATGGAGTCATGAATGTGTTATCAACAACGCAAATAAGATTTTGTGCTTTGCAAATTTTTGCTGTCGCTTGAATGTCGGTTATGTTGAGAATCGGATTAGTCGGCGTTTCTATATAAACTATTTTTGTATTCTTTTTTATTGCGTTCTCAATATTTTTTATGTCGCTTGTATCAACCCATGAAAAATCTAATCCATAATTCTTGAATATCAATTCCATTAAACGGTAAGTGCCTCCGTAAACATTATCTGATACGACTAAGTGATCACCCGATTTAACTAATCCAAGAATAGCCTGAACGGATGAAAGTCCGGATGCAAATGCAATTCCGTATTTCCCTTTTTCAAGAGTTGCAATATTTTTTTCTAGAGCTTGCCGTGTGAGATTATGCGTGCGTCCATACTCGTAACCTTTATTAACTCCGATAGCTTCTTGAGCATAAGTAGATGTTTGATAAATCGGTGTTGTAATTGCACCGGTTGTCGGATCGGGAATTTGTCCCGCATGAATTGCATCTGTTGAAAATCCCATTTTTAGCCTTACTGATTATTATGAAAATTAATTATTAGTAACATCTGAAAAATACCGTTTGTCATTTCGACCGAAGGGAGAAATCTTTGTTTCTGACAAGATTTCTCAGTCACTCCGCTCCTTCGAAATGACATTTCCGAATTTTTCAGAGGTCTCTATTAAATATAAATTCAAAGCACAAAATCCAAAACTGTTTTGAATTTTGAATTTCGGATTTTTGTTTTTTGTTCTTAGTTTCACCTTTCACAATTTATCATTCAAAATCTATTAAATCATAACGTGTAATAATATCTGTGATCCTTCCAAAATCAGATACTAAAATTGCATGCGCATCTTTTAATGCACGCCGTACTTCATTTATACTTGACTTCGCATCTATAACAAGAAAACTTTCTTCCATAACATCTTTAATTTTTTTATCCATAACATTTTTGTCATCTAATATTCTCGAAATAAGTCTGCTCTCACGGAGACTTCCGACCGGACGTAATAATTCATTAAGAACAGGTATGTAAGAAAATCCCTTTTCATTCATGATCTTAATTGCATCGCGGACAAGAATTGTATCGTGCACATAAACAATTTCTTCGTTCCCTTTTTTCTTTTTGGCATAAGAAATATCACGCAGTGTTTTAATTTCAGTATCGAGCATGCGGTTATCTTTCAGCCATTCAACATTGTGTCCTTTGGATAAATAACGTTCACCGGTATCGCATACTATAAAAACGATGACATCATTTTCAGATAAATCTTTTGCAGTTTCCAAAGCGACATGAACAATAGTTCCGGTACTTCCTCCGCAAAAGATTCCTTCTTCTTTTGTAAGTCTCCTTGCTGCAGCAAATGATTCTTTATCACTAATGTTTATAATTTTATCAATGTACTGGAAGTGAACATTTTCCGGAAGACAATCTTGCCCAATACCTTCAACGAGATAAGGAGTTCCTCTGATGATCTCGCCAGTTTCTTTGTAATGTTTGAATATTGAACCAAGCGGATCGGCTCCAATAACTTTTATATTCGGATTTTTTTCTTTTAGAAATTTTCCCGCTCCGCTTATTGTCCCGCCTGTACCGATACTGGAAATAAAATGTGTGATCTTCCCTTCAGTTTGATCCCAAATCTCAGGACCTGTTGTTTGATAGTGCGTCTCAGGATTGGATGGATTGGAATACTGATAAGCAAAAAAGGCACCTGTCTCTTTCGAGATTCGTTTTGCAATATTAACATAATAATCGGGATGATCCGGTTCGTAAGTATTTGGAACAACTATTACTTCGGAACCAAGTGCTTTTAGATAATTAATTTTTTCAGAGCTAACTTTTTCAGTACAAACGAAGATACATTTATAATCTTTAACCACTGCCGTTAATGCAAGACCAATCCCGGTATTTCCGCTTGTAGCTTCAACGATACAACCGCCCGGTTTTAGAATTCCTTTCTTCTCGGCATCAACAATCATGCTGTAACCAATGCGGTCTTTTACACTTCCGCCGGGATTAGCAGATTCGAGTTTAGCAAAGATCTGCGGTTTAAGACCTTTATTAATTTTGGAAAGTTTGATCAGCGGAGTGTTTCCGATCAAATCAAGAATTGAATTTTTATATTTCATTAAATAATTCTTTCGTGTTTCTATTCTAAAGTAAAATTGCTTACAACTTACTACTTCACTATCATTTTGAGTGAATTAAAATTAATTCGCTCTGTGGTTTCTGCATATATTCTGCACCATCTTTTGTAATAACCGCCATCTCTTCAACAGATATAGTTTTAGTGTTGCCATCTGCAAGTTTCCACGAAAAGAATCCATCATACGCAAAAGTTTGACCTACTCTGAGAATACGTGCACCGCTTCCAACCGGTTTATCGCTACGTGCAGCACCGCCTAAAGATGGTCCGGCATCATGAGCCCAATAACCAACGGGATGACCAGTACTCCACATTACCGGTAACGAACCGGTTTCTTTCATCCAATCTCTTTGAACCTTATCTGCATACCAACCGGTTGCACCCGGTTTCATAGCAGCAAGAACTTTTCTATGCCCAAGTATTGAATTTTCAAAATACTTTTTTATTTCTGCGGGTGCATCTTTTTCATCGGGTTTTAAGACATATGCAAACCTCTGAACGTCAGTACACCAAACATCAAATACTTTAATTCCAAAATCACACTGAATTACATCTCCAGATTGAATTACTTTTTCAGTTGCGTTTGAATGTCCTCGGTCAATACCAGAATTTACATTTGGATTCTGATCAGGCTGCCAGCCGTCTGTAACACCAAGTTCTTTCATTCTTTTCTTCAAGAACTTTGCAACATCAGAATCTTTGGTCTTACCCGGAATTACTGTTTTATATGCTTCATACTGAAGTTGTGATGTTATCTCGGCAGCTTTTTTCATTATTTCAATTTCTTGTGGAAGTTTTACAGATAACCATTCCATGACTAAATCTGTTGATGGCATAAAACGAGAAGTAAAATTTTCACCAATTTCTTCTTCAAACGCTTTACGCTGAGTGAATGATAGACCATCAGCAATATTAAAGCCGGATGAATTGATTGCTATTTTTTTTGGATCAGCTTTTTGAATTTCATCTTTTATTGCTTTCCAAATGTTAGAACCTCGTTCGATAACTATCACCTCATCGTGAAGGTTCATATCTTTTAATGCTATTGCTTCTCCTTCCGGTGAAATTGCTATGGATTTAACTTTATCTGCGTTAAGAAAGAATAGAAATGCTGCGGCCCCACCGGCATTTTCTCCACCAACATGCAAAGCCAGCGGATCATTATTATTTTCACGACAAACAACAATCCAAGAATCAACTCCGGCATTATTCATTGCTTCGGGTAATAATTTTTGAATCCGTTCTTTACGAATCTGCTGCCAAGGATTTTTTTCAGCCGGAAATGGATTTGAAGTCTGAGCAAAGATTATTGTTGATAGAAAAAAGTATAAAGACGCAAATAAATATTTAGATATTTTCATTTTAACACTCTTGTAATATTTAGTTAAAAATAAAATCAAACTAAATTATTTTTCTCAAGCCATTCATCATTATAAATAGTTGAGAAATATTTATAACCGCTATCGCAAAAAACAGTAACTACATTTACTGCTTTATCAACTTCTTTAGCAACTTTATAAGCGGCATACATGTTTGCACCGCTCGATCCTCCCACAAGAAGTCCTTCTTCAAAAGCAATTTTTTTAGTCCAATCAAATGCAGCTTTGTTCTCCACCTGAATCATGTCGTTCATCTTGTCTAGTGTAGCAGTTTTAATTAGGAACTCGTCTCCTATTCCTTCGATTAGATATCTGTAAGGAGTAATCAGTTTTTTATGCTTGAACCAATCGTAATAAATTGACCCCATCGGATCAACACCAATAAGTTTAACGTTAGGATTTTTTTCTCTTAAATATTTTCCGGCGCCAAATAGTGTTCCGCCGGTTCCGACTCCCACAACAAAATAATCAACCTTTCCTTCGGTTTGATCCCATATTTCCGGTCCGGTTGTCATATAGTGAGCTTCATTATTATCAAGATTATTATGTTGATCAATATAGTACCAATCTGGATGCTGTGAAGAAAGTTTTTGTGCTGCGTTGTTGTAAGAATCAGGATGCTCGGGCGGAAATTCGGAACGCACTTTTATTACATCAACTCCAAGCACTTCGAGCATTTTAATTTTTTCTTTACTTGTGGTATCACGTATAACGATTTTTAATTTATAACCTTTATGACGACATACAATAGCCAGACCCATAGCAGTATTACCTGAAGAATTTTCGAGAATTGTATCACCGGGTTTTATTTTGCCTTCCCGTTCTGCTTTCTCTACCATGTAAAGAGCAATTCTATCTTTTGTGCTTCCGCCTGGGTTTAAGAATTCAAGCTTTGCATAAATGTTAGCTTTCAATCCTGTCGCAATATGACTTAGTTTAATTAGTGGTGTATTTCCAATTGCGTCCAATACACTTTCATAACGATTATTTTTCATTATTATTCTGTTAATTGATAAAAGAGTACCCTCTTAAAAATTCTTCTGTCGTCATTCGATTTCTATCTTCAGGCTGAATTTCGAGTATTTGAAGTACACCGTTTTTCGTTTGAATATAAATTTCTTTTTTGGTCTGATATATTTTGTTTGTTGAAGGTTGTGAGTTGTTAGTTGTTTTAGATTTAATATTCAACTGACTACTGACCATTGACCACTGATTACCTTCAACCATTCTTGTTTTAAATACTTTATAGTTTTTACCATTGTGGATGAAAAATGCGCCCGGATAAGGTGATAGTCCACGCACAAGATTGTGAATTTCGAGCGCGCTTTTATTCCAATTGATCTCACAAATTTCTTTTGTGATCTTAGGTGCGGGTGAAGCTAATTGATCATTCTGTTTTGTTAAGATTATTTTTTCAGTATCAATCAGTTCAATTGTTTTCAGTACAACTTCGGAACCCAACATCATCATTTTATCATGGAGTGAACCAAAATCATCTTCATCATCTATCGGTAGTTTTTCTTGTAAAATAATATTTCCAGTATCAACTTTATCTTCCAGAAAAAAAGTTGTAACGCCTGTTTCCTTCTCTCCGTTAATCAAAGCCCATTGGATCGGTGCAGCACCGCGATATTTTGGAAGCAGTGAGCCATGTAAATTAAATGAACCTTTTAACGGAATCGAATAAACTTCTTTGGGAAGAATCCGAAAAGCGACAACAACAAATAAATCCGGTTTTAATTCTCTCAGACGTGAAATAAATTCCGGATCCTTTAGTGAAACAGGATTGTGAACCTCTAATTTATTTTTCAACGCATATTCTTTAACCGGCGAATAAGTTATTTGTCCTCCCCTGCCGCGTTCTTTATCAGGTGTAGTTACTACAGCTATTACTTGATGTTTACTTTCTAAAATTTTTTGTAGAGAAGAAATTGCAAATTCCGGTGTGCCCATAAAAACAATTTTCATTATCAACTCATCAAAAAAGTATGATGGGAAATTTTATGATCTGAATTAACCTTCTGTGATAGGATAATCAATCTTTACTTCCCTTTTAATAATGTTAGATAAATCTTTCTGCAGATTTTTCTTAACATCTTCAGCCACACGATCAGGAATCATTTTGCCGATTAGATGATCATACTCGTGAAGAATAACTCTTGCCAGTAGATCATCGGCATCTAATTCAATTACATTTTCATCGGAGTCTATATACCTAACTTTAATTGCTTCCGATCTTTCTACTTCTGCTTTTAAGTTAGGCAGACTAAGGCAGCCCTCTTCCAAAATAATTTTTTCATCGGAGTGTAAAATAATTTCCGGATTAATCATTACAAGAGGTTTGAATTTATCATATCCTTCAGTACCGTTAAGGTTTAAGATAAAGATAGAATCACGATAACCAACCTGATTAGCAGCTAAGCCAATTCCACGAGCATTGCGCATCGAATCGAACATATTTCTGATCTTATCTATAATCTCATCATTAACGGCACTGACTTTTTGTGCCTTCTGCTTAAGTATTTTATCGCCGTAAACTGTAATTGGTATAATAGACATGTTACCTTTCAAATTTTATTGATCAACTTTAATTGTATCTGCGCTTAAATCCTTAAATAAACTTACTTGAGTTGAATAGAAAAGCATTCTCACTAACAATCGAAAGATAATTAACATTTGCTGAAGAATAAAGATGAGGATCAGAAAATAGAATGGAGTACGGGGAATAAATCTTCCTATTACATTATACACAACCGCTCCGAACGCTCCAATAATTGCAACAATTAAAAATGTAACAAACACTTTATTAAAATTATTTTTTAGGAACACAACAGCATAATAAATCTCTCTAAGTATTTGCGTCTTATCTCTTACTGCAAGAGAAATTTTTGAGTAATCCGAAATTATAGTTACAATGCCGATAAAGAAAATCATTAAAACATATCGAATGAATTTACTAAAAAAATCCGCAGTTACATTTTCAGAATTTTTTAAAAGCCATGTTATTAATTCTCCGATGTAGTCATTAATCTTAAAAGCCGCAGCAAAAAATAAAAGTGAGATCAGTAGTACTTTAACAAATCTTAGAAAATATCGGACTCCGCCGAAGAAAAAATCAACTGTGTGGTTCTTTTCAGGTGCATGGAAGACTGAAATCAATCCGCCTAAGAAAAAAGTTTGGATCAGCGCATAAATACCGACAGCAAAATAAATACTCAGCGGTAGTTGATCGAGCTGGACGGAATAAAGATTTCTGAATTGAAGATACCAGAAGTAATCGAATGAATGAGCAAGGCGATCACTTGTTAATGAAGTTCCGATATTATCTAATAAAATATTATAAACCGGTACAGCCAGAACCAACGCCGAAGCAGCATTCATTGCCCACATCAAGACAACAAATTTTACATTGTGAAATACAGATCGCACTCCGTGAATTAATATGTGTTTAATACTTTCTATCATCCGATACTTCCAAGTACCATTAATGCATTCTGTACCCAAAAGAAAAAACGAATTGAAAGTGAAAGCGACGCCCAGACTCTATGAGAGACAGTTAAAGAATTATTTGCAAAGTTAATATCAAGTAAATTTTTTCTGTATGGATCAATCTCTGCTGCAACTACTTCATTAGCGGTTCTGAATTTCAAAATCTTCCATCGTTCTATTCCATCCCATTTTTGATAAAGAGTGTCTTTATCTGTGTAGAGGGCAACATCGTTCTTAAAAATTCCGTCGCCTAATCTTTCAACCAGAATTTCATATTCACTACTAAATGATTTTTTAATGGAAGTTACTTTATAATCAAAAATTTTAGGAGCGTGGTATAATTCATCAAAGAACCAACTCATATCTTCTTTTGAATTTTTTTGTACAATATTAATGAAGTCTGTTCCACGAGGATGGCGGTACTTAAATTCATTGTAATAATCTTTTAAGATTTTCATCATTCTATCATAACCGACATAACGCTCTAGAGTATGAAGAACTAATTCGGGTTTATTATAAGAATTAACTACATAAGAAAGCCGTGTCGGTAGCTTATATGATGTATCAGCGATTGAACCAACGGTTAAATTTTTGTAGTAGTTGGTTATGCTTCGGGTAGCTTCCGGCACTTTTACGTCTACGAGCGTATAGATTAGCGGAATTTCGTTATAAGATAAAAAATTAAGTCCGAATACCGGGATGTATGTAGCAAATTTAAATGTTTCCAAAATCTCCGGTTGATAGTGATACATAATTTTCGTCGAGATATATGAAGTGAATCCTTCATCAAGCCATGCTTCATAAACTTCATTGTTGGCAATCAAACCATAAAAAAATTGATGTGAGAATTCATGTGTAACTAAATATTCTGGCTGTCCGGCATCTTTAGGTGCAAAGAGTTCTGCACCAACTGTGAAAAGTGTCGGGTATTCCATTCCTCCCGAAGCAGAAGTTCTTGGAACATCTATCAGAGAAACATTTTGATAAGGATAGATTCCAATATTATTTTCAAAATACTCTAAACAATTTTTAACAGCAGTAAAATACCGGTCAAAATATCTTTCCCTCTCCGGTTGTACATAAGCTTGAATTGTTATTGTTGAACCGTCTTTACGGGTATAAATATTATTACGGTGAAGAATCTCATCAGTAGCAAGCCAAACAAAATCATGAACTCCGGATTGAACAAAATGGTAAGAAATAGTTTTTTCATCAGAAGTATTTCCCTTTTCCACTCCGGTGGCTGCAACTGTGTAATCCTTGGGCACTTTTATTTTTACCGAGTAATCGCCGAAGTCAGAATAAAAATTTACATAAGGATGATATTGACTGCAGACCCACTTCTCGTTTTCGAAGACACCAACTTTAGGAAACCATTGAGAAACAAAAAAGAAATTTCTTCCTGTAGCATAGCCCATTCGTTTAACCGAGCGCGGAATTTTCATAGTGTATTCAAAATTTATTCTTACGCTGTCACCCGGCTCAATTATTTTGTTCAATAATACTTTTGCTACCGTGCTATCGTGCGGATTTGCAATTTCAGGTTGGAAGTAAATCAATTGTGATGATTCGCCATTTACACGAAATGTTTTTATATCAATTTGAGTTTGCACATCAGGACCAAGTGAATATGCTTTAGCGAAAAGTGTATTATTACTTTTATATGCGTTTGCGTAAAGATGGAATTGTATCTCAGATGTTGGAGAGTTGGTTTTGTTAACCCAGATTATTTCTTCTTTAGCTACTATTGATTTAGATTCTGGATTAAATTCAACTTCAATATTATAGTTTGCCTTTCGATCTATCTTATTGTGTTCCGATTTCAGAATGCCATCATGATAAAATTCAGCTGAATTAGAAGAATCTCTTTGAATTGCTCCATTATCAAAATCGGAAAAGTATAATAAACCGGAGAAGACTAATAATAATATTAATGGGAATAATCTTTTCATCGTAACTTCAAATTAAACAGAAGAGCGGTTTAATTCAATCAAAAGGGATTTAAAAGAAAGTCCCGCTTTAACGGGACTCTCTTTAATTACTGTTTACTGTGAACTGCGGACTGTTTACTTTATTTCAATCGTCTTCGGTTTTACTCTTTCATGTTTAGGAAGTTTTACATTAAGAATGCCGTTCTCCAATTTCGCATCAATCTTTTGTTCATCAATGCTTTCAGAGATCTTAAATCTGCGATAGAAGTTACCGATCTCAGTTTCTTTCAATACATATTTGTGGTTTATAACTTCCTCAAAGGTTATTCTCCCCATAATAACCAGATGACCTTCTTCTAATTTAATCTTAACATTTTCTTTTGAAACACCAGGCATTTGAGCTGTTAAGAAATAATCTTCTGCTGTTTCATATATATCAATAAGAGGAGCTACCCAAGCTTCTTTTTCAAGAGCTTCATCCCAGTCTCTCTTTGTTTTTACTTCAACCATTTCTTTATTTTCTGTCATACTTACTCCAATTTATTTATTATTTGTAAAATTTTTCCCAAATTTATTCTCCCCTTGGGAGGAGAATGAGGGGGTTTTATTTTTTGTCGTCATCAACTACTTCATAAGAAGCATCTTGAACTTCTCGATCATCTTTTTTATCTGAAGCAGATTGCTGTTGAGAAGTCTGCTGTTGACTTTCAGCATGCGGTTCACCGCCAGGTTGTCCGTCGGTTGGACCTTGCTGCTGATATAATTTTTGTGCGATTTCATTCCATACTTTTGTTAAACCATCAGTTGCAGACTTTATTCTATCAGTATCATTAGTAGCTAATGCATCTTCAACTTTTTTGATTTCACTTTCAAGCTGATTCTTTTGATCTGAAGTGATTTTGTCTTTCATCTCTTCAATTTGTTTTTTGGTTTGGAAGACAAGATTATCAGCTTGATTTTTTACTTCGACCGCTTCTTTCTTCTTTTTATCTTCAGCTGCATGTTCTTTTGCAGTCTGCTTCATCTTTTCAACTTCATCTTTTGAAAGTCCGCTAGAGGAAGTTATTCTTATGCTCTGTTCTTTATTTGTAGCTTTATCTTTAGCAGCAACATGCAGAATTCCATTAGCATCAATATCGAATGTTACTTCGACCTGCGGAACTCCCCGAGGTGCAGGTGGAATACCATCAAGATGAAACTTACCGAGTGTTCTGTTATCAACTGCCATCGGTCTTTCACCTTGAAGAATATGAATCTCAACTGATGGTTGATTATCTGAAGCAGTTGAAAATACTTCACTCTTCTTGGTTGGTATTGTTGTATTAGCTTCTATCAGTTTTGTGAATACACCGCCTAAGGTTTCAATTCCAAGTGAAAGCGGAGTTACATCTAAAAGAAGAACGTCTTTAATATCACCGGCAAGTACACCACCCTGTATTGCAGCACCGATAGCAACAACTTCATCCGGATTAACACCTTTATGCGGTTCTTTTTCAAAAAGTTTTTTAACAAGTTCTTGAACTTTAGGTACACGTGTTGATCCGCCTACTAAAATAACTTCATCAATTTGAGATGGAGTAACATTAGCATCTTTTATAGCACGTTCACATGGTCCTACAGTTCTCTGGATTAAATCATCAACTAATTGTTCGAACTTTGCCCGGCTGATATTTAAGTTCAAATGCTTCGGTCCATCTTGTGTTGCAGTGATGAAAGGAAGATTAACATCCGTCTGTATTGAAGATGAGAGTTCCATCTTAGCTTTTTCAGCAGCTTCTTTCAAACGTTGAAGAGCCATTGGATCTTTGCGTAAATCTATTCCTTCTTGTTTTTGAAATTCATCAGCGAGGTAATCAATCAAACGCTGATCGAAATCATCACCGCCAAGATGAGTATCGCCATTTGTTGATTTCACTTCAAACACACCTTCACCTAATTGTAAAATCGAAATATCAAAAGTTCCGCCGCCAAGATCATAAACTGCAACGATCTGGTCTTTATGTTTTTTATCCAAACCATAAGCTAGAGCCGCAGCAGTAGGTTCGTTTATAATTCTCTTAACAAGTAATCCGGCTATTTCACCGGCATCCTTTGTTGCCTGACGCTGAGCATCATTAAAGTACGCCGGAACTGTAATCACAGCTTCAGTTACTTCTTGTCCCAAATAATCTTCAGCGGTTTTTTTCATTTTTTGTAAAACCATTGCACTGATTTCGGGTGGAGAATATAAACGATCACCAATTTCAACACGAGCTGAGCCATTATCACCAGCAACAACTTTGTACGGTACCTCTTTCGCTTCTGTATCTACCTCTTCTCTTTTTCTTCCCATAAATCTTTTAATCGAGAAGATTGTGTTTTTCGGATTAGTAACAGCTTGCCTTTTTGCCGGTTGACCGATAACCCTTTCACCGGCTTTTGTAAAAGCTACAACCGATGGTGTTGTTCTTCCTCCTTCTGAATTTGGAATAACAACCGGTTCATTTCCTTCCATAACAGCAACACAAGAATTAGTTGTGCCGAGGTCAATTCCTATAATCTTACCCATTTACTTATTCTCCTATTTGAATTATAAATGAGCTGAAGATATTACTTCAGCTCGATAACTTTTTCGCTTTTTACTTTCTGCTCTATTTTCTTTAACTGAATATTAAGCATGCCGTCTTCAAACTTAGCTTCAACTTTTTCGGAATCAACCAGATCGGGAAGAGTAAAACATCGTTTGAACGAACCATGTATTCTTTCACTTCTGAAGTAGTTTTTTTCTTTTTGTTCTGTTTCTTTTTTCTTTTCACCTTCAATGGTCAATATATTATCTTGCAGTGTGATTTTAATATCATTCTTTTTTACTCCGGGAATTTCAGCAACAACATTTATATTATCTTTGTCTTCGGAAATATCAATTCTCGGGTAAAAGTTTTCGTTTAGATTGAATCCAAAGTTTGGGAAGTCATCAAAGTATCTCTGTATTCTGTCATGAAGAGTTTCTAACTCTTTGAAAGGTTCAAATTTAATAAGTGTCATTTTGGCCTCCTTAGTAATTATTTGATTGCTATTATATATACAATGAGAGTGCCAATCTTGTTTTCAGCGTAAGTTATTTGAAAATAATGAGTTAATGAATTTTACTCTTCTAGTAAGACTTATGAAAAAATGTCATCTATTTTAACTTATTTACGTCTACAGTGACTATTTGTCATGGATTGTGAATTTAATTCCTAGAGATTATTGTAATTGGAGGATTTGTGTTTAACATTGAAGAATTCGACATCAAACTAGATACTGACTACATCGGTAGAAATTTTATCTATAGTGATGAAGTAGAATCTACAAATAGTGTTCTTTTATCTAGTAAAGATTTTAATCAAAATGGAACCGTACTATTAGCAGAACACCAAAGTAAAGGACGCGGACGCAAAAACAGAGAATGGATCAGCAACAGCGGTCAAAATCTTACATTCTCAATTTTATTAAAAGGTGAAATCAAAGATCAAAAAATTAACTTGATCAATTTAAGTACAGCTGTTGCTGTTGCACAAGCAATTGAAAATCTTTTTCAGTTGGATGTTGAACTTAAATGGCCGAATGATGTTCTTGTTCATAAAAAAAAGATTGCCGGGATTCTACTAGAATCAAGTTCTAAAGGAAATAAAATAAGCAGAGTAGCTGTTGGAATTGGAATAAATGTTAATCAACCTAACTTTCCCGGGAAATTTGATATTGTTCCGACTTCAATCCGTAAAGAATTTCATTCAATTGTGAGCAGAGAAAAATTACTAAGTGAAGTGTTAAACAATTTTGAAAAGTTAATTGATCAACTGGAACGTTCTCACAAGAAAATATTGAACCAATGGCGCAACAGATGCAAGATGATAGGTGAAAGAATAAAAATTGTTGAGGACGACAAAATCAGAACAGGAATTTTTGATGATATTGATGAACATGGATTTTTACTACTAAAACAGGCTGATAAAATCGAGAAAATCCATTATGGCGATGTTAGTCTTCGATAATTGAAAGGAAGTCATGGAAGTATATTTTGATAATGCTGCTACAACACCACTCCATCCAAGGGTATTGGAAAAAATGCAACCTTTCCTCACGGAGAATTTTGGTAATCCATCTTCCATTCATTCATTCGGTAGAAAAGTTCGTGTTGCAATTGAAGAATCTCGTGAATTAATTGCCGATTTTATAAACGCAAATCCTAGTGAGATTTATTTTACAAGCGGCGGAACTGAAGCTAATAACTTTGTTGTATTTGGAATTGCACGATCTGAATTAGCAGAAAGTGGGCGTAATCATTTGATCACGTCAGAAGCTGAACATCATTCCGTTTATGATTCTTTCTTAGAGCTTTCTAAAAACAGTTTTACAGTTAATTTTCTTAATGTTGAAAACGATTCAATAATAAGGAATGAATCACTTCTTCAAAATATTAATTCAAGCACATCATTAATCTCTTTGATGCACATAAATAACGAAACCGGTGCAGTCTCTCCGATTGAGCAATTTTCTTCTCAGTTAAAACAAAAAAATATTTTCTTTCACACGGATTCTGTCCAAAGTTTTGGCAAATATAAAATTGATGTAAAATTATCCGGTATTGATTCACTTACGGCTTCGGCTCATAAAATAAATGGCCCCAAAGGGATTGGATTTGCTTACGTGAAAAGCGGTACTCCCCTTTCGCCTATATTACTCGGCGGCTCTCAAGAGAGAAATCGTAGAGGAGGGACAGAAAATGTAGCCGGGATTATTGGTTTTGCTGAAGCAGTAAGAATAGCCCAAGATTCTATGCAAGAAAATAATAATCATGTTAATGAATTGAAGCAGAGATTTATAACAGGTATCAGTTCAATTGATAAAGAAGGTATAATTATAAATGGCGGAATAAATACTTCTCCCTACATATTAAGTATAACATTAAAATCAGATCACTATAAAAATGATCCTGAAGCTATGTTAATGTTTCTTGATATAAACGGAGTAGCAGTTTCTAATGGCGCAGCATGTTCCTCAGGAACTGTAAAACCATCGCATGTAATACTAAGCACAGGATATTCTGTTGAGGATGCAAAAGGGACAATTAGATTTTCATTCGGCTGGCAGAATACTACTGAAGAAGTTGAATATGCTTTGGAAGTAATTAATCAACTCACCAATAAATTTAAAAAGTAATTTTTTTTAAGTTAAGTAAGTTGTCAATTGCGATAATTTTTCCCGCAATTGTTTTCTGTTAACAATAAAATCAAGAAAACCATTTTCAAGTAAAAATTCAGACCGCTGAAATCCTGGGGGCAAATCTTTTCCGATTGTTTGTTTAATAACGCGCGGTCCTGCAAATCCTATTAGTGCTTTTGGTTCAGCTATTATAACATCTCCAAGCATAGCATAACTTGCAGTTACTCCTCCTGTTGTGGGATCTGTAAGAACAGAGATAAATGGTAACTTTGCATCTGCCAACCTTGCTAGGCGGGAACTTGTTTTAGCCATTTGCATTAGAGAAAAAGCACCTTCCATCATCCTTGCACCGCCGCTTTGACTGATAATTATTAGCGGAATTTTATCTTCGTATGCTGCATCAATAGCTCTTGCAATTTTTTCACCGACAACAGAGCCCATACTTCCACCGATAAAACTAAAATCCATACATGCAAAGGCAACTTTTTTCCCTTCAATTTTTCCTGTACCGGTTTTTATAGCATCATTCAATCCGCTCTTCTTAATAGTTGCAACAATTCTCTCGTTATACTTTTTTGTATCTGTAAATTCCAACGGGTCGCCTGATCTCATTTTCTTATCAAGTTCCTTAAAAGAACCTTTATCAAACAAGAATAAAATGTATTGCCCGCTTCCAATCCTGAAATGATAATTACATTTAGGACAGCACCACAAATTAACTTCTAATTGTTTATTATAAATTATTTCTCCGCAGTCTTCACATTTAGACCACTGCCCGTCGGGAATATCAGTCTTCTTGCTATTTGGAGAAATATTTTCTTTTTTTCTTTTGAACCAACCCATTAGGATTTTCTCTTTTCAATGTTCACAAATAAAGTTATCGTTTGATTCGGCTCCGTAGGATCATTAGTATAGAGCGTTACAGTACGTGTTAATTTGCCTTCTCTGTTAGCAGTATCTAATTCAATTTTTATATTGCCTGATTCTCCCGGCTGAAGAAGTTTACTGCTTAACAAAACCGCAGTACAGCCGCATGAAGTTTTTACATCACTTATAATTAAAGGTGCTTTGCCTTCATTCTTAAAACTAATTTTTGTTTCAACAACTTTACCTTCTGTAACTGTGCCAAAATCATATTGGACCAGATTCAATTTCAATTTTGGTGTCTTACCGTCTTCAGTAACAATCGTACTCTTATCAACAACGACTCCTGTAAAAGTTAATTTGTATTGAGAATTAACCGGATCATTAGATGAGATATAAACATATTTTTCTTGTGGACCCAATCTATTTTCAGAGTTAAACTCAACTTTCACTATAGTCTTTTCGCCGGGTTTCAAATTCATTTTTTCGGGAGCTGCCGCTGTACATCCGCACGATGCATGCACTTGAATTATTTTTAATTCAGCTTTTCCTGTATTCTGAATTTCAAAATTATGTGTAACAATTTCCCCTTCAGCAATTGTTCCAAAATCGTGGTTATCGGCTTTAACAAACAATTTTGGTGCAGCAGTTTGTGAAATAGAAACCGATACAATTGCAAAAACAAAAATTGTAACTAACTTTTTCATCTTTTACCCTTTACAATAAATTTCTTAAAATAGTTTGGTTCTAGATAATCGTAATTGGAAGTTAATAAATCGTAACCTAATAAATAAGCCCATCTACCGATTTTTAAAGCTGTTAATCCTAATGCCTCTTTTAAGGTACTTTCAATAAATGAATCACCATAAACTAATTCATCAGCAGAGATTAATGATTGTAAATTATTTTTCTCCACTAATTGTAGATTATCTACAACTTCTACATTTTCATCATGTTTAATATATTTTGAAAAATAATATTCATCACCGTTAGCATTCATCGCAATTACAAATTTTGATCCGGTCTTAATATATTTTGAAATATGAAATGCATAAGCATCGAATGTTGGAACCGGTATTATCGGTATGTTAGCTCCAAACGCCAATCCTTTTACTGTTGAAAGTCCAATTCTTAATCCTGTAAAAGAACCGGGACCTATTGAAACGGCAATCGCTTTACATTGATTTAGTTCTATCAGAGCATTTTTCAGAACTGTATCTATCATCTCAATTAATTTTTGAGAATGTATCTGTTTTTGCTGATAATTCATTTCAACAAAATTATGATCATCAAATAACAGAGCAACGCTGCAATTATAACCTGATGTTTCAACCGCTAATATTGGAAATAGATTATGCATGTTTTAATATTGATATTTCTCTTGATGTATTATTAACAAATTTAAGGTCAATTTGATAATTCCGTTTGGGTAGAATATCCGGGAACATATTTGACCATTCTATGAAAACTATACTTTCTCCTGATAAATATTCGTGAAATCCAATATCGTAAAGTTCCTCCATTTTTTTTATCCGGTAAAAATCAAAATGCACAAAGCTTATTTTATTATGATATTCATTTACGATAGCAAAGCTAGGACTCGATGCGTTTTCAACACCAAATTCTTTACAAATATATTTAACAAAAAATGTCTTACCGCTGCCGAGATCACCGTTCAACAAAATTACATCACCCATTTCGATTTTCTTTGCAAAATTTTGTGCAGTTATAATTGTCTCATCTTCCGATCTAATTATATCATGAAATGGAAAATTCATTATAACTTACTCTCCATTGTAATCACAGGAAGAATCATTTCTTCCAAGGAAATTCCGCCATGCTGAAAACTATCTTTATAATGGCTTAAGTATTTGTGATAATCAGTTGGATAGACAAAATAAAAATCTTCTTTCGATATTATATAATTAATCGTCAATCCTCGTTTGGGTAATTTATAATCCAGCGGATTCTTAATAAAGATTGCATGTTTCTCATCCACTTTCAAATTTCTGCCGAATTTAAAACGCAAATTTGGAGATGCTTCTCTATCGCCCAGAACTTTTGCACCGCGCAAAGTTCGTATACTTCCATGATCAGTTGTAACAACAACTTTTGCATTTGGAATAGTTGCTATTGCTCTGAATGTATTAAGAAGTGAAGAATGTTGGAACCAGCTGTTTGTCAATGAACGGTAAGCGGATTCATCAGGAGCAATTTCTTTTAATATATCTGAATCGGAGCGCCCGTGAGCGATCATATCTAAAAAATTTACCACCACTGCCATAAAATGTGTTTTACGATGTGATAAAACATTTTGTTCAAATGAACGTCCTACTTCAGGATCTATGATCTTCACATATTTTAATTCATTACTTAAGGATATTTTTTTTCTGTTTAATAAATTCTGCAGAAGCTCTTTTTCATATTTATTCATGCTGTTCTCATCATCGCTCATTGTTCCCCACAAATCCGGATAGTATTTCTCAATCTCCGAAGGGAATAAACCTGCGAACAATGAATTTCGTGAGTACGGTGTTGCTGTTGGAAGTATTGAATAATAATAATCTTTCTGAATGTTGAAAAGATCTTTTAGATGTTTTTCCATCACAAGCCATTGATCTAAACGAAGACAATCAATTACAAAATAAAAAACCGGTCCGGCAGATTTTGATAAGTGAGGGAAAACATATTTCTCCGTTATCTGAGTAGTGAGACGAGGAACATCTTCACTTCCGGCAGAATCAATCCAACCCTTATAATTTTTTTCAACAAATTTGCTGAACTCTTGATTACATTCTTTTTTCTGTTCTGTTAATGTCTGCCTGAGACCTACTTCGGGATGTTCATCAAGCTCCATATCCCAATTTGTAAGTTTCAGATAAATTTCGATCCAATCATTATAATTCGGATTCATTAAAAGCTGACGCGATATTTCGTTGAAATCATTTAGATAATCTTTAGCGACATATTCACCAGATATTTTTTTGCTTTCAAGAATTTTTTTGCAGACCATTAAAACTTGTGAAGGCAAAACCGGTTTAATTAAATAATCGCTTATCTTACTTCCGATAGCATCATGCATTAACGATTCAGCTTCACTCTTCGTAATCATAACGACCGGAATGTTCGGATTTATCTCTTTGATTTGCGCAAGAGTTTCAAGTCCGCCAATTCCAGACATCATTTCATCAAGGAAGATAAGATCGAATTGTTTATTCTTCACTTCAACAACAGCATCTTCACCATTTGTTACAGTTGCAACTTCATACCCTTTCTCATTTAAGAAAATGATATGCGAACGGAGAAGTTCGATTTCATCATCTACCCAGAGGATTTTATTTCTTTTCATATTTTAATTCATTGTCCGACTAATGTTATTGAATTGCAATTCTAACGTCAACACCGGCTTCGTTAGTTGTTGTGGGTGGAATTCTGGATGCACCTTCGGGTTCGATGCTTGTTCTTCTATAAAAGATTGAAAGAGTTACGCGCGAACTCATTACATATTTTATTTTTGGTTCTATTGTTGTGTTTGTTTTTCCCTCTTGAGGAGTACCGTTCTCTTTAAATTTGTCCATATCATAAATTACACTTGAAGTTTTTCCGCTTGTATATGAGAATGATATTTCAAGATCATTCTTTAATGAGATACCAAAAAGAGGAAGTTCGAATCCCGATTTTGTATAGCTTGCAGAAATATTAATGTCGCGGTTAAATGCTTCAGTTACATTAAGAGTTGTAACTCCCAGGCTGTAAGAAGTTTTTGTTGAAAATCTTATAGAACTCTGAAAAGTACCGCCGAAGAATTTATCAAAACTCATTGATATACCGGCTAATGGGGAAAAAGCATAATCAACTCTTTGCGATTGAACTTCCTGTACTCCGGCCGGATTAATTTTCCATCCTTCACTATAATTAGAAATATAAGCATGATTAACAGTAACCCTATTGGCGAAACTAAAAATCGAATATTTTTCCAAACCTGACCAAGTAAAAGTCCAATTAGGTCTTGGAATATATTTCATAATATTTGAAAGAAGAGGGATCTTTGATAAGAATGAAAAAGTTTCGAATCCTTTAAGGAATGCTTCCGATAAACTCTGAGCCGGATTACTTGAAGTTGGATCATATAGTTCATGAACTTTCTTAATTCCGTTTCCGAAAAATGAAAAAATAAAAGACGGCGGTAAACTTAAGAACGACCTATCTAAAGTTCCTGTAGAAAGCATATTTGAAATTGAAATATTACCAAGTGAATCTGTTTTTATTGTTGACGATTTATTAATTCCCCAGCCAACTTTCCAATCTAATTTTAAATCCGCTCCCTCCCACAATGGTCGTGATGTACTGAATGACAGATCATTCTTCTGAGAATAATTATCCTGAATATTTCCATTGGGCGCTCTTGGACCGAGATCATTTGAGAAACCAAGCATAAATAATCTTCTCGGACCTTTATCATCATTCTGATTGAAACCCCAGAAATTATTGAATCCCGTTCCGTCTCCAGCAATACCGCCGCCTGTGTAACTGCTGTTTTGAGAAAAATTAATTGTGATCTGATCATAATCCAGCAATAGTGTTTTTATTCCAAGCTTTAATAATTCCAACGAAGCATTCAGAGTCCGCATTATACTTTTAGCAGTATCTTGTTGAACTATGGCAGTTGAATCATTATCAACATTTGTAGAATCTTGTGCCAACTCAGTTTTTACCGGAATATCTTCCGTGTTCTTTGGTATTTGTTGTGCTTGATTTTGTTGATCACCGCCCCTGCCGCTTCTTCTTCCGCCTGTCCTTCCTCCTTCAGATTGCGAAGGAATATTTTGTTCTATTTTCTTCTCTTCTTCCCGGAACATTGGCGCAAAAATCGATTTGAGCCGAATTAATAAACTTGTTGTTATTCTATTAGCGTAACCGGCGCTCTTACCTAATACTCCCTGCGTAAAATTATTTTGCCACTGATAAGTAACAGAATAATTTCCATTGAGAGTTATATAACGATCTAAATCCCAAATGGAAGGAATTTTTGGATTTGTCCTCACATCAAATGTCTGCTTAAAATTATAATCTTTACCAAAAAACGATCCGCCAAAGACATCCCTCCAAATTTCACTTTCAGGTCTTTCTAAATCTTTATCTGTTAATAGATAAACAAGAGTGGAAGAAATATCAAAATTATAGTTTAATGAAAGATTCCAAAATCCTCCTTCGGTTAATGCCCAGTTAAAACCGGCACCACGAGTTGCAGTAAAATCACGTAAAATATTCGGCTTATCGGATATTGCTCTGTTCTGAGTATATGATCTTTTTCTACTTGCTGTAATTGAAGATGTAATTGATTGCGGAAGAAAATAAATCTTTACATCGCGGTAATCACTAAACAGATCAAAGAAACTTCCTATAATTGGAATATCAACCGGTCTAAAAAAATTATCTCTGCTTATATTAACCGAGTAATTTGCATTTGCATTCCATATCCAGCTATCAGAATTACGAACCGTAGGTGAACTTGCTGTAGAATTATTGTAATTAAATCCAAAAGAAAGATTGTTAAAAGTATCTCTAATGTACCAGACATCAGTTGGAATCTTGATCTTGATATTAGATAATGTCCATGTCTCAGATACATTTAATGATTGTGATTCATTTTTTAGTTTGGCAACTTCTTGTTCAATAATTACCGGATCATAATTCTTATCGGTAAGATTTTTTCTTAATTCATTTTGTGCTTCATTTACTTTAATGTCGGTGCCGGGTAAATAAAGCGGATTAGTAGATTGTTCGTTTCTTGAATACGAAACACGCAGATTACTTCCGGCAAGATTAAGAGGAATTAATTTTAGAACATCAAGATCAACCGCAACACCCCAATTCAATCTATCTTCGCGTGTCCCGAATCTTTCGGCAAGTCTATGAAAATACGGATTTGTCTGGCTCACATTGAAATTTACTTTAACAAGATCTGCAAGAGATAAAGCACCGCTTGCGCTGTAAGCCCATCCGGGTGTTGCATTAGCATCAAGTACACGCAATTCATTTACCCAAACACTACCGGAGACAGCTTCATTTGGTGTCCCTTTGTCTCCTGGATTTACAATTCCAATTGTAAAAAATGTTACTTGTGTTAATGTAGGATTTCCTCTTACACCATAAGTATGCCCGGTTCTTCCCGGAACAGGAACTCGAAGAATTTTATTGATAAAGGTACTATCGCCCCTTGTCTGAATTTTAATAGCAGTCAAATCAGAAAAGACCATACTAACTTCATTCCATCCATCACTTCCTATATCATAGTTATATCTGACAGGCTGACGATATTCATAATAATTCAGTGAGTCCGAACCAAATCTAAGATAAACTTCCGATCCGTAATTATTCGGTTTTGTTGGATCGTAATACGAAACCGAACCGGGTAAATCATTTTTATCTGAGTGAATGAAAAACTTCATCTCTTTGTAGTTGAATAGATCCAAAGGTTTATAGAGATAACGAACCACTTCACGTTTATCCCCGTCTTCTAATTTTTTCAAAATAAGATTTAGAGATTGTTCGTTTTTCAATACATTATTATTCGGCTGAGTTCGATCTCTCTCTCTAAAAACTCCGGGAGGAGATACATATTCCGGATTATCTTCTAAGTTGATTGATGAAACCGTAAGGACAGTATCATTTAAGGTTACTTTTGGAGGAGTTAAAACTTTCTGCCATTGATTTCCTACAAGATTCATTTCCGCAAATCTTAAATGTACAGGTTTATCAACTCCTGAAATCCAAAATCTTATAAACTCAATTACTGAAAAGCTTGGATCGCCAAATTTTGTAACGAAATCTTTTAGAGGAACCCTAAATAAATACCAGCCTGCATTATCTCCCCCGCCAAGAACAAATTTGTTTGTTACACGGTTAGTATCAATTGGAACTTCATATCGGAAATAACTATTAACTCGGTCTAAAGTAAAGTTTCTGTTCAGATCTTCTGTATCAGGTAATCTTCCTTGATCAATTGAAACTGCATTTCCTTCTGTTCCATTAACGTGTGAATAATCGGGATTCTGAGTAAGCTGAAATGAATAGTTATCATTCGCAGGATCGGGATTAATAGCTGAATCATAACCCGGCTCGCCAATATCTTTCACACCGTCTATACCTGTATCTTCACCATCATCAACGAGATCATTTCCATTTTTATCTTCGGTATCAAGTTTACCATTTGGAATGACATCTTCGCTAATTTGCCCGAGATCAATATTTAATTTAAGATTACTCGGTGCATCGGGAATATTTAACCAGAATTCTATGAACTCAATATTTTCTTCAATAAGATTATTCGCAGTTGAAGAAAGAACTTTCATAAAACCGCCCCAGTTTTTAAATTTTTCTCCAAGTGTTGGATTCCAATTGTAAAAACCCTTTTGATCCGGCTGAAAAACAAGATCTAATGTTTGTATCAGTTGTGCACTAGGATTTGAATTAACTCTTCTACTCCCGTAAATATCTTTTATAGTTACATCGGAAGGAGTTCTATTATACCAATATGTTTTTGCTTTATAAGCCATCTGTTCCATTTCAGTTTTCAATCCTATAAAGGGAAGATTTTTAGGAACACTTATATCATGCCAAGAGCCGTATGGCATACCAAGAGAGATTAATTTTTTCACTCCTTCAAAATCATCTACATAAGCAATGCTTTTACTATTATCGCTTGTTATCGTACTTTTCTTTGTGTTGGGATCAGGACTCATATATGCATACTCTGCAATCAAAGAAAAGTTAGATGCGGCGCTGGTTGATATTACTTTATCCAGAGCTTTTGTAATGAATGGAAGATTTATATTTGTTTTGAAATCAGCTCCGAATATTGAATTGTTAAGCGGTTCTTCGCCAATTCTAACTTTATCGCTTAATGTCTGCTGATTCAAATTCAAATAAGAAAAACCAAGAGTTGTTTCTTTATTAAACTCATATAAACCGCGAAATCCAAGTAACGTTTTTGATGCAAGCTGGAATAGATCGTTTTGTTCGTATGAAATTTTGAGATCTGCCCCGGGAAGTAATGCTTTGTCATTTCTGATTAATACTTGACCCAGATTGTAATCAACTGTGTAATCTATCCCTTCTTTTAATAGATTACCGTTCAAATAAACTTTTACGGAATTCTCAACAGCTTGAAATCCAATACTATAAACGGAAGTTACTTCAGCCGAATACTCGCCGCTCATTATAAATTTATCTTTCGTTCTAACCTGTTTTGCAAAAGTAACTGTAGTATCATAAACGGCTTGATACTTTAATGAATCGGGTAATGTCTTTGGGAAATCTTTTCCGAACGGCTGCAGTACAGGAAAAATTACTTCACCTGTTAAAGGCATAATTGTTCTTGGTGGGAAGAAGTCAAATGCGCCGTCAGGCTGAGTGCTTGTTCCGCTTTTATCTGTTTTATCTAAACCAAACGCTTCAAGAATTTTTATGCCTTGAAAATTATTTTGAGGTTCCTGCCCTTCGATTTTATATTTCATATTAAGAACAAAACCTTCCTCTTTCACTTTACGTCCGCCTACCGGATATATGTTTCTTAATTGCAGACTCCATGCTTTCTTAAATTGCGGTTGAAGGTTTGGTGGTTTTACAAGTTTTAGTACTAATCTTGTTTGGTTTGTACTCTGCAGATCATTAATAAATTCTCCGTAATAATCTGTAGAGGTTGTATTTTCAACATAGTATGCAACTGCTATAGCATCTTGTTCCTGTATTTGCGTTTTAAAACTTATAAAACCAGTTTCTTTATGAATTTCATAATCCACACCTTCCGTTAACAGTACGAATCTTCTATCAATTTCTTGAACACCCGGAATTGTTTGCAGAGTACTATCACGTAATTGAGTAGAATACAGTGTTCCTTTAGATCTTTCCGGCAAACTTAAATAAGCATTTGCTTTTCGTTCATTAGGATTGAAAAGACCGGTTACAGTTTTCCAGACTTGAATATCTTTAACAAAATATTTACTCTCAACTATCGGTGTAGGATTGCCGTAATACTTATTAAAAATATTAAGAGCAGGATCAGCATAAACTGAATCAATAAAAAAGTGATTTGGCGAATAATCGTATGCATGGATTTCAAACTTTTGCGATTTAGCTCCGCCGCTTACTGAGACTTCCTGAATTTCACTTTTCTTTTGAGACGCGAGAGCAGTTAAACTAAACGGTCCCATTTTGAATTGCGCTTTTACTCCGAATAGAGCTTCACTGCCTCCAACTAAAGGAGAAGTTTGCAGAGATACGTTTCCAGCTTCAATACTCTGGATTATTTCATCTTCATAACCTGTGTACTTAATCTTTAACTGATTTTCAAACTGGAATTGTCGTTCCGTATTCCAATCTGCACCAAGTGTAAGTTTATCTCCAATCGTTCCATTTAGATTTATTTGTACTTGCTGTTTGAAGTCCGGTTCATTACGGGTATTACCAAGTGCAGAAGTAGTTATGCCGGTTGTTGTTTCATTACGCCAGGCACCGCGAATATCAACTTGGCCTGCGATATTTAATTTGATATGAGGCGGACCAAAAATACTTAACAGCGGACTGCTCGGAAGAGGTATTTCAATATTTGTTATATCTGTTATTAATTGAGATAGATCTTTCTT
>JBBAAM010000026.1:0-45697 GCA_041658245.1 Melioribacteraceae bacterium
ATCTATAGAATGGATTAATCTGTTCATGACTATGATGAGCTTTAAGAAAAACAATAGGTTTCCATCCTTTCGTTTGGAAACGCCAATTTATTTTATCCACTGTCTCATCCAATTCCGCTATTAAATCATGATAGCGTTTGATAAGTGTCCGGCTTGGGGCGCCCAGTTCAATAAATGTGAATTGCCCGATAAAATCGGGATATTTTTCCAAAAACCTTTCGACAGCTCTGAAGCGTTCAACTATTCCTTTTGTATAATCAATACGATCAACACCAACACCGAAATATTTAGTTTTGAATCCAATCTTTTTAACTACGGTTTCACGAAGAACTTTTTGAGAATGAGATTGGTCAGATCCATCTGGTGTGAAGTTTTGAAATGCAATACTGATTGGGTATGGTTTAACTAAAGTAACACCTCCCCTACGTTCGACTGAAAACTGGTCCCAATTGATTTTTGATTCTAAAAAACGATCAACGGTTTCAAGAAAGTTGTTGCAGTGAAACTGGATATGAAACCCAATCAAGTCAGCTCTCAAGAGACCTAATAGAATTTCCTGCTTCCACGGACAGATTCCGAAGACTTCCGGGTTGGGCCACGGGATGTGCCAAAACAGCGCAACACGGGCATCCGGTCTCTTTAATTTGATTAGAAGCGGCAGCAAAGCGAAATGATAATCCTGTATCAATATTAATGGTTCTTTCTGATCTTTAATTTCGTCAATTATTGTCTCTGCAAATTTCTGATTGACTTTTTGATAATTGATCCAGTCCTCCAAACGAAAAGTAGGCCGGGTATGCGTAATATGACAAAGAGGCCAAATGCCTTCGTTTGAGAAGCCGTAGTAATAGCCCTCCTCTTCCTCCTTTGTCAAAAATATTCGCCTGAGTAGATAGGCAGGTTCTTCGGGTGGAACAGCTAACTTTCCTTTGGCATCCGCAGTTTCTTGATCTGCATCTCCACTTCCGTGTGCAATCCAGACGCCGCCACACGCCTTCAATATCGGGTCTAAAGCTGTTACTAAGCCGCCTACTGGTATTACACACTCGATGTTGCTTCCTTGTTTGGTGTGCATGTAGGGTTCACGATTTGAAACTACTATCAGGTTTTTATCACTAATTTCTTGACGCACATGTTCTTTCAAACGTTCCGAAGTCCAAACGAATTCAGATTGTAACCGTAAACGAGCTTCTTCTTCGGCACTAGCTCTTGCGACAGCGAGACTCTTTGTTAAAAGTGTTACTTCGTCTGCCAATGGTTTAAGTATATCTCCTCTGGGCAAGCTAACTAGTTGAATTGTTTTTCCTGTTCTCATACTTCTCATCCACCCTGCAACCTTAGCAATGGGTGCAGCAATACTCCAACGCACCACAAGAACAGTTGTAAGAATAATAAGCAACGTCTGTATTAGAAGAGGTACAAAGTTTGTTTGCCAGATACCTTCAAGTCTCGAATCAATATACGAGGCATCGTGTTGTACCAGAAGAGCTCCAACAGTTTTGCCTCCAAGAAAAAGAGGGATGGCATATGAGTGCATCAACTTTCCGCCAATTGTTGTAAATGTCGAAATGCCTTCGCCTCGAATAATGGATTCCCAAACGTGAGTGACTGAATCTTGAAGATCCGCCAAGGAGCCAATGCTGGAGACAAGAGGCGCACCTAAACTATCATATACAGCTACTCCCACAAGTCTATCACGTCCTCCAAACCGTTCAACGAGACGTTTTAGTCTAACAGGAGAGTTAGCTTTCAATAGCTCTTTTACAGATTCTTGTAAACTCTCAGCCAAGATGACTGCACGAACTTCCAACTCGCGTGTTAAGCGGTCTCGCTCGCTCTGAACTTGCCGATACGTAAAGACTGAGACAACTATTGTTGCAACTAATACGAATGAAACAATGAGATTAAGTGTAATCTTCATAATTGGGTATCCTCTTTAGAAATATTTAGCCCCAGTCGCAAGTTACATTTTTATTTTCATAATCGTGTTCTTGATCTTGCCCGGTTTTAGAGCGATCATGATTAAGATCAAGAGTATGATCACGATTATACAATTTCAGCCAATCTGAGATGGATACGCCGGAAACATTTCGCGAGCCGGTCTCGGAAAAAAGCGTTGAAAACCATAGAACTCCTTTATTATCTATCGTCATTGCATAAATTCCGTGATAACTGTTTTCGTAAATAATTTTAACAGAGTATTTAGCGTTATCTTCTTTCTTAAGACGGATTAAGCCGCCAGGACTACTTGCCCATAAATTATTTTCTTCATCTTGTGTTATACAGCTTATAAAATTTAATTTACTCCCAATATTCTGTGAATCAGGATAAAACATTTCGTAATGATTTTTTTCAATATCAACTTTTTGTAATCCTTTAGAAGTGCAAAGCCACAGTAAATTATCCGAGTCGAAAAATATTCCATCTATGTAATTACTTGCCACAGATTTTGAAGGATTGTTTGTATCGGTAAAGCGTATAAAAGATATTTTTTCTTTATTCTTATCGGAAGAATTTATTTTGTTCAATCCGCCGTTCCAGGTAGTTATCCATAAATTTCCATATCTATCTTTAGCAAAAGAGCGAATGAAATTACTACTTAAACTTTTAGAGTCATTAGCGCTATAGTAAAAATTTTGAAAGTGTAATGTATTACCGGGTTTGAAATTATCCGGAAGCTTAAATCTGCTTAGTCCCCCGCCCCACGTACCTATCCACCAGGTATTATCATCAACAAAAAATTTTACTATCTCCTCATTCTTATGATACTTGAATGATTTTGGTAAATCATAATGATAATATCTACTTCCATTTGCTTCCTTAACATCTATCCCTTTTGCCGTAGCGATCCACAGATTGCCGAATTTATCTTTGATACAATGATTAACAATATTACTCGACAATGTACTTTTTAAGCGGTTATTTTGAGAAACTTTTGTGAACCGATCTGGAATAGTATAATGCTTACTAATTCCTCCAAAGGTCGAAATCCAAAGAATTTTTTGAGGACCTATTTGTAAATTTGTAATATAATTATTTACTAACGAGTAAGGATTTTGCGGATCGTGAAAATAATTTGTAATTGTTTTTGAATTGAGATTTAATTGTGATAATCCTTCGAGAGTTCCTACCCAAAGAATAGAATCATTTTGTGCGCATAGAGTTGTTATTCGATCACTAGGTAATGAATTCTTGTTACCAGGCATGAACTTCCACTTTTCAGAAGTAAAATTATAAATATTTATTTTTAGCAATCCTTCTCCCCCGGTAGCGATAAAAACAAAATCCGAGTTGGGGTAAGTAAGAATAGATTTTACTTGCAGAAGCGGAGGCAAAACATTTGATAATTCTCCGGAAGAAAAACTTCCGGTTTTAGGATCAAATCTCATTACTGATCTGCTAAACATTCCAAGCCAGAACATACCTGTCTTATCTTCACAAATATTCATTACTCTATTACTAACTCTACGGTCTGCTTTATTCTTTTCAATTATATATTCACCGATTAGATTAAATTGTTCATCAGTTTTTAATAGACCGGTTTCCGTAGAAAACCAATAAAAATTATTTCTGTCTTTATAAAGGTTGGTTAAGAATTTATTTTCTAGAGAATGATTTTTTTCACTGAGATTTGTGAATTTTCCTTTTTCATAACTATAAGAATAAAGTCTCCCTTCATAACTTAAAAAAAGTAATTCATCGGAAGATTTTTGATAGACATAATTAAAAATATTTTCTTTTAATTCAGGATAGCTTTTGTTATCGCTGTTAAAAATCTTGAATCTTACTCCGTCATATCTGCAGATACCGTTATCAGTAGCAAACCACATAAATCCTCTTGTATCCATGAGGCTATAATATATTTTGTTTGTAGGGAGTCCGTTTTTTAATGTGAGATTTTGAAATTTTATTTGGGATTGTAAATAACCGGAAAATACAACGAGTAAGACAATGATAAATTTCTTTTTCATTTGCTTAAGTATACCACTATTGAATTATTTTCAATCCATTGTATAAATACAACTCTAAAAAGTAAAGTAAATTTCTTCCATAATAAGATTTATAGTTTGATTTTCTGAATAAAGACCAATGGGCTAATGAAAAATCTAACTATATAAAAATGATTTCAACTCCAAGTTAACATATTTATATTTACTATAAGACTTTGAGGACCGAGTGAAAATTCTAATAACCGGTGGCGCCGGATTTCTTGGAATCAATCTAATTCGCTATTTGCTTGATAGAAATTATGAAATAGTTTCGTTAGATATTGCAGATTTCGATTATCCCGATGTGAAAAGCAAAATCAAAATTATCAAAGGTGATATCCGTAATAAAGTAACAGTTGAATCAGCATTGCAAAATGTTGATATAGTTATTCATACTGCAGCCGCACTACCGCTTTATAAACCGGAAGAAATTCATTCCACCGACGTGAAAGGAACACGCCTTCTTCTTCATGAAGCATTCATGAATAAAGTTGAACGATTCATACATATTTCATCAACCGCAGTTTATGGAATCCCCGATCACCATCCGCTTTATGAAAACGATAAGCTTGAGGGTGTTGGTCCTTACGGGAAAGCAAAGATTGAAGCGGAAAATCTTTGTATAGAATTCAGAAAGAAAAATATGTGTGTGCCGATACTTCGTCCAAAATCTTTTATTGGACCGGAACGGCTTGGTGTGTTTGCACTTTTTTATGATTGGGCAAAAGACGGTAAAAATTTTCCAATGATTGGAAATGGAAATAACCGTTATCAATTGCTTGATGTAGAAGATCTCTGCGAGACAATCTATAAATGTATTACTCTTCCCAAAGAATTAGTAAACGATACTTTTAACATTGGTGCAAAAGAATTCACAACAATGAAGGAAGATTATCAGTCGGTTTTGGACTACGCAGGATTTGGTAAAAAAATTATTGGACTTCCGGAAAAACCAATTATACTAACATTAAAATTTTTAGAAGCATTAAAAATTTCACCGCTCTACAAATGGGTTTACGAAACTGCATCCAAAGATTCATTTGTTTCAATCGAGAAAGCTGAAAAGGTTTTAGGATTCACACCAAAATATTCAAATAAAGATGCGCTCATAAGAAATTACAAATGGTATTTAGAAAATCTTGAATCGTTCAAAGATCAATCCGGTATCAGTCATCGCGTTCCATGGAAACAAGGAATTCTTTCCATCGCAAAATGGTTCTTTTAAACGAGCGAAGAACAAGAGTGATGAGTGTAGAGTGATGATTGCAAAATTTAATTCGTTCTGCATTCTTCACTCTACGTTCTACACTCTTCACTCTTTTTCTTATATTTGCACCCGGAAATAATTATAACATAGAGGTATACAAAATGCCGACAAAGAAAGATTTTTTAAAAGAGACTATTCAACACTTCGATATAAAAGAGCACAACGTTATTAAGTTGGTTGATTCGATGGAGAAGATGGCTTTTAGTGCACGCGATCTTAACCGTGCAGCTCAAATCTATGATAAGATGCTTCGTGATAAAGATTGCGCAGTTATTTTAACTCTTGCAGGAAGTTTGTTCAGTGCAGGATTAAAAAGAGTTGTTTACGATCTTATTACCAATAACATGATTGACGCCATTGTATCCACCGGCGCTATAATGGTGGATCAAGATTTTTTTGAAGCGCTTGGTTTCAAACATTACATCGGCACACCGTTTGTTGATGATAACGTAATGCGCGATCTTCACATTGATAGAATTTACGACACATTCATTGACGAAGATGAGCTCCGCATTTGTGATGACACTACTGCAAAGATTTTCGATTCATTAGAACCACGTCCTTATTCATCAAGAGAAATTTTGTGGAACTTTGGTAAATACTTAAATGAAAACGGCGGACCAAAAGTTGATGACTCTGTTATCTATGCTGCATACAAACATAATATTCCTATCTTCGTTCCCGCTTTCTCGGATTGCTCAGCAGGATTTGGAATTATAGTTCACCAAACTAACAATCCGGATAAACATCTTTCATTCGATTCCGGGAAAGATTTTCTTGAACTCACACAAGTTAAACTCAACAGCAAAGAGACGGGTATTTTTATGATCGGCGGCGGCGTTCCAAAAAACTTTACTCAAGATATTGTTGTAGCGGCAGACATTCTTCAGGAAAATGCACCAATGCACAAATATGCAGTTCAAATCACAGTTGCAGATGTTCGTGACGGCGCTCTTTCATCATCAACACTTAAAGAAGCAAGTTCATGGGGAAAAGTTGAAACAACTTATGAACAGATGGTTTATTCGGAAGCGACAATTGCAATGCCTTTAATTGCCGGTTATGCTTATCACAAAGGTGCGTGGAAGAACCGATCTAAAAGAGAATTTCAAAAATTATTTACTAAAAAAGAAGTTAATGTTTAACCTCACCTCCCCCTGTGTGAGGTTGTCTCAATAAAAGGGGGTGGTTGGATTTAAAAATAAGGTTCTACCGCTAATAGTGTGAAAGTGGTATAAATTTTTAGAGAATGATAGTCCCATTAGGGACTGAATATTGGTAGAAATAAATTAAACAACAGCAAATAGTCCCATAGGGACGAAATATTTATAGCTTATGACGTTGCATTTGATGAACCCCGTTAGATAAATTTTAAAAAGCATTAATATCTATAAACAACAAACTATCTAATCGGGGTGAACGATACATTTTAAGAGAACCGGAATAATAATATTTCGTCCCTAACGGGACTTAGCTATTGATGTTTTGAAATATCTCTACCAATATTGAATCCCTCTGGGATTAGCGATTTCAAACTTTTTCACACAATTAGCGGTAGAGCCAAAAATAAAAACCCGATTATGTAAATCGGGTTTTTTTATTTACTGAAATCTGCATACTGCAAATTATTTTAAGAGCAACATTTTCTTAGTTTCAATTTTATTTCCGGCTGTTAAAGTATAGAAATATACTCCTGAACTCAATTCAGAATTGAGAATTGAGAATTGAGAATTATATTTTCCGGCTTGCTGAAATTCATCAATTAACGTTGCTACTTCCCGTCCCAACATATCAAAAACTTTTAATGAAACATGACCGGCAACCGGTAACTGATAACTGATTACTGTTGATGGATTAAAAGGATTAGGATAATTTTGTTCAAGCGAGAATGATGAAGGAAGTAATTCTATCGGCTCGTTTACTCCGGTTGGACCTGAACTTACATATGCACGAATTATATAAACAATAAATGAGTCCTGTGGAGATACATTATCGACGTAGTAGTTAAACCAAGCGCCACTTGATGCAGTATAAGTACGACTATTAGAAGATTGTTGATATGTACTCATTACACGATTAGGTCCATTTGGGAAACCACCACCTTGATATTTTCCATCAATCACAAAAGAAACTACAAAATTTGTACTTGCATCAATATTGTAGCTTCTTAAATCTACTTTGCCCCAATTAGTCCAATGTGGTGGATAAGTTCCGGTTACATAAGTATTTCCACTAACAGTTATAGGTACAGCTAACTTCTTACCTAATAATGGCGTCCCAGATGTCGAATTTGCGAGTCTCCACACACCGCCCTGGAGTGGACTAAGAGTTCTCAAAGCAACTTTGATTGAATCAAGTTTTGCACCCTGTATACCGGAAAATACAACTGCAACTGAATCCCCAATAGGCCAATCGTAAACTCCGGTCGGTTCTTTTGTGTCATAAGCAATTTCTTGTACTGTATGAACTGCAGTTCCGGTTGAATTAAAAGTATAAACAGTTGGTCCGGTAAAACCATCGTTTCCATTATTGTGGTAAATCATAAATGTTACTGAAGAATATGTCGTTCCCAAATCCGGAACCGCGTAATCGGTGCCGGGCGTTACATTTTCAATCACTTTAGTATTAGCGCCAACCTTAATTGCTTTTATTTGAATATATCCGTTTCCAACTGTATTAAAATTTATTTTTAGATTCTTAGCTGAATTAAAAGTTAAGTATTCAGCAGAATATTTATATAAACCGCTCGTCATGCCATTTGTAATATTTGGATTAGTATATGTAACATTTGAAGAGACTTTTGTAATGGGAGTATAAGTATAAACCCATTCGGGATGAGTATTACCAACATTCTCATTAAGAAAATTTGCCAACCACCAATCAACTAAGACGGATGAAAAAGTTCTACTGCCAACGCTTGTCATGTAATAATTTAATCCTGTTACACCGTTTATTTTATTACTTAAATAATTTTTTAAAATAGCCGTTCCAAATTGTTCTTTTAAGTAAAGTGAAAATCTTGCGGCACGGGAATAATCTTTTAAGACAGCCGTGTTATCATTACTTCTCCAATCAAGCAAATAATGATTTGATTCACCTACAAAATAAGATTGATTATTGAGTGAATAGCCGTTTACCACTTCGGCTACTAATGACCAACCCTCATTGAAAAATATTTCCGATGAAGGAATATAATTCCAATGGATCATATGTTGAAATTCGTGAGCTGTAGTTTTCATTCCGGATGTTATTCCATTTGCAGATTTTAAATTAAGCGGGTTAGCGTCTAGATAATAAATCTCCGCTTTGTTACTGTTTGCATGTGTCATTGATTGGTTTACACTGTAAAAATATCCTGCAACATAACCGCCGGTACCGGTATATCCATCTTTAATATTCAGGATGAAAATAATTATCTTAGAATCTCCATCAACATTCGGAGGATCACCGAATGTTTCAACGTCGGTCTGATAAATTCCTTTACTGCTGTTAGCAGGGGTTTTGGAATCAAAAGCAATACGGACACTATCTACTGCAGCTTGAGTTACTCTTCCATTTGTCCATAAAGAATCTTCAACAAAAATATAACAAGTGCTTCCAACTGCACGGCATGTTGTTGGTGTTGTATAAAATGTATTAGATGCCAAATCAGAAGCCCACCAATTTTTTTGTGAACCAACAACAAAATTCCAAGCTGTTTTGTTAGTTTTATTTAAAACTCTTTCTTTAGAGAGTTGAGCTTCATCTATTCCATTTGCTTTGTTGAATCGTTCAAGAAACGGTCGTGCATAAACAGGATAACTTTCTTCACCTGAGATTTTTTCTTGCGCTGCTTGTTGAATAAAAGCTTTCTGCTGGGCAAATGCTGCTACACTAAATACAATAAGTATTAGGATAGATCTATTAATTATTTTCGTAATCATAAAATTGTTTCCTATTTCTTTTCTTTATTAATCGAAATTACTTTTTCTACTACTAAAGTTGAAACACCTTCTTCTTCTCTAAGGTCACTATATTTTACATAGTAATAGTTTCCTTGCTTCTTCCATAACTCATCTTTCAATTCCTTGCTAACTTGAAGCACATAAGTTTTATTATCATCTGTTCTAATAGCAAGTTTTGTAAACGGTTCATTTCCTATGACAGTTATAAAACCTTTCACAGTGTTACTTTCATCTAAATTTTTTCCGCAATTACAGCATGCAGAAAAAGAAATCATTAGTAATAGAAATGGAAAGATTAATATCATTTTTGAAGATTTCATTTCGAATCCAAATTGATTTGATAGCAAGATAAATAAATGGTTGGAATCACGCAAAGCAGATATGATGGGTTATCGGTTATCTGTGATCTGTTACCTGCAAATGAGTTCTGATAACTTATAACTAGTAAATACCAATCACCTCTATATAAGTCCTTAATTACTTCTGTTATTTGAATAATCAAATAGAAATTTCTCGTTTCCCATTAGATCCTTCAAGGTCATTTTGGCTATGACAGAATCAACAGAGTCCTGGATCAATTTCCATAATGAACGGACGGAACAATCAATTGAGTTAGTGCAAATATCCATTGCGCCGGTATGTGTATTGCAAAATTCATCATCAAACAATCTTCCGCCGAGTACTTTAAGAACAGTGCCGACAGATATCTGATCCGGTGGACGGGTTAAAGTGTAACCTCCAATTTGTCCGCGTGAACTTTCCAACAAACCGCCAAGACGGAGTACACGTAAAATTTTCCCGGCATTGTGTTCGGTAATTCCTTCTGCCCTGCTTATTTCCGGAATAGTTAAGGATTTACTAACCACATAGAATTTTGCTATACGAAGTAAACATCTTAAACCATATTCTTCTTGTGCACTGAATTTCATATCGCTCTGTAGATTAGGATCAAGTTCATGATCTTGTTCATGATCTTGCTCATGATCTTGCTCTTGCTCTTGCTCATGTTCTTGCTCTTGCTCATGATCTTGTTCGTGATCTTGCTCTTGCTCATGATCTTGCTCTTAACCTTATTCCTCTAATTTTTATTTAACGGTATTTTTGATCCACACGCAACTGCATGAACTAATTCCGCATATTTATCCGGAGAAATTGAAGGACCTTGTTTGCTGCAAAGCATTTCAAATACAGTCTTCAAATCTTCCGAAATTTCTTCCGGTCCTCTTCCTTCAATATGATGACGCGGCATTGTGTAAATAACTTCGCCGTTCTTAAACAAAGCCATGAAAGGTGATGACGGCGGAACGTTCGCAAGAAATTTATTTCTTAAATGGTCAACCGCCTCGCGGTCTTGTCCCGCAAACACGGTTACGAGTCTATCCGGAATAATATTGTTTTGAAGAGAAAGCGCCGCAGCCGGACGGGCACTGCCGGCAGCACAACCACATACTGAATTAATGACAACGAAAACAGTTTTGTCATCCTTTTGTGAGATTATATCTTCAACTTTCTGCGGTGTTGTTGCTTCTTCAAATCCTACAAAAAGAAGTTCATCACGCATCGGCTGAACCGCTTCGGGATCGTAAATTGGTGCTCTTTGATTTATGTTAAACATGTTTGTTCCTTTCTTTTTTTGGTTCTACCGCTAATTGTGTGAAAATTTTTGAAATTACTAATCCCAGAGGGATTAAATATTGGTAGAAATATTTTCCCGAAGGGATGGATTCCCACAAAACAGCTAAGTCCCGTTAGGGACGAAATATTATTATTCCGGTTCTCTTAAAATGTATCGTTCATCAAATTCAACGTCATAAGCTTTAAGAAATGATTTATACTCTTCCATAAAGGTTATCTTTCTCCGAAGGGGTGGATTCCCATTATGATGCTGTTCTTGTTCCTTTATGTAATTGATTACTTTTGATAAATGTGAATGACTGTATGAGAATGCTCCATATCCTTCCTGCCACGCAAATTTTGAGCGAGTAAACTTCCTTTCATTAATCCATTTTGATGAACTACCTTTCCCCGAAGGGGTGGATTCCCATATATCCTGAACCAAATCAGATAATGATTGATGAGTCTGCGACTCCATTAATTATAACTAATTTGTGTTTTCGTGTTTGAATAATTCCTGTGATGTATTTATACAATTCATCCTTCCATATTCTGTCAATCATTGCCCTTCGGTATTGCACGGCAAAAATTATCTGTATATGAATTTGTGTATAGGTGTTACTTATTGTTGCTAAAAATATTTCGTCCCTATGGGACTATTTGCTGTTGTTTGATTTATTTCTACCAATATTCAGTCCCTAACGGGACTATCATTCTTTACAAATTTATATGGCTTTCACACAATTAACGGTAGAACCCTTTTTTTTAATTCTGAGGAGCTGAGCGACGAACTATCTCACAGAGACCTCAGAAAATAATAACTGTCATTGCGACCGCATGGAGAAATCTTTTTTTAGATTTCTCAGTCGCGGAGTTTACACTGAGCGAAGAGAATGTGCTCAGAATTTAATTATAAAAAACCCAATTCCAACTTTGCTTCTTCCGTCATTTTTTCCATACTCCATGCCGGTTCCCATACCAGGTCAACATAAACATCTTTAACGTCTTTAATACTTTTTACTTTTTCTTTTACATCTCCGGGTAAACTTCCTGCAACAGGGCAAGCCGGAGATGTCAATGTCATTTTAATGTATGTATTACCTTCGTCATCAATTTTGATTCCGTATATCAATCCTAATTCCCAAATATCAACCGGAATTTCCGGATCGAAACAAGTCTTAAGAACAGCAACTACTGCTTGTTCTAATTTTCCTTTATCTATCATATAAACATTTTCTTTACTTTTTGAATTCCTAGAATAAGTTTATCTACTTCTTCTTTTGTGTTATAAAAAGCAAATGAAGCTCTTGCCGTTGCCGGTACATTAAATCTTGCCATCAGCGGCTGTGTACAATGATGGCCTGTACGAATTGCAATACCGTCCGTATCTATAATAGTTCCGATATCATAAGGATGTATTCCGTCTATCACGAATGAAACTACTGATGCTTTCTCTTTTACAGTTCCGATTATTCGCAATCCTTCCACTTGAGAAAGTTTTTCTGTCGCATAATCCAATAATACATTTTCATGAGCTACTAAATCGTTTCTATCAAATTGATTTATGTAATCAATTGCTGCACCAAGTCCGATGCCGCCGGCAATGTTGGGTGTTCCGGCTTCAAACTTTCTTGGAAGATCATCGAATGTAGTTTTTTCAAATGTTACTGTTCTAATCATATCACCGCCGCCTTGATAAGGAGGCATCATTTCCAACCATTCTGTTTTACCGTAAAGCACGCCAATGCCCGTTGGTCCAAAAACTTTATGTCCGGAAAATGCATAAAAATCTGCGTTAAGATCCTGTACATCAACTTTGAAATGTGGAACAGCCTGAGCACCATCGAGAAGAACCGGTACACCGTGTGAATGTGCTATCTCAATTATTTTTTTAACGGGATTGATAGTTCCTAATGAATTTGAAATATGTACAACTGAAACAAGTTTTGTTTTTTCAGTGATCATGTTTTCATAAGCTTCTAAATCAAGTTCACCGGAATCGTTGATCGGAATTACTTTCAAATTAATTTTTTTTCTATCACCCATTAATTGCCAAGGAACAATGTTCGCATGATGTTCCATGTGCGAAATAATTACTTCATCGCCATCCTTAAAATGTTTTGCTCTGCAAAGTGAAGATGCAACAAGATTAATTGCTTCGGTCGTTCCACGTACGAAAATTATTTCCGAAGCGCTTAATGCATTAATTAATTCTTTTACTTTAAGGCGGGCTGTTTCAAATTGTTCGGTTGCTAATTCACTTAAGAAATATAAACCGCGATGAATATTTGCATTATCAAAAGTATAGTATTGAGTAATGGCATCAATAACCGATTGAGGTTTTTGTGATGTAGCTGCATTATCGAGATAGACAAGAAGTTTTCCGTTAACCAATCGTTTTAGAATTGGGAAATCGTTTCGAATCTCTTCGACATCGAATTTACGTTTAACTTCTGAAATTGTGTTTATCACTATTCACCTTTTAATGGAACGCAGATTTTTTATGATGATTAAGATTTGTTATGATCATGACAGATCATATAAAATCATGATAATCAGCGTTCTATTTTTCGTTTTCAATTTCCACACGATGCAAATGTTCAAATATCATATGATTTATTTGTTCTTTAAGCGGTTCAATCTTTACTGTATCAATTACATCATTGGCAAATGCTCTGATCAACATTGATTTTGCCAATTCTTGCGGAACACCGCGTGATCTAATATAAAATTCGGAAGTATCATCAAGATGCCCGACTGTTGCACCGTGAGAACATTTTACATCATCGGCAAAAATTTCAAGCTGAGGTTTTGTATCTATTGTCGCTGTTTTAGAAAGTAAAATTGTTTTGTTCTGCTGATAAGCATTCGTCTTCTGAGCATCTCGTCTAACAATTATTTTCCCGTTAAAGACACCGCGGGAATTGTCATCAAGAATTCCTTTGTAAAGTTCGTTGCTCATACAATTCGGTTTCGCATGATCTACAAAAGTGTGATTATCAACGTGCTGTTTGCCGTGCGCAAGATATAATCCGTAATAATGTGTTTCGATATTTTGATCATCATGCAAAGTATTGATGTCGTTGCGTACTATAGCTCCACCGAAAGTTATATTATAATGATTGAAGACACTGTTCTGCTTCTGAATTGCTTGCATTTTTTCAATATGATATGATTCATCATTTTCGTTTTGAATCTTGTAAAGATCTACAATAGCATTTTCTCCGGCATAAACTTCAGTAATGATATTGCTGAAATAAATTTTGTCGCCGAACCCACGATAATTTGTAATCACACTTACTTGCGAATTCTTTCCGGTAACAATTAAATTCCTTGGTAATGAAAGTACAAGATCATCCTTGCTTGAATTCAAATACAGAACTTGAATTGGTTTTTCTAAGATCGTTCCATCCGGAACAATAACAACAAGTCCATCGTATGAATAGGCAGTATTTAAAGCATTGAAAGCATTATCTATCTTCGAAAGATTGTTTATGTACTTACTTATTGAGTCGGGATTATTTTTTGTGATTCTATTTAATCCATCTACAACAACACCTTTTGGCAAATTACCTATCTCGCTAAGTTCTTCTGCAAATAATCCATTTACAAAAACCATTAAGTGATAATCAAAATCCTTGAACAGAAATGGTTTGATTTCTTCTTTCTGGAATTTCGGAACGGTTGAAATCATTGCCGGAATAAAATTATGTTTAAGTATCGGTGCTACGTTTGTGTATTTCCATTCTTCATTTCGATTTGTTGGAAAACTAAGTTCGGCTAAACTCGTTAAAGCGTTTTTACGTATATCATGCAAAAATGATTTTGATTGACCATTCAATTTATCTTCAAATAATTTGAACCTTGAAATGTACCATTCGTTAGCACTTTTATGTTCCATATTATTCATTCGCTCTCCAATCATGCGTTTTCAATTTCAAATTCTTCTGTCTTGATCCAATCATAACCTTTTTCTTCAAGTTCAAGAGCTAATTCTTTCCCGCCGGATTTAATAATTCTTCCTTTCGAAAGCACATGGACAAAATCCGGTTGAATATAATTAAGTAATCTTTGATAGTGAGTTACAACTAAGAACGCATTATTCGGATTCCGGTAGATGTTTACCCCATTTGAGACAATCCGCAATGCGTCTATATCAAGTCCGGAATCTGTTTCATCCAGAAGAATAAATTTCGGTTCTAACATCAGCATTTGAAATATTTCGTTTCGTTTCTTTTCGCCGCCGGAAAATCCGACATTAACAGCACGACTGATAAGTGTATCATCTAATCCTAAAATTTTTGTTTTGTCTTTTATGCGATCAAGAAATTCTTTAGGTGTCAGCTCGGGAAAATTATTATACTTTCTTATTTCATTCAAAGCTGTTTTTAAAAATGTTGCATTACTGATTCCGGGAATTTCAATCGGATACTGAAACGCTAAGAACATACCTTCGCGCGCGCGTGTTTCAGGATTCATATCCAATAAATTTTTTCCCTCAAACAATACATTTCCGTTCGTCACTTCATAACTTTTATTTCCGGTCAAAACATTTGCAAGAGTACTTTTTCCGGAGCCGTTCGGACCCATTATCGCATGTACTTCGCCGGTTTTTATTTCAAGATTAATTCCTTTAAGAATTTCTTTTCCATCAACATTTGCATGCAGATTATTTATTGATAACATTCTTTCTCCTTCGGTTTAGCTTTCAGCAATCAGCTCTCAGCTTTCAATTTTTGATTAATTATTTTTTCTTTTCGTTCTTAACTCTTCACTCTACGTTCTTCGTTCGCTTATCCAACGCTTCCTTCAAGACTGATAGCCAACAATTTCTGCGCCTCAACTGCAAACTCCATCGGCAATTCCTTAAATACTTCTTTACAAAAACCGTTTACAATCATATTAACAGCATCCTCGGTTGATATACCACGCTGATTTAAATAAAAGATTTGGTCTTCTCCAATTTTTGATGTTGTTGCTTCGTGTTCAACCTTTGATGAATCATTTTCTACTTCGATGTAAGGAAATGTATGAGCACCACATTTATCACTCATCAGCATTGAATCGCATTGAGTATAGTTGCGTGCGCCTTCAGCATTCTTACCAATCTTAATCAATCCGCGGTATGAATTGTTGCTGAATCCGGCAGATATTCCTTTTGAAACAACTGTGCTTTTAGTGTTCTTGCCGAGATGAATCATTTTTGTTCCGGTATCTGCTTGCTGATAATTATTTGTAACTGCTACGGAATAAAATTCTCCAATCGAGTTATCACCCTGTAGAATACAGCTTGGATATTTCCATGTGATTGCAGAACCTGTTTCAACTTGTGTCCAACTGATTTTAGAATTCTTTCCTCTGCATGCACCACGTTTAGTTACAAAATTATAAATCCCTCCTTTACCTTCTTTATCTCCCGGATACCAATTTTGCACAGTTGAATATTTAATCTCAGCATTATCAAGAGTAACCAATTCTACAACAGCGGCGTGTAATTGATTGTTATCGCGTATTGGTGCAGTGCATCCTTCAAGATAACTTACGTAAGCTCCTTCTTCTGCAACTATCAGCGTACGTTCAAACTGTCCGGTGTCTTGTGAATTGATCCTAAAGTAAGTTGATAATTCCATTGGGCATCGGACACCTTTGGGAATCCACACAAATGAACCATCGCTAAATACTGCAGCATTTAATGATGCATAATAATTATCTGTGTATGGAACAACAGAACCTAAATATTTTTTAATGAGTTCAGGATGTTCTTTTACAGCTTCAGAGATCGAACAAAAAATGATTCCCTTCTCTTTCAAAGCTTCTCTAAAAGTTGTGGCAACAGATACAGAATCGAAAACTGCATCAACAGCAACACCGGATAAAAGTTTTTGCTCTTCTAGAGGAATGCCAAGTTTTTCAAATGTCTTTAGTAATTCAGGATCAACTTCATCAAGAGAATTTAATTTTGGTTTTTGTTTTGGAGCGGAATAATAACTGATATCCTGAAAATTGATTTTGGGATAATGAACATTTGGCCAGGTTGGTTCTTCCATCTTCAGCCAATAACGAAATGCTTTCAATCGCCATTCGGTCATCCATTCCGGTTCATTCTTTTTTTTAGAGATCATACGAACAACATCTTCATTCAATCCTTTAGCAGCGGTTTCTGATTCAATATCTGTAACGAAACCCCATTTATATTCCGAGCTTGTCAGATCATTCAAAACTTTCATATCATCACTGCTTGTTTCTTCCGAAATCGTCTTTTTCTCTTCTATTTCATTCATTTTTACTTCTTTCAATTATTTACTATTTCAAACCTATTCTATCTGGAAAATAAAGTCAAGATTAAAAATAAAACGATTATTTATGTTTAATCGTTCCAAAAATTAAAATTTGGTGATAGTTCGCTGACGGTTTATTTCGAAGAGTAAAACACTCGTGGAGACAGAAACATTGAGGGAATCAATCTTTCCTTTCATTGGAATCTTAATGAGGATATCACAATTTTCCGCAACAAGTTTGGGTATTGATCTTATTTTGCATTTAATTCGGCCAATTTTTCTTTAGCCATTTTTTTGTGAACATCTGAAGAGCTGTTTTTGATTACCCAATTGATATTATCAATAGCTTCTTTTCTCTTTCCGAGTTTTGAATACTCATCTGCTAGCCGAAGACGTGACCATGATTCTGTACCGGGAACCAACTTACTATCAATCAATTCATTATATACGGCAATGCTCTTTACATGGTCATCCATTGCACTATAATTATTTGCAAGATCTAAATAGAACCACGCTACTTCTAATTTATTAAATTCGGAAAACTGTTCTTTTTTTGCATGTTCTATTTCATTTCGCAGAAATTCCATTTGCTTATTTCTATTATCATCGCCGGAAATAGACCATGAAATTATCCTCTTGTATTTGAAGCGATTATTTGGGAATTCTTTTCCAAGTCTATCACAAAGTTTAATAGCTTGATCATATTTCTCTTGTCTCAAATACAGTTGCATTAAAAACTCCATGGCAGCATATTTTGCATAATTACCATTATCAGCAACTTTTTTTAAGTTTTCTTCCGCTCGTGATTCTGTTCCACTCTTTCCTAAAATCCAAAGAATTGGCTTTAACCACCAGGGTACATTGCTTGCATAAAAATTGAAAACTCCTTCACTATAATAGACATCATTCCATTTGGGACACATCTCAATCAACTTTTCATGATAATTCATTCCTTTTTTACCTTCTGATGCAGCTTTGAACATTTCGCCATCGATAGTAAGATACATACCGATATAACCGTAAATCGCACCTGTAAAAAATAAAGAAACAGTATCACGAGGATTTTTTTCAATTAGCTTTTCTCCAATTCTTGCTGATTCAATTAGTTCATCGTATGACCTGTTAAATAATTTTTTAGCTTGAGTCTTATATTCCTCTCTACCATAAGAACCAGCTAAATATGTTTGATATTCTGCCTGCCGAAAAAGAATCATTGCATGAAAGTATTTCCAAGTGAGAGCTTGCGGCTCTGTGGATAAGTGTTCGTCAGCTATTTTAAAAGCTTCATCAAATTGAGAATTGAAAGTAAGTCTAATTACTTCTTGAGTTTCATTTTCAAAATTTTTAGTTGATTGTTTTTGCGAATAAAGAATGGATGGAATTAACAATGATAAAAGAATAATAATTTGATGGCGATACATTTGTACACCTCCCATGTTTTTATATGTAGATTCTTCAAATCGGCTAAATATTTCGTTCCCGTAATATTTCAAATAGTAAAACACCTGTGGAAACTGAAACATTGAGGGAATCAATCTTTCCTTTCATAGGAATTTTTACAAGAAAATCACAATTTTCTGCAACGAGTTTACGAATCCCTTTTTCTTCATTTCCAACAATTAATGCCAATGGCATTTTATAATCCAGTTCAGAATAACTTTTTGAATCAGCAGCTAGATGAGAACCGGCAATCCAAAATCCTTCTTTCTTCAACTTTTCAATTGTATGGACAAGATTATTTACTTTGCAAATTTGAAGATGAGAGACAGCTCCTGCTGAGATTTTTTCCGCAGTATCGGTTATTGGTGCGCTTTGGTTTGTTGTTATTATAATGCCATCTACTCCGGCACATTCTGCGGTGCGTAATATAGCACCCAAATTGTGGGGATCTTGAATCGAATCAAGTATCAATAAAAAAGGGAACTTCGATCTTTTGGATACAGATATGATTTCATCTAACTCAAAATATTTTTGCGAACTTTTTAGTGCAATAACACCCTGTGCATTTTGTCCTTTAGTAAGAGAATTAAATTTTGGTGTGGATAGGTGTGTAATTTTAATTCCGCGTTTCTTAGCTGCAGAAAAAATTTGGTTTATAACTTCTCCGTGCTGACCAAATGCAACATAAATTACTTCAATCTCCGCATCTGATTTGAGCGCTTCAAGTACTGGTTTTCTACCGTAGATTTTTTGCATGGTTTAAATGGAACGCAGATTCTTATGATCGCTTATGATTTTTTATGATCTTAATTAATCATAGTAATCATAAAGATCAGCGTTCTATTCCTTTTTCATTTTTCTTGAAAGGAAAATTCTTTTTCTGATACTTCAAATTTGCAAAAGAGACGATTGTTTTTCTTATTCGTCTTGTATTGCTTAGTTAATAAAATTTCTTTTTTATAAATGTTGAAATGAAATTCACCCGTGTTGATTGCCCCATCCTGTTTAACAACATTAACAATGTAATCACCAATTAAATCTTCGAAAAGTAAATCTGTTCTAGCAGGCTGAACAAGAGGGATGACATTAGTTTTAGCTTTTAATCCCATTAAAATAAAATTTATAACATTTTTCTCTTTCACAACTTCAAGAGATACTTCGTATGAAAAACTTGTAAACTCAACTATCGTTTCAATTGCAAAAATACAATACTGTTTTTTAACCGATTCATCATATTTATAAAATGCTTTACAGAGATATTCAATCTTATCGGGTTTCTTTAACGGGATAGCAGCAATTGCAGTGTGAGCTTTCTTTTTTCTGGTTTTAGGAATTTTTGGTGTTTCTTTGGGCTTTCGAAGAGACAATCATTTCTCCTTAATGCTCGCATAAATTTTATCAAGATCGTTTTTAGAAAAATTCTTTTGTCCGCTGTTACTCATATTTTTCAAAACTATTTCACCCTTGCTAAATTCTTCCCCGCCTATGAATAAAACATACTTTGCATTCAACCTGTTAGCTTCTCGCATTTGTGCTTTAACACTTCGGTTTAAATAATCTAGATCAACGATCAGTCCTTTTCTTCTAAAATCCACAGTGGTTTGATAAGCAAATTTTTCTAGTCCTTTTTCGATTGTTACAATAAACAAGTCTATCTTCTCATCATCAAGAAAAAATGATTTTTCGTTTTCACAAGCGAGCAAAATTCTTTCGATCCCTGCAGCAAAACCGACACCGGGAGTTTCGTTTCCACCGAGTTCTTTAACTAACAGGTTATATCTTCCGCCGCCGCACAACGCGCTTTGTGAACCAACACTTCCGCTTACAATTTCAAAAGTTGTGTGAGTATAATAATCAAGCCCGCGGACGAGTTTTGTATCAACCTCAAAAGGGATTTTAGTTGATAGCAATGTTTGTTTTACTTTTTCGAAGTGCTCAAGACTTTCTTCATCGAGATATTCCATTAACAGTGGAGCGTTCTCCATTATTTTCTGATCGTTCTCTTCTTTACTATCAAAGATGCGCATAATGTTTGTATCAAATCTTTTTCTACTTTCCGATGATAGTTTGTTCAGATGTGGTTCAACATATTGCCGCAAAACTTTTTTATAATTTTCCCGCGATTCCGGAACTCCCAGTGAATTAATTTTTACTATTAATTTTTTCAACCCTAGACGGTTAAAGATATCGTAAGACATAATTATCATCTCTGCATCAAGAAGAGGATCGTTACTTCCTAAAACTTCGGCACCGAATTGATGGAACTGTCTAAATCTTCCTGCTTGAGGTCGTTCTTGCCTGAACATTGGTCCGGCATAAAACAGTTTGTTAAGATTTTGTTTTTTATCCAGAGAATGTTCAATGAATGCGCGTACAACTCCTGCAGTCATTTCAGGTCTTAGTGTAATACTATCGCCGCTTCGATCAATAAATGTGTACATCTCTTTACTTACAATATCCGTAGCTTCTCCAATTCCTCGTGCAAAAAGTGAGGTTTCTTCAAAAATTGGAGTACGGATTTCTTTGTAGTTAAATTCTGTAAAGACGGATTCAATAACAGATAAAAGATAATTCCATTTAGGAATATCAATCGGGAGTATATCGCGGGTGCCGGTAACAGCTTTAATCATATAATAATATTATGCTGTTTCAAAATATTGTTTTTCTTCATTCTCGAAGAGTGAATAAATCTCTTCGGCAGTTTTAGCTTTTGAAAGACTTTCTCTAAATTCATCTTTGTTCATCATTCGAGAGATTCGGCTAAGTAATTTTATATGCGGACCAACCAAATTTTCTTTACCTACTAAAAGAAAAACTAAGTTAACGGGTTGTTCATCAAGCGCCTGGAAATCAATTGGTTCATCAAGTTTACCAAATGCAGCTACAATTTCATTAATACTGTTTGTTTTTGCGTGCGGTATAGCAAAACCTTTCCCCACACCGGTTGACATGATTTTTTCTCTTTCATGAACTGCGTTACGCAATTCATCCAAATCCTTTACACGATCATCATCCTTAAATAAATCAACAAGTTCATTAACAACAGCAGTTTTTTCTTTTCCTTGTAAAGAAGAAATAATCTTGCCTACCTGTAGAATTTCGCAGATTTTCATTTACTAATCCTATTAATTACTAATTAACCAGAGGTAAATTTAACAAAGCAATGGTGTTAATCAAAATAAAGTTGCGGATTGATTATCGTATTTTTCTTGCAGCGTGAGAGTTCAAGCAGTAATTTTTCATAGTAAATTTTTCCAAACCTGTTAATGAGGATAATATAACATGGATATTCAGAACAAAACAGTTTTAGTTTTAGGCGGATGGGGATTGGTAGGAAATGCTGTTATTAGAAAGTTAGTGCCTGAGAGACCCAAAAAAATAATTGTTACATCTTTAAGAAAAGAAGAAGCAGAAGATGAAATAGTTTGTCTTCAAAAAGAATTTCCCGGTTTACCAAAAAATTATTTTGTTCCCTGGTGGGGCAATATTTTTGTCCGTTATGAATTTAAGGATCAAGACCGTTTTGAATTGCTTGCCGATCCGGAAAAACGAAAAGTATTAATGCATGATACAATGGAAGAGCTAACAGATGAGATACTTCACAGTTCATCTATTTACAAACTACTTATTGAACATAAACCGGATATTATAATTGATTGTATAAACTCCGCAACAGGCATTGCTTATCAGGATGTTTACACAACATATTACCGGATAAAAAAAACAATTGAGAATAAATCACCCTTAGAAGATCTTACAGCAGAAATAGAAAAACTTCTTTGTACACTTTATGTTCCTCAATTAATCCGTCACGTGCAAATTCTATACAATTCAATGAATAAAACTAAAACAGAAATTTATGTTAAGATCGGGACAAGCGGTACGGGCGGAATGGGATTGAACATTCCTTACACTCACAGCGAAGAAAAACCTTCGCGTGTATTGTTGAGCAAATCTTCAGTTGCCGGCGCTCATACTTTACTTTTATTTTTACTAGGAAGAACGCCCGATGCGCCTATCACAAAGGAGATCAAACCAACAGCAGCAATTGCATGGAAAAGAATTGAATTCGGTGAAATAAAAAAACACGGGAAAGCAATTGAAATTGTTGATGTATCTCTTGATCAAGCCGTACCTCTTCAAAATAAATTAGTGTTGAAGCTTGATAAGAAATTCAAATCAAGCGGTGAGAATTTAAAATCTGTATTTATAGATACTGGTGAGAATGGAACATTTTCACGCGGGGAATTTGAAGCAATTACAACTCAAGGACAAATGGAATATGTTACGCCGGAAGAAATTGCCGTTGATGCAATCTATGAAATTAAAGGCGGGAACACCGGTCATGATATCATCAACGCTCTTGATAATGCCACACTCGAACCGACTTATCGTGCCGGTTTCTTACAACATTCCGCTGTTGATAAATTAGAAGAATTAGAAAAGCTTCACAATACTAACAGTGTTGCTTTCGAATTACTCGGTCCGCCGAAATTATCTAAACTATTACATGAAATAAATATATTAAAAGCGATTTGCGGCGGAATGAAACAAATACTAAAAGAAACTCCATCTGATTTATCGAACAAAGCTCTCGATCTTTTAAAAAATAATCCAAAATTAAGAAATGAAATAATCTCGATAGGAATTCCAATTCTACTGGCGGATGGTAAATCACTATTACGCGGCAACGAAATAAAAATTCCCCCTTTCCGCGGAGATAACGAACTAGATCTTACTCCGAAAAATCTTGACATGTGGGCGCATGACGGCTGGGTAGATTTACGTGAATCTAACATGAAAAACTGGCAGACAAGAATTAAAACAATTATTGATGAAGCTGAAGGGATTGTTCCAACAGATACAAGTTCAATGCACGTCCGTACAAAAAAATATTGGAATAATTTTGAGATAATTGATATCGGGAAAGTTGTAGGTTGGATCTTTATTAAAGAAGAAAAAGGCGAACGAATGAAAGCGTAACAAGTTTGCAGTCAGCAGTGTTGAGTTAACAGTAAAAAATCCCGCTCAATGCGGGATTTTTATTGACAGTTTAATTATGTAATTCTAAAAATAAAAAATGATATAATATTATTTTTAGAGGTAAAAGTTTGCTGCACGGATTCTCGATTTATTCATATCATCATTCACAATAGTATATCGTTTTCCATTTCCATTTCCGTTTGTTTTATTCAAATGCTTTTCTTCTATTCGAATTACTTCTTGTGAATCTCGTTTATATACGGTTGGTTTACGTATAATTTTAACTTCTTTAGGTTTTATATCAGCTATTGGAAAAATTTGAGGCTGAATGGAAGATATTTTCCTTCGATATAATTCCTGTTCATAATTAATTTTTCTTTGTAAGATCAATGCTTTTTGATTAAATCTACTATCAATAGAGTTATAAGAAACAGTTTCTTCAATTCTTATTTTCGAAATTAAATAAGAAATGATGATTACAAATACTAATAATGCTCCTCCAAAAAGAAGGATATCGTAGATAATCTGAATTAATTCCATAAAAATTTCCTGTTTTAAGACTTTATAGTATGACAACTGTTATGCCATTATTTATTTGATTTTTGAAACCTTTTGAAAGATTGATAGATGAAATGTGGGTTCAAAGTGAGATTAGCAAATATTTTAAGACAGTTTTTGTTTGGGGAATCTATCTTCTTTTTTGCTTCTTCCTTGTTATTAGTCTCCAGTTGAAGATCAACTCAAACCTACGTATTACATACTGGATACTACTTACTGATTTTTAGTGAAGAAACAAAAGCGCAACTCCGCCAACCGCTATAAACGCACCCGTTATTGAAATCCAAGAAAGTTTTTCTTTGTAGTAAAAGTGCACTAAGGGTAACATAAGAATTGGTACGGTTGCCATGATAGTTGATGCAATTCCAACTTTGGTGTGTGAAATAGATATAAGACTAAATGTAATTCCAAGATATGGACCAAATACTGCGCCTATAAGAGTGAACAAAAATCCTTTTTTATCTTTCATGAAAACTTTTACCGGCTCTCTAAATCTCTTAGTGATTATTACAAGAGGATAAATCATTATCACGGCAGAAGCTATCCTAACAAAACTTGCAAGAAAACCATTTATTTCATTTTCATTAAATGCATATTTCGCAAAAATTAATCCGACTGCTTGACCTACAGCGCCAATTACAGCATAAAATATTCCGCTGTAATCAATTTTATAATTTGATGTAGGTCTTTCTTCCCTTTTGAAAATGACCAAAGCTATTCCAGATACAGTTACTGTAATCCCAAGTACACCAAGAATGGATAATCGTTCACCCAAAAAGAAAAACGCAAGTAAAGCTGATATAGGAGGAACAAGCGCCATGACCAACATACTTATCCTTGCGCCAATACTTCTGAATGCTTTAAATAAAAATGTATCTCCAATTACTAATCCGGCAAAACCGCTTATTGTAAGATTCCAAATTTGATTAGATGATAGATCTACTTTCACATTTAAAAATATTAATGTAACTGACAAAAATATTAAAGCGATCAACATTCGTGTTACATTTACATACATCGGTCCAACACGTATTGATGCTTCAGTAAAAGCAATTGAAGACATTGACCAGAAACATGCGGTAATAAGAGCAGTTATTTCTCCAAGCAGCGGCATAATAAATTAGTTATGAGTTATAAGTTATAATTGTAAAAATTTTTTAATCCAACTCAAGTAGTCTTGGAAATCGACAGTGAATAATTTTGATACTCTATTGATGAGGCAAATCTTTTATTATTCCATAGCGTGTGAATGCATGTCCATCAGCTTTAATTTTTTCAAATAAATCTAAATTTTTTTGCGGCCTTGGTTGAAGTATATGATAAAGATGATATTGGATTGCTATATTATTCAAGGATTTTATTTTAACATTATTTAATTCAAGGCGGAATTGAATATCGCTGTCCTCTCCAACAGAAGGAGCTTCGTATCGTTCGTCGAAACCATTAATTGCAAGAATATCATTCTTATGAATTGAAAAGTTAGAGCCAAGGAGTCCACGATACTTTTTGTTAAAAATTTTTCTGAGAAAGTGATTCTTAAAATAAAATCCTTTTTCAATATCAGTAGAATAACCGAATATACTATCGAGCATAAGCTTGAAATATTTTCCTTCTAAATAACCAGACTTAATTTTTTCTTCATCCAATGTGTCCGTTATTTTTTGCGACATATTTATTCTTCGACCTGTCAAACATGTTTTTTCTTTTCTGTTTTGGAAATGCTCTTTTACAAACTCTGAATGAGGAATGCAGTCTCCATCTATGATGATCAAATAATCGGTATTTGCAGCCTGAATAGCCCGGTTTAGAATTCGATTTTTTCTAAAATCAATGTCTTCATGCCAAACATGATAAACCGGAAAACTAATTTTACTAATTAGACTTTTAATTTCCTTAACAGCATTTTTGTTGGAACCATCATCTGCCAGAATCAATTCAAAGTTTTTGAAGGATTGAATTTCAAATCCAGCTAAAACTAATTTCAAATAATCAATTCGGTTATAAATAGAAATAATAACGGAAACTAGAATATTATTCGGCATTCTTTCTCACTTGTTTTTCTAATTCAAAATTAAGGAAATAAAAGTTTATACTTTGTTGGAAATTGAAACCCTATAGTTTTTTATTTCGAATACTAAAATTAAAGCTGATGATTCGGTTAATATTCGGATCGTTCTTTAATACACCTTCATATTCACTTCTAACAAGAAGAACAATCTCAGCTTGCGGATATTTATTGCGAAGATGTTTCAATCCAGGCGTAGTAACGACTAAATCACCAAGGAACTTTGTATTAATTACAAGAATTTTTTAAATAAGCTTGATCAATTGACATTTTTTTGATGTTAATATTTTCCAATTTTTCTGAAAATATACACTAATTTTTCTATCAATTTATTACATATTAAAATCAATAAATTTATTTATATCATGTCTTATGAATGAGGTGTCAGTACGGATTATCCAAACTTAAAATCGGTAGTTCTTGATATTCAGTTTCGATTTTAATTTCCGCACCGTCATCTATAAAAGTAATAGTTCCGTGGAGCGGTTCACAAGTCGCAGATAAATTAATACTTTTAGTGCTTTGTTGAAGTCCTTCTATGATTGTAGAAGAAGATTCATTTATTGCAACAGATTTATTTTGAGTTATACTACGAATACATCCAACCTTATTTGTGCAATAAACTTTCACATTTGATTCTAAAATATTTTTAACAACTTCAAGGTGAGGATGACCGTATTTGGGACCTGCGGATATACCAGCAACAGATATATTCTTGATACAATAATGGCTCCACAAGTCAGGGTAATTACTTTCTGCAGATCCGTGATGAGGGACTTTTACAAAATTAAAAAGTGTTATCTCATTACTTTTTTTTCTATCACCAGTAAATCTTTTTAAGGTAGTTTCTATAATATGAGAAGTTGCATCGCTACACAAAATGGTCAAGGTTTTCGGTCCAATAATCCCAATTATTACTGATAGCAAGTTTTTATCTACTTTCGATGGTTTTTCCCCAATATTTCTTTTTTTTTCTCGTTCATATATTTGTTTAGCATATTTTTCAGTATTAATAACTAAAGGACCAAGAGCTATTACTTTATCAGTATATGGGAAAAAAATAGGTTGACCATATCCAAATTGATCATAATGAATTTTATCTTTTTCTGCTAACTGTGAAAGAAGTGAATAGAGTGCCCTTAATTTTTGTTCTTCTCTTTTTGAATTTGGAATACTTTTATATTTAGTATGATCTAATATCGGAGCAATAAATCTAGTTAAATTCCTTCCCCTATCTGAGAAATAGTCAACAAGTTCAAGTAATCCATTGTAATGATCAAGATCTGGGTGGGTTAAACATATGGAATAAATTTCGGTAACGTTTTTCTGTTTAAGAAACTTTAATGTTTCTGATTCATGACTTTCATTCTCTTTATAACAATCTATTACTGCCCAAAGAGTATTATTCTCATCAATATATTCTATTACAGTACTATCTCCCGAGCCGACGTTGAGTACGTGAATTTTTAGAGTCAATTGATATCATGATTTAATTAGAGAACTTTTTTTGAGATTCTGAAATATGTGAATCATTTTTTCATCTGGAGATTGGGCCCAGATTGGTTCATCATTCTCATTTTTATTAATAACCGTAAGCACATTTCCGCCTTCACTATATATTTCCAATCGAATTTTTGCTCCTTCATAATCAAGTTCTTTAGAAGCTAAACGTTCCAATGAGATTATCCTTTCAATGAAAACAGAACCATGATTAAATACAACAAGAGCATCATTATCATAAATTTTCTCTACTTCTCCTTCTAGAATCTCAACTTTTACATCGGTCAATAATGGTGGATTGTGAGTAATACTGGTGACTCTTGCAGAGATTCTGTGACTACCAGTTGATTTGCTTTTCTTAAATAAAAATTTACCAGTTAATTCAAATGGTAATGATTCGGAAGATATTGATTCAGAAACTTCTTGTTCATATTCAGACGGTTCTAATTCCTCAGTATCCGGATCGAAAAGTGATTTGGCTAAATTTGATTGATTAAAATGACCCATTTTTTATTCTTTTAATGTTGACTTAAATTTTAATACTTTTACTCTTGCAGCGTTTAGAGTTTCAGAAATATAAGTATTTAAGACATACTTCTGAGGTTTATCTTGGAATAAATCTATATCCACCATAAATGAATTATCGAATTTCTCATCATAATTTTTAAAATCTGATATTTTACTTTTTATTTCTCCTTTTGCAAAAGGTCCGAAGCTTAAGTTCATCTTATATTTTTTATCATGAGCTGTCAATACTATAATTCCAGCATCGTCTATATCACCAAAAGAATTATAAATTTCAACGTTTTTATACATATTATTATTATAAAATTTCAATAGTTCTTCAAAAGTTCCATTAAAAGGAAATAAAAAAATTACTCTAATCCCTACTCTTGAATAAATACTTATTCCAATATCATTACTATAGTGAGATAAAAAAGTTTTACATGTTGATTCAGCGCTTTCAAAATCTAAAGAGTTTTCCATTTCAAATCCAAAATGATTCCATTCTGCAAAGAATTTCCAATACTCATGTTCATTTTTTATTTCATACGATTCTTCTGCACCTATCTTTTTTACAGAGGCATGGTTATATTTTTCTATAAAATTATTTAAACTCTTTCTAGCTTTTTCTGTATGTAAAAAATTTGGTTTATGGTCAACACCTATTATTATTTTCTTAATAAAATAATCTTTTAAATGTGTCATTTATTTTTGAGATTCCTTGTTCTTGATCAGTCTTTTCATTTTAACTGCATAAGTTCATTATTAAGATAATCTATAAGTAACTAATGATTTTCTTACAAAAAGAATAATCGTTAATTATTATTTAATAACTAATCTTTTCAAAATCAAATATAATTTATTGTTTTAATATATATAATGCTTAAAATAATAATCTCTTAATTTTACCTCTTAGAATAGTCATTTATTGATTTTTGATTTTATATTACTCTTATAACGTAAAATACATCTTATACTCAAACGGATGCGGCATTGTACCAATAGCATGAATCTCTTCGTTTTTAACTTTTACCCATTGCTCTAAAAGTTCATCGTTGAAAATATTTCCGCGTTTTAAGAAATCATTATCAGCTTCCAAAGCATCTATTGCTTCGGCAAGATAACCTCAAAAAAATATTTAGATTATAAAAAAGAGGTGTCTCAAAAGTAAAATATTTTTAAAAATAGCACGCGGATGAACACAGATATAACTGATTATCGCAGATTTTTTATTTGAATAATTACTTTTGAGACATCCTCTTATCAATAAATTTATTAATTATTCAGCTTTGTAATTAATAGCTGCAATGCCAGGGAAAATTGCTGTTGTATCAAGTTCCTCTTCGATTCTTAACAACTGATTGTACTTAGCAATGCGGTCTGTTCTGCTTGCTGAACCGGTTTTAATTTGTCCGCAATTAGTTGCAACAGCAAGATCTGCAATAGTGGTATCTTCTGTTTCACCTGAACGATGAGACATCACTGCCGTGTAACTTGCACGTTTTGCCATTTCAATTGCATCAAGTGTTTCTGTTAATGTTCCAATTTGGTTTACCTTGATTAGGATAGAATTAGCAATTCCTTTTTCGATTCCTTTAGAAAAAATTTCTGTGTTTGTAACAAAAATATCATCTCCGACTAACTGAACTTTGTTGCCAACTTTATCAGTAAGTAATTTCCAACCGTCCCAATCAAATTCCGCCATACCGTCTTCAAGTGAAATGATCGGATATTGTTTTATCCAACTCACCCAGTAATCAACCATCTTTTCCGGAGCCATATAGGATTTATCAGATTTGAAAAAGTAGTAAGCTTTCTTTTCATTATTCCACATTTCACTTGCAGCCGGATCGAGTGCGATAAAAATATCTTTCCCGGGTTTATATCCGGCTTTTTCAATCGCTTCTAAAATTACGGTAATTGCTTCTTCATTTGATTTTAAGTTTGGTGCAAATCCGCCTTCATCGCCTACTGCAGTGTTATAACTTTTTTTCTTTAATACGGATTTTAATGAATGAAATGTTTCAGTTCCCATTCTCAATGCTTCTGCAAATGATGGAGCTCCAACAGGCATTACCATAAATTCCTGGAAGTCAACATTATTATCAGCGTGTTTACCGCCGTTCAAAATATTCATCATTGGAACCGGCAAAGTTCTTGCGCTTACTCCGCCGATGTATCGGTATAATGGAAGTCCTAATGCTTCTGCGGATGCTTTGGCACAAGCTAATGATACACCGAGAATAGCATTTGCGCCCAGTTCAGATTTAGTCGGTGTGCCGTCAAGTTCACACAAGAAATTATCAATCGCTACTTGATCTGTCGCATCGAAGTCAATTAATTCATCAGCTATTTTGTTGTTAACATTTTCTACTGCTTTCTTAACACCCTTTCCTAAATAGCGTGAATTATCTCCATCGCGTAATTCAACTGCTTCGTTTTCACCGGTTGATGCACCGCTCGGTACTGCTGCTCTTCCAACTACTCCGCATTCCAAAGTTACTTCCACTTCTACTGTCGGGTTTCCTCTCGAGTCTAGTATCTCTCTGCCCCAAATATCTACTATAGTCGTCATTATTAATAGTCTCCAAAGTATTGTAAAATTTCGGTGTTCAAATTATAAAAAGAGACAAGGAAATTCAATTTTAGAATTTGTTTGATTTTCCTCATTTTTGCTTAAATCTAAGTTTTGATTGATTATCTGAATAGTTATATTTCTTGTTAGAATTCATATGTTGTTAGAAAAAGAAAATCTTCGGCATAGAATCAAAGAGATTCTCTTTCCACAAAGGATTTACCCCGGTAGCTCAGTGGATAGAGCAAGAGTTTCCTAAACTCTGGGTCGGAGGTTCGATTCCTCTCCGGGGTACTAAAATATATTCATCTACTTTGAAAAGGAACTATTATGAGAAGAATAATGGAAATTATTGTTTCGGCATTAGTAGATATTGTTTGTTTTTTGCAAGGAAGTATAATTGTTGCCTATGCCCTTCTTCATTTTAGCTATAAAATTGAAGTTGTTAGAGGCGAAGGAATAAATCCTGTAGAGACACAAACTGTACCTGTAGCTATTGGCGGATATTATTTTTATTCTGATCAATATATAAAAGTTGCTTTGATTGGTTTAGCTCTTATTATTACAGGCTTCTTAATGCGAAGCTGGCGAAAAAGTTTTGATTGATTTTATTACTCTAATGTTCAATACTTGAAAATATTTTAAATTGACTAATTCAATTCTCAAAAATAATTATAGAAATTTCAACTCTTATTTTATATTTAATTCATAGTGATAACCTTATTACTAAGAACTACTTGATGACTAATTTTCATTTTTTTCCTCATTACTTTTTTAATTATAGAGCTTTGAGTAATTGGATATATGTTTCAATAGTAAACAGATTTATTGACAAAAAATGCGAAGTGATAAAACCGATTCATCATCACATACTGGTTATTTTGATATCAAAGAAGCTGTTTTATTTTTGAATAATGATCTTAAGACGAATTTTTCGATGTGCATACCTTATAACGACAAAAAGCCAATGGAGTTTGAAAAAAAAATATTTGATATTATTATTTAAGTAGAAAATTAACAAATCACGATGAATAAATTATTTAACATCTTGTCTTCCATTAATAAATTGAATAGCACTATTATTATTCTTTTCATAATAGTTCAGTCACAGACTTTCACCCAGAACAATTTACGGTGTGCTTATTGCCAGCAAGAAATAAAAAACAAATATATCATGGTTGATGGTAAGGCTTTTCATCCCGAACACTTTATATGTAAAGGATGTGATAAACAGATCAATGGTAATTTCATGAGAAAAGATGGGAGTTATTATCATCCCGACTGTTATTCGCAAGCAGAAGGATTGATTTGTTATTACTGTAGAAAAATACTTAATGAAGAATATGTTGTAAATGAAAACAGAAAGTATCATAAATCATGTTATGAGAATTATATTCTTCCTAAATGTGCAGTCTGCAACCAACCATTAAAAGGGGAGTACTCTGAAGATATTTATCTGAATAAATATCATCCTTATCATAAAAATGAATTTTACCAATGTGATTGCTGCAACAGAATAATTTGTCAAGCTATAACTAAAGGGGGCAAAGATTATTCAGACGGCAGGCATATCTGTAACATTTGTTATGTGACTGCAGTCTTTGACCAGAAACAGTTGGAGAATTTATTGATTAAAGTTTCTACGCAACTAACAAGTATCGGTATAAGATTTAATTTGAAAAATATCAAAATAGCCGGCGTTGATAGAAATGTTCTTAGAAATAAATCAAAGAACTATACTGAAAAAACTCAAGGTTATTGTAATTCCGAATCATTGAATAAATACATTAATAATCAAATGGTGAATCAGACTATTTATCATACTATATATGTTTTATCCGGAACGCCTTCACTTTCTTTAGAATCAACTATCGCTCATGAATTAATGCATTCTTGGATTTATGAGAATACACAGAAAAATCTTTCTGATAAAATAAATGAAGGAAGCTGCAATTATGTATCATACCTCTATCTAAAATCACTCACTCAAAATTCTGTTTTTGATCTAATTAAGTTACTTGAAGTCGATCCTGATGTAAATTATGGAAAGGGATTCTTAGAGATTCGCCAAAGATTCGAAAATAAATCAGTGAATGAATTCCTGAACTATCTTAAATACTGAGTATTATGACTCATTGTTTCTTGTACGCTTTAATATTACTCATAAAGCAAATTATAAAATTTTGAAAGCGATAAGTATCATACTTCCCATTTCAAAGGCTAAAAAGCCAAAAAACAAAGTAAATAATAACTTTTTGATTTTACTTTTCTTTTTCATTTTTCATTCCTTCCATTAATAAATGTTGTTAAAGAAGGAATCAATCAAAATGCCAATTAAAAGATTTATTTTTTGCGTGTTTTCAATAAAATATCAAACTAATAATGTCTCAAAGATAAGCGACTGTTATAATCTGAGTCATTATTTCCTGTGATCCTTACTCTCATTTCACTAGAAACGACTAACCGCTAATTATAGCTATTTAAGACAGATTATCTGAGTACATAGAAAAATTATTAGTGTTTATGAGGATTATTACGGAGAGTACTTGCGTAAGTTTTAGACAATTTTTTTTAATTTACATTTTCTCTAGGAATAGTTACTATAAAGAGTTTTTTATTTACTTTTTTGAACTAGTTAGTATTTAAGATTGAATTTAGAACGGACTTCATTAAAAATAATAGTTGTTTCAATTTAGAATTTGTGCATTTTCTTCCTTTAACTTATATTCAAATGAAGGAATTTTAGAATAGCTAATAGCAATTTTATTTAATATAAATCTATAAATAAAAAAATAATAAAATTCCGAAGGATCTTATTTGTAACTATATGTTATATGTAAGCATTATTCTTCCTTTCGAAAAAATATTTTTTATAATTGAAAATAAATCATAAAATTTTTTATTCAAAAATAAATAATATTTAAATGAAGCTCCCCGACGCAAGCATCGGGGAAATCTTTCGATTATAACTAACTTCAAAAATAAATTGGAGGTACAGATGTGCCCTACTTCTCAATCTTCAGAAATTAATATTGATGAAATTAACCATTCATTGAGAAAAGTGATAAAGGAACACCCAGAGTGTTTACCTATAATTGCAAGAATAAAAAAATATCATAATGATGTGGATGAACACAGTCTTAAATTTTTATTTAATTGGGAACCTTATATAACATTCAAATGGATACCGAAATATGAAAATAATATCTTAGCATTTGTTTATGCTGGGGCTGCTTTTTTAGTATTCGTTTTAGGACTTAGAGGTCTTGGAACTAATATTCCTGCCTTTTTTCAAGGAGAAAATGGAAGAGTAGCGCTCGGATGGATTTGGAGCTCCCTTGGATTTGAATGTTTTATGATTTTATTACTTGCATTTACTATGTTTTTTAAGACTGAAGACCACGGTTCCCTATTCGATCACTTCTTTTTACCTGAAGTAATAAAACCTATCGATAGTTCAATTTCTGTAAAAGAAGCTATAGTAGTCATAGAAAGATTAAGCAAAGACTATGATGAACTCAAGAAACTATTAGACGCTCTTAATAAAAAATTAAATTTGCAGGCTCCTACGAATTAAAAGTACAAAATGGTTTTTTATTTAACTAAAGAGGAAATAATATGTCTTCTGCTAAAATATATTTCGTGTTATATATCGTTCTTCTCTCAGAACTGTTCATTGTAATTCTAGATAGAGATGATGCTCAAGATGCCTGGATAAAGCAATTCCTTAATAATGCATCTTTCTATCAACTTTCTTTTGCTGGCATAGACAATCACCCAGATTATGTGTCTTATGAAGATGGAAAATTTAGTACATATCTTTATCTGTCTGGAATGGTTTCACCAAGAGAAAAAAAGAATGTTGAATTAAGAATTAAGGTATTTAAAATAAATAAAATATATTTGGATACTTTATTATTAAATTCAATAATTTCTAAAGATACTATTAAACTTAACAATTCAAATATTTTTTTAATGAATGTTAGTAATAAAGATTCGAACAATACAATTTATGAATTAAGTGGAGAAATAAATCAAAGTTTATATTTTGAGGCTACATATACAACTATCAGAGAATTACCCTATTACATACCCCACGATGTTAAAGAGATCTTACAAGCAACAATTACTAAAGGAAATGTTAATAAATCGTTAATTAGCACACACATTGGTAATGATTCATTAGTTTATGAGAAGAAGATTTTTATACCAATGATTCGTTATCAAAAAGATACTAGTGAACTACATGATTTTATCGTAAAGCTTAATCCTTCATATAAAAACGTATCTGACAAATGGAAAAAAACAAATAGTGATCTTTAACCTAAAAAGAGCGAATAAATGAAAAAATATCTATTTATTTTTTTAGTATATAGTTTAGCTTTAACTACTGCTCAAAATAATGATGGCTCATTTTTCTATACTAACACTCAAGTTATTAAAAGATTAGCAATTGCTAATATTGATTTATTAAAAATGCTCTCACTTGAAAGGAGAGGACAAAATAAAAAAAATTTAGATACCAATTACATTAGACAAACATTTCCAGGTTTTGGCCTTAAAATAGGTATAAGAGAAAACGGAGGTAATAGTGTTTACATTGGTGAAATTATTGATACTTTATACGAACGAGGTGAATATGAATACTTGTTTAAATATGAAATAAGTACAAGAGAAGGATATGAGCATCAGGATTCTTCATTTTATAATATAAAAGTTAAATACCCTACACTTGCCGCAGAAGATCATAATAGGGATACATTATTTTGGGGTGAAGAGTTTAAGTTTAGTTTTGCTACTGTAGAGTACAATAACAAAAATGCGTATTCTTATGAAATATATATCAATGGTAATGTTAAACCAGACACTGTAGAACCTGGAACTCCTTTAGTTGATCTGACCAAATTCCTTGATGCATATTCCACCGAAAAAAGTACAATAAAGGTGATTGGAAAGTATAACTCACGTACTTTTAATTATTATGATAACAAAAATTCTCTACAATCTTCAAATTGGGAGTTTAAGATACTTAAACCAAATTCAGCATGGTTGGATCAAAGTATAGGCTCTAATCAGAGCATGATTATAATAGACGGACCATCAGATTCAGCCACAAATACTTTTGAAGTTATGCTTGCTTTATATTACTATGGGAAAGATGGCAATAAAAGAATTTTTATTTCCCCTGATGTTAAGGATGTGACTGAGGACCAGAATAAGTATAAAGTACGTTATGAGAATGGTCCGGTATCGTCATTCATATACTTAAGCATCGACTTGAATAAAATTCCAATTGAAGAGGAAGCCAATTTTAATTTTAGTATCACTGCTAAAACAAAGTATGGTAATGAAGAGCATTCTGGAAAACAAAATGTAAAAATCTATAGAAGAAACTGATTGTTTCTTAAGTATAAAAAGTTATTCAGTTTATTTATAATGAGGTTTATATGTTTAAAAAATTATTGATAATATTTTTTTGTTTTTGTTACGTAAATCATTTTGCTCAAATTGAAAGATTACTCGAAGGGGCCGAAAATAAGAAAGCTCTATTAAAAGTAGTGCTTTACAAACAAGTCTTTGACAATTATGTAGATACACTGAAGTATGATAGTCTTAAAACCTCCAACTCTTATATAAATCCTTCGACTGAAACTTTTATTAATTGTTTGGTTTACTATGTCATAAATCCTAATCCTAATATAGATTCAAAAACTAAATATTATCCTTTGTTAGTTGACAAAACAACACAAAAAAAACCTAATCCTATAACAGGAGAGCCGGGCGGACTACCACAGATCGTTACTTTATTTACATTTATGCAATTACAGAGTAACCCTAATTTATTCAAAAAATTTTCGGGTATTCTAAAGAACGAAAATGAAAAAGGTAATGTCGGAAGCCATAATATATCTTCAAGTAAAATCCCTGATGAAAACAATTTGGATCAAACTGAAAACTACTTCAACTACCAAAAACTAAATGATTACTATTCATACAAACTCGTCAAACCTTTAATATCAACTAAATTTTCTTTAAGTAAGAAAACCGGCTCAAATGTTTCAGATGATTATAATTGGCATCTAGATGTTAGTTTCTCCAGAATTGGCATTTCCTTTGAGAAATTCTACGAGAGCGTTAAAAATATGTCAGTTGGGTTTGAACTATCATCACATGAAAATATTTTAAACATATTGCCATTTCAGAGTTCATCTCTAATTGCGGGCGGAAGACTTTTACTGCCACTTGAAGGTCTGGAAAAAGATGCCAACGGCAACGAAGTAATCACTAATAATACAAAAGTATTAGATTTTAGAATATTGGTTAGATTTGGCGCAAATACCAATAGACTTTACGGTTCTCCAATATTGAATCTAGGACCTAATGTTGGTGTTGATATAAAGGTTAGTAATTTCTTTGGGTTATTTCCTCTTCACGCAAATGCTTTTTTCTGGCCCAAAGAAAATTATAATAATCATCCAATAACAAAGATCGGCAATAATTCATATAATGCATTCTTCAGTTTTTATCAAGCACAGTTTCTTTCGACTTTTTTTAAAAATCTTTCTAGTAACGGTAATCATATGATCAAAGTTGACTTAGGAATTGCATATTATGATGTCATTAAAGCGAGTTATAGTTTAGATAATACACTCCTATCAATAAAAGAAATGTCAGCAATATGGCAACCGGTTTTAGAATTGGAATACAATCTTGTTCAAATGAAAAGCAACGGAAGAAAAGAACCAATATTAGGCATATCATCAAGAATATTTGAACAACGTGTGAAATTAGGTTTTTGGTTATCCCTACTTAATTTTGCTGATCTAGATAATGATGATTTACGGTTCGAAATAACTTATATAACCGAACCATTCTTTCGTAATCACCTGGAATGGGAAAATCCCTCCGGAACTTTTTTGCAATTAAGATGGCGACATGGGTTTTATTTATAAAAATTTTTGAGAAATAAGAATGAGATTAATCATGAAAAAATTAGCAATTATTATAGTACTGATATTTTTTTGTTTTATAGATTCAAACGCACAGTCAAAAGACGATATTGATCAAACAACACTTTATAAAATCATTTCGAAATTAGTAAATCCTAGAAACGTACTAAATACAAATAAATTACTAATCAGCGATGCCAATCTTATTAACTCTGTTTTAGGTCAATTGATCTATTATAATTTGCCAGAGTTCGATTCAAATAAGACTGATGCCTCAGTTAACTTGGATAAAATACATGAATATGAAGAACTAATTGATCAAAATAAAGCATACATGATAATAGAACTTGGGGATAAACAAATTTACTCTATACAATTTCTTTCATCAGCAAAGGTGGCGCCTAAATTTAAAGAAATTCGTGATGCGTATAATCTTGAAGACATGTTAGGAACTCTTTATGGTAAACTTACGGGAAAGCAATATCATTATTCAGAAATAAACCCCTCTAAAGTTGATACAGAAAGACAACGTAAATACGATATATATTTCAATTTTTTGAAACCCGAATTTTTGATTGATTCTTGGGTGAATGAGGAAAACAAAACTACATCGAGGTTTAAACTCTCTGCAGAAGGTAAATGGGGAGAAGATTTAATTGTAAATCCTGGTTGGTTTTATCCAAGTTATTTTGCTGGCTTGAACCTTTCTCATTTTAGAACTAAAGAAACCGGTATAATAAAAGAATTGGATCGGCCCTCTTGGTCAATATTTGTTGGCGTTGCACTCGCCAAAAAGAGTATGATAAATAGTAATCTTCCTCCAAAACCATTACGTTCATCTGGTAATGGTATTTTTTTGCGTCTAAAAGGGAGGCCGGCTCAAATAATTGATAATGCTCTTCCTTCTTTTTGGGAAAATTTCGAAATAGAATTCAATGGGAAATTTAATTATTCTAAATATTATTGGGAACAGTATGAAATTAATGAATCAACGGACATCTATTCGAATAGAAATTATTTTGCATTTCAATTTAAAAATATTCATGATATTCAAATAATAGATTTCGGCTCACTCAAATGGAGTATTGGCTTGGCTTTTTATGATATATATCATTACCAAATGTACCCTCAGTTTAAATCAGTTGAAGATTTAGAGAAGGACAAATCAAATAAGGATAAATATATAAGCAGTGTATTTGCGGAAATAGGTGTAGAAAAGAACACTAATGGCGTATTTCAACATGACTTTAGAATATTTATGAATTACGAACCATCTACCAAGTGTGCTTATTATGGATTTCTGTTTAATTTTTTGATCAATGATACATTTGGATTTGATTTTCGATACTTTAGAAATTTTACTGGAATAAGTAATCTACCCCCTTGGCGTAATGACGAATACTTTGTCTTTTCACCTATTATCAGAATATCAAATTAAAAGGATTTTTTTAAAGAAATTATTCTCCTATTTTTTTTACTGCTAAGTTGATATAGTTTTGTTTTCCATTAACAAAATTCATTACGAATTATATATTCTTAGAAATATACTCATCGCAATTTAGCTTTACTATTTATTTATAAAAATGAGTAGGAGTTGTAATGTATATTGTAAATTTTTTATTAGTTTTTATTTTTATCCTTTCAGGATATAGTTTTTCTCAAGAATTGACATTACCTGTAAATGGTGTGGTCAAATACTACACCGACAAAGAAGCAGTTGCACCATTGCAAATAATTACAAAATCATCAAATGAGCATTATTATGTAAAATTAGTTAACTCAGTTAATGATGAATTTATTATGTCAATTTTTATTCGCGCTAATTACAAAGTAATGGTTGATGTTCCATTAGGTTCGTATTATATAAAATACGCCACTGGTAATAAATGGTATGGGGAAGAAAAATTATTTGGAGATTCAACGGATTATTATAAAGCAGATTATATATTCGATTTTAAGTTAGTAGATAACCATTATACAGGATATACAATTGAACTATTCCTTCAAGATCGAGGTAACTTAAAAACAGAAGAAATTTCTCGCGCTGAGTTTTAGTCCAAAATTTTTAACTACAGTCATTTATTCTAATTTCAAAAAAGTAGATCATATATAGTAAATCGCCTTTCGAAGTTTGTGGTGTAGTGTTACCAAAAAAAGATTAGCTTAAAAATGCCATCATTTTTTATTAACACTTATCTCCCGATTATAAGTATGCTTCTTCAAAGTTTTGATTGAGTTTATGAATAGTTATATTTCATATGAAGGTTTGAAACGTTGTTCAAAATATAAGTTGTAAAATCGAAATTATTAGAGGAAAAGTTATAAGTCCTGTTAAGCCACAAACCATCAGTCACTATCGGTGGCCATTATTATTCCGATCAATATAATAAAGTTGCACTAATTGGTTTAGTATTAATATTTAGCGGGTTTTTAATGAAGTGTGAATGAAAAAGTTTTAACAATTAAAAATTTCATTTGTCAACTTTTTAAAGAATAAAGTGTTATTAAATAAAATATATGAAAGAAAAATTTCATTCATCAATTAAATTAAGGGATATCTTAATGAACAAAAAAACACGATTTTCCAATTTATTCTATGTACTCTTCTTTATCGCACTATGTGCAGTAACCACTTCTGCCCAAATTTCATTTAATACTTTTAAGGATTTTGGCTATAAAGGTGGTTTTCAAATTAACGGGGTTTTACCAACAACAGAATTCGAAACTGATAATGGTTTAGCACTTTCATCTTATCTTTTCAAAGGTTTTTTTAGATTTGAATTGAACAAAGACTGGCAGCTTGAAGCTAATGCCGGATTCGGTAAACTTAAAGGTGATGATTACAACAAATCTACTTACGAAACTTCAATTATTCCTATTGAAGCAAGATTACTTTTCACACCATTCGAATTAGAAAACTGGAACCCATATTTCTATGCCGGTTTAGGTTTAGTTAATTACAGTGTTACAAAAAAACCCGTTTCTGTTTCAGTATTAGCTGTTGAAGCAGATGGCTGGACTTTAGGGATACCTGTCGGAATTGGTACTGAAGTAAAATTATCTGATGAAGTTGCTTTAGATTTAAGTGTCGGTTACAACTGGTCTACTACCGATAATTATAATAATTACAGCATCAAAGGAACAAATGACGGTTATATTAATTTAGGTGTCGGTTTATCTTTTTCAAGTGAAAGCTTAAATAGTGATAAAGACCATGACGGTTTAACTAAACGCGAAGAAATAGAACTCGGTACCGATCCAAACAACGCTGATACCGATGGAGACGGATTACAAGACGGCGCTGAAGTAAAACAATATAATACCGATCCTAATAAAGCTGATACCGATGGAGACGGATTGAAAGATGGTGAAGAAATTTCTCAGTACAAAACCAACCCGCTTAAAGCTGATTCGGATAATGATGGTCTAAATGATTATGATGAGTTAATGAAGTATAAAACCAATCCATTAAATCCAGATAGTGACGGCGACGGATTAAAAGACGGTGAAGAAGTTACCATGTTCAAAACCAATCCTTTGAATGTTGATACAGATGGCGACGGATTAAAAGACGGTGAAGAAGTTATGAAATACAAAACCGATCCGTTGAAAGTTGATACTGACGGAGGAACTGTAAATGATGGAATTGAAGTTAACCGTGGAACTAATCCGTTAGATCCTAAAGATGATATACCAGTTACTGTTGTTGAAAAAGAAATGACATTTGACAATGTCCACTTTGGATTCAACAAACACGACTTGAAAAAATCTGAAAAGAAAATTCTTGATAATGCTTACGATGTTATCAGCAAACTTACCGATGCAAAAGTTGCTCTTGGGGGTCATGCAGACGCAATTGGCTCCGATAAGTACAACCAAAAACTTTCTGAGAAGAGAGCTAATATTGTAAAAGAATATTTGGTTAAGAAAGGTCTAGGCGATACTCAAATTACCGCAGAAGGATTTGGAGAATCAAAACCGGTTGCACCAAATAAAACTGCAAAAGATAGAGCTAAGAATAGAAGAGTCGAGATCACTGCAAAGCATATGGAAAAGAAATAAGGTAGCATTATAAATTGAAAAAGCCCCGTTCTCTCAAGTATGGTTGAGAGGCGGGGCTTTTTTTTGAACTATAAATTATTTTTTTACAGCTGTCCAATTTCCTCTTGCATAACTAGCATCCCATTTACCGGAACCATTTTGATATGTAAGCGTTCCTTCTACAATACCCATTTTTTGACTCATTGCGATTAAGTCCGCCTGTAAAACTCCTTCTTTTGTAACGTTGCCTATAATAGTAACACCGTAACTATTTCCTTGAAAGTAAACATCTTTTGTGAAAGAGAAATCATTGTTTTCGGAAATGTCAAATTCAAAAACCTCTTGAAGATCACCGCTTAATATTAATTCCCATTTCCCTTCAAAGGAATCTTTTTGAAAGATACTGCATGACGACAATATTGTTAAACAAACTAAATTGATAAAAACGATTTTTGTTCTCATGTGTTCCTCTATTTTATTATATCAGGATCCAGTCCATGTTCTTTAAATAAATTTTTATATTGCTTTAATACAACCTGCTTAAACTCTTCAAAAATAGAAATAAATTCTACGAGAGATACATCACCGCCAAATTTGAAATAATACTCCATCAATTGTTCAAGATAAATGTTTGTAAGTTTTGAGATTGCAGCAAAAGAGTCAGATGTAATATGATCAAGTTTATAAAGATTATCTAATTCTTCGGGACGAATCAAATCTTCTTCATCAAGAATGGAAAAATCTTCTATTGTATTCTCAATAGCACTTCTTTGAGACCAAACACGTGCTAACTGTAATAAAACAGAAATAATTTCCCTTAATTTTTGTTCACGTGATAATTTTAGATCGTCTAATGTTTTATCGTTTAGAGATTCTTTTATTGACATTATCTGATATTTATCTAATATGTTCGCTAATTTTTCTGACGGCCCGGAACCTAGAACAATTTCTCTAAACTTCTGCTGAATGTTTTCAGTAAATGCTATTTGAGTGTCGCTGGTTATGTTATTTCTTATCAACAAATCAATAATTTCATCTTTGTGTTCAGGATACTTACGAAGTAAAAATTCTTCCGTGTATTCGAAATCTTCTAAGGGGTTTGCAGGATAATCCATTAAACTTACAAGATATGATTTAAGCTTTAGTAAGATAATAAAGAATTCAAATTGTTCTGAACCCATTAAAGCCTCATTATTAATTTTCTTGTATCAAAAATAAAATACATTTCTTTTATAATAAAATTAGTAACGCAACTGAGAAATAAATTATTAATCCGGTAACGTCAACTAAAGTTGCAACAAATGGTGCCGAAGATGCAGCCGGATCAAAGCCAAGTTTTTTTATTATTAATGGAAGCATAGAGCCCATTAATGTTCCCCAAGTTACTACCCCGACTAAAGATAAACTTACAGTAAGCATAAGTAAGAACCATACTGAACCATAAGAGCCACCAACAAAATGCCAGGTAGTTATTCTTAACATTCCAATTAGCGCTAAAATAATACCCAAAATTAAACCTGTAATAATCTCCCTTCTAAAAATGGAAAACCAGTTCTTTAACGTAACTTCACCTAATGCAAGAGCACGTATAACAAGAGTGGCGGCTTGCGATCCTGAATTACCTCCACTAGAAATAATAAGAGGAACAAAAAGGGCTAATTGTACAACACGTTGAATCTCGTTTTCAAAAAATCCCATCGCAGTTGCTGTTAGCATCTCACCTAAGAACAAGATGCTTAACCACCCTGCTCTTTTTTTAATCATTCTAAAAAGTGAAATATCTGGATATGGTTCATCCAATGCTTCAACACCGGCTATCTTTTGAATATCTTCCGTAGCTTCTTCTTCAGCGATATCTAATACGTCGTCAACTGTAACAATTCCTACCAACACTCCAGTAGTATCTGTTACAGGTAAGGCAATTTTATCGTACTTCTTGAAAATTTCAACGGCAGTTTCCTGATCATCATTTACCTTTAATGAAACAAAATTAAAATCCATTAACTCGCTAACTTTTCCTTCTAGAGGTGATAACAAGAATTCTCTAATCCTAACGTCATCAATAAGTTTCCCTTTTTCGTCAATAACATAAACCACGTTTAAGGTTTCGCTGTCTTTGCCATATTCACGTATATAATCCAGTGTTTGTTGGACAGTCCAATTTTCTTTAACGGCAATGTAATCCGGAGTCATTAATCTGCCAACACTGTGTTCCGGATAGCCAAGCAATTGCTGGCTGATCTTTCTTTGTTCTGGCGATAAGTAAGTCAGCATTTGTCTAACAACGTTCGGGGGAATTTCTTCAAAGAGAGCAGTTCTATCATCATCTGCCATTTCATTTAGAATGGAAGCAACATCTTCTTTGCCGAGCAGTTGAATTAAATTTAATTGTGTATCAACATCAAAATATTCAAAGACATCGGCAGCAAGATCTTTAGGCAGCAGCCGGAAAAAAATTGCCTGTTCATTTTCGGGCAATGAAAGTAGAAGATCGGCAATATCGGTTGGGGTCCAATCTATTAATATTTCTTTTAGTTCTGTGAACTGTCTATTTGATATTAAATCAATGATTTCCGGTTGAACAAGTTGAGAAATCATATTTACCTCCGGGTATAGAAGGGTTGGAAGGAAAACAATTTTTTAATGCCGCAATCTAAAACAGTTTAGTTAAAATTCCGAAAGGAAAATTGATTTTAATAAAATATTAATCTGATGTAGTAAAAAAAAGCGCTTCTGAATAAATAAAATTATTCTTCGGTATGAGCCAGCCAAAATCCTCCAATGCGGTTCAATTGAGTATCTCCCCAAACCTCAGCAAGAAGTACAAACCCGTTTCGGGAAACACCTGATGCTCTTATACTATAACGAACTTGTGTTGCTCTTATTAAAATTCTTCTTCCAGTCAATTTTCATTAAAGAAAACGTCTCTTCGATTGTGTGAGCCTTAAAACCGATCTCAGTTTCTGCTTTTATTGTAATTAATCCGGATTTTAATGGCCGGGCAGCCGGCTGATTTAATTCTTTTGTCAGAATAGGAACTATCAATTTACCATCGAGACCAAAATACTTTGCGATTCTTAAAGTAAAATCATAACGCGAAATCATCTCGCGTCCGCCAATATTAAAAATTCCTTCTTTCTTGAATTCGATGATTTTATTCACTGCATTAACGAGATCATCAATATAAGTTGGGTTACCAACTTGATCGTTTACGATGCGAATCTTCTCGCCTTTTTGTAATGAGTTAATTACCCATTTTACAAAATCCGGACGACCGTATTTACTTGGTCCGTATAAAACAATTGTTCGAACAATTGAAAATCGTGTTCCGTTTACGCGAATTGAATTTTCGGAAGCAAGTTTTGTTCTGCCGTAATAACCAATCGGATTGGGTTTATCTTCTTCTGTGTAAGGTCCGTTTTTACCATCAAAAATATAATCGGTTGAAAAATGAATTAGATGTGCATCAACTGTCCAAGAATATAATGCAATGTTTTCAGTTCCACCCACATTTATTTTCCATGCGGTTTCTTTTTCGGTTTCAGATTTATCTACATTTGTAAAAGCTGCCGTGTTAATAATTATATCCGGGAAGAAATCTAAAATTATTTGCCTTACTTGATTTTTTTGTGAGATATCTAACTGTTTGTATTGAACTCCTGGAATGAAAGAATCCTCTTCCGCTGATGCACACATTAACTCAACTTTAGAGGAGTTATTAAAAAACTCTGTAATGCGTTGACCAAGCATTCCGTTTGAACCAATAACTAATATTCTATTTTTTATTAGATCACTATCTATCATTTAATTCGATTTCCGGATGACTTGTTAAATCGCTTCTCGATGCTGCAACAGCACCGGCTTTGTTAGCAGCTTTTAATGAAACAAGAATATCATTTGTTGAAATATATATATAAAAGAAGACCGCCCCAAAGATATCTCCGCAGCCGATTTTATTTGCTGAATTAATCTCTATTGCATTAACAAAT
>JBBAAM010000027.1:0-45422 GCA_041658245.1 Melioribacteraceae bacterium
GATCGCACTTCAACTTTATGCCGGAATAATGACCGATACAGGTTCATTCCGTTTTGATAGAACAAGCCCAAGAATTCATAGAATAATGGCTGAGCTGCTTGAAACGGGTGTTAATCCTACAACAGTTTACAATAAGATCTATGATCAATTCAAATTTGCAAGAGCAAAGTTATTAGGTGAAGCGCTTTCAACTATCGAGCTTGATTCAACAAAACAGATTGCAATTATGAGCATCAAACTTGAAACACTTACAAGAACAGGCGCAACCGAAGCTGATATTGACGGTTTTGTGAATTATTGTTTAACGATTCAAAATGTTCGGATCGGTATTTTGTTCTATGAATTAAAGAACGGATTAAAGATCAGTTTCAGATCGAAAGATGATATCCCGGTTAATAAACTGGCAGTTGAGTTCGGCGGCGGCGGACATACAAATGCTTCCGGTACACGTCTCTTTAATACAAATATTGAAGAGTATAAAGAAAAAGTAATTAAAGCTGCACAACAATATCTATAATTGTTAGAATGAGGAAATTATGCATTTCAATTTAAAGATCAACCCGGCTAAAGATGAGCTGAGTTTTAAGAAAGACTCTGCGCTTGTGAAATTCTTTGTCGAATCAAAAAAATTAGAAAAGACTTTAGATGATTTCTTTCTCTCACTGAATTATCCATTAAGAAAAATCCAGAAGAAAAATTTCCTCGATAAAAAATCAAATGAGCTTACTTATTACAGCCAATCCGGTGAGCCATCGGTTTTATTTATCAAGAAAGTTAAGATTGATAAAGATTTCTCTACAGATTTTTTTAGAAATTATTTTGCCGGGCTTGTTCCGTCATTAAAAAAGAAAAATCTTAATTTCGTTCATATTGTTGTCCCGTCGTTCTTCGATCTCAAAGATCACTTTGAAAATGAATCCCAATTATTAAGATCACTGATTGAAGGAATCCACCTCGGCAATTACACTTTTGATAATTATAAATCTGATAAAGAGAAACCCGAAGAACTTTCTTTCTTCATTCATTACACAGATCAGAAAATTTTAAGCAGTGCAATAGAATATTCGAACAAATTAATGAGCGCCGTTTTCTTTACGCGCGATCTGGTGAATGAACCGGCAATAACACTTACTCCTGAAGAATTAGCTAATCGCACTAAAAAAGAACTTACCAAACTTGGTGTAAAGGTTAGTGTATTCGATAAAACAGAGTTGAAGCGAAGAAAGATGAATGCAATACTTGCAGTTGGCGGTGCAAGTGATAAACCTCCTTGCCTGATTACAATGCACTACAAACCCCGCGGAAAAGCAAAAAGAAAAATTGCGCTTGTTGGTAAAGGTGTTTGTTATGATACCGGCGGACTCTCAATTAAGCCAACATCCTCAATGCTTGAAATGAAAGCCGATATGGCAGGCGGTGGTACAGTAATTGGAATTATCAAAGCTGCGGCGATGATGAAATTACCGATTGAAATTATTGGTGTTGTTCCGGCAGTTGAAAACATGATCGGCGGTTCTTCATACAAACCGGGTGATATTGTTAAAGCCGCTTCCGGTAAAACGATTGAAGTGAAAGACACCGATGCTGAAGGAAGAATTGTTTTAGCTGATGCACTTCATTATGCATCTCAACAAAAGCCGGATGAGATAATTGATTTTGCAACTTTAACCGGTGCGGTCTGCGTAGCTCTCGGATTAATTGCCGCGGGATTATTTACAAAAGATGATCATCTTGCTGATGAGCTATTGCAATCCGGGAAAACAACTTATGAAAGATTATGGCGCTTACCATTCTGGAATGATTATAATGAAATGATAAAAAGTGATATTGCTGATGTAAGTAATCTTGGTCCGCGATGGGGTGGGGCAATAACAGCCGGAAAGTTTTTAGAACATTTTGTTGATGAAAAAATTCCATGGGCTCATCTTGATATCGCCGGACCCGCGATCAAACATAAATCCAACAACTACACAGAAAAATTTGATACCGGCTTTGGTGTAAGATTGATGATTGAGTATCTAAGTAAGATTTAGCAAAAAAATAAATGGGGTTATATGATCAAATCAAACTATCAATCGTTAGCAATTATTGAGAACAAAATATTAATTATCCGCGGACAGAAAGTAATGTTAGATAAGGATTTAGCAAAGCTTTATGGAGTTGAGACCTTCAACTTGAATAAAGCCATAAAGCGCAACATAGACAGATTTCCAAATGATTTTATGTTTCAGCTATCAAAAGAGGAATTCAGCAACTTGATATTCCAAAATGGAATATCAAGTTGGGGCGGGACACGAAAACTGCCTTATGCCTTTTCAGAACAAGGTGTAGCAATGCTTTCTTCTGTACTAAGGAGTGAGCGTGCTGTTCAAGTGAACATTCAGATTATGAGAGCATTTGTAAAACTGCGGGAAATTATTTCCACTCATAAAGAACTTGCACAAAAGCTGAAAGAACTGGAATTGAAAATTGAATCTCATGATGAAAATATTACTGCAATCTTTGAAGCGATAAATCAATTATTAATACCGGAAGAAAAGCTGAAAAGAAAAATTGGTTTTGATGTAAAAGAGAAAACTTACTCGTATAAAGTGCGGCGCAAATAAAAATTGTTTTCGTCAAGCTTGCCCGCCGTTTTTTTTGGCGAGGGGTGATCTTTGTGACTGAACAACTTCAAGAACCTTCTAAAATTATTTTAATTTCTTTCACTAGTTTTGGGTGTAAGTCTTTTCCGGTATGGTGGGGAACAACAATTCTAATCTTATCTTTTTTATAAATTCTGTGGCTTCCTTTTTGGCGGTTAAGTTTGAAACCGGCTTTCAGAAGTAAACTTTCGGCTTCCTTAGCTGTCATTTTGCTAAACAGCTTTTAGAGGTTGAACATTGATTGGCGCAATAAAGAAAGATTTATCTTTTAGGGAATTTTTTTCTTCATCATCAAGACTTTCTAAATAAAGTTCTGCAGCTTCACGAATGTTTGTTAATGCATCTTCAAAAGTATCTCCTTGGCTGTAGCACCCTTTAAATTCCGGTATGTATGCAAAATAACCATTTTCATCTTTTTCTATTATAGCGTTTAACTGCATGCTTAACTCCATTCTTCTTAAAGTTTTTTCACGGACAAATATAGTTAGAGATAACTTTGTTATCAATCATATTTCTATAAAAGCAAAGGTCCATACCTTGACTGAAACAATTTTATTTTTTCGTCAAGTTTACCCGCCATCTTTTTTGGCGGGGAGTGATTTTTGACGGCCAAGAATTTTTTTAATTACGATTGACAACCTTTAGGTGCATGAGTTAACGGTCTCTTATCTGCGGGATCTGCAGCCGGATCTGCGAAGAGACGAACACCGGCATAAACCCACCACGCACGTAGAAACCACATCCCGTCTTCTCTGCAAATCTTTCTTAAGATTACGTCTGCCGTTCTTCTATAAAATTTATGATCGAGAAATTCTTCTCTCATTAATTGATAAAGTGCATCGTGGATTAGCGACCCGCGCATGAACGTTAACGTATCTATTGTTGGACCCGACGGACCATCCCATGCGTATCCCTTTGTGAGAGTTAAATTGCCGTCCGTATCAAGTTGAATATACTCTGTGTTGATATTTACAGTTGGCGTAATTTCTATTTGAACTGTGTAAGTCTCTTTGATCTGATATTTGTATCCGCCCCTGTATGTAATGCACTTCATAATTACCTCCGGTCATTGGAATAAAAATAGATAATCATTTATTACAATTTTTCATTTTCGCATCGAAGAAGTTTACCCGGCTCCGACGAGGTGTTGTTGAGGCGTTTTATCTAAACAACAACTTTACTTCTTCCTTAGATAATTTTATGATCACAAAAATGAAAAAAGTTGAAAGAATTATTGACAATGAATAACGCCAAATCAATCTCGGAATTTTGTCAACGCCCACTATTACATTATCAATATTATAGTAACTGATTATTGGTGAAACCATTAAAAATATTATGGAAATAATAAGTCCATAAACAAGAACCTTTCTCCAACGGTTACTATACTTTAATACAAATGTAGCCGAAACAAACACAACAATACTAAGAAGCAATTCAAGTCCGGATTGAATAAAATAAAGAGTGAAATTGATTCCTACGGGAGGGTCAAAATTTTTTGTTATTAGCTGCATTTTAATCATTGAGGAATAACCATTAAGAAATAAAATACTTCTAAGTAAAACAAAAGCTGAAATAACAATTAAAACCCAAGAAAATATATTTACTACTTCTTGATTCTTCTTCTGCAATACTAATGTTTCCATATTTTCTCTTAAATATTTTTCACCAAACGGCGGCATTTGATGTCACGGTGCGACCGTGACAACCGGGGAATCATATGTTGAAGACAATAATTCCAAAGAATGTTTTTATGAATCATCTTTTTATTTGGACCAATAATCACGTACTTCAAAAACTCAATGAACGGAAATCAATGTTCAGAGATCAGATTCCGTATACCGAATGATCTCTGACTAACAAAATCTATTCCCGGGACTTTTCCCTGTCTGAAAGTGCACTAAGTAATCCGCCAATGAGGAGAGTTGCAATTACGCCCACAAGCGTAAACCATGTCCAGGCGACAAGCTTTAGTGCAATGACGGCTATCATTATAAAAATACCCGCAACAAATCCGGCAAGAGCGTCTTCCTGCCTTGCCTTCTTTACAAGTATGCCGAGAAGGAACGTTCCCAATAATCCCCCGTAAGTAAATGAGGCAATGCTTAAAGCCAGCTCAACCACCGCCTGCGACGTGTTCATGAAGAATAACGCCGCGCATACAAGCAGCACCGCCCACATTACACTGAACATACGGCTTATCTTTAACTGAGCGCTCTCGCTCTTATTATTTCCGAAAAACGGTATGTAAAGGTCCATCATCGTGGATGAAGAAAGCGAGCTCATCGATCCTGCAAGCGTTGATAACGCGGCGGCGAATAATCCCGCGATTACTATTCCAAATACTCCCGGCGGCAGTACTTCAATTATAAACTTCGGAAAGACTGTATCCGACTTTACATTCATTACTCCGTAATAAGCGTAAAGCATTACGCCGATAACTAAAAATATCGCGAACTGAATTATTGCGATTACGCCGCTGCCGATTATTGCCTTCTGGCTCTCCTTCAAACTTCTTGTAGCGAGCAGGCGCTGCACAATTAATTGATCCGTTCCGTGAGATGCCATCGAGAGAAACGCCCCGCCGAGCAGCCCGCCGATCAGTGTGTACGGCTGACTGAAAAATCCCGCGAATCCTTTGTCGAATCCCAGATTAAAAATAGAAAGTTTCCCGCTTTCCGACGCTGCGCTTACAACAGTTCCCCATCCTCCCGGAATGAGATTAAGCAGGTAAATCCCCGCTAATATGGCTCCGCCCAGGTATGTGAACATTTGTATAACATCAGCCCAAATTACTCCCTTAACTCCGCCGGTATAGGTATAGACAAGCGCAACCAGCGCCATTATCACAATCGCTTCCGGGTAACTGATGTTTATCATCAACTTTAATGGAATAGCAGTCGCGAAAAGTCTTACACCATCGGCTGCAATCCTTGTAAAGAGAAATACAATAGATGCGAACGACCGTGTCTTTCCGCCGAACCTCTGTTCCAGAAATGTGTATGCAGTTTTCAAATCACCCTTGCTGTACGCGGGAAGAAATACAAACGCTACAATTATTCTGCCTAACAGGTATCCGAATGTGACCTGTAGAAAATTAAGGTTTGTAAGATATGCCAATCCCGGAATGGAAATAAAAGTGAGAGTACTCGTCTCTGCCGCCACAATTGAAAAACAAACCGCCCACCATGGAATAACTTTAGAGCCAAGAAAATAATCTTTAATTGATTTCTGCTTTCCGCCGGAAATGATGCCGATTACGGCAATCCCCGCAAGGTAAGATGCAATTATTATGTAATCTATTAAACTGCCCTTCATCAGCAGTACCTATTCCTTTTTAATTATTCAAATGCCTCGTCAAGTGCAGTGAACTCGGTAAGACCCGGAATAACGATGTTGCACTTAACGCGCCGCCAGAACAACTATGCAGCTTTTGTTAACGAAACTTTATAACGACACAAATGTCGCAACGTTTTAAGCGGTCGGCCTGAAGAACGGGTTATACCACAGCAATTATTTTTGAATAAGATTCCTTTATTAAACTTATTATGTATTCTAAATTATCATCATTGGAAATCTGCAATTGGTAATCTCCATTCCCCCAATGACCAGTTTGCGAAACATCTCTTGTAATATTTTTAGGATCCTTTAATTCACCTTTTCGCAAATTAATCCAGACTTTTACATAACCTTTGAATAAATGGCAGTCACAAATATTTTTTTTATTGGCAACAAAACCGATATACATTTTCTTGGGTTTGAGGGAAATATTATCGCTTATGAAGAGAACTGCTGTCTTGAATTTTTGATACAACTCTACAACTTCTTCACTAGCTTCAGTGATATGATCTGCTTCAGTATATACTTTTATTTCTTCACTTACCTTCTCAATTGTCTTACTTGTTTTGGATATGGTTTTAATTGATTCTGTAGCACCGGAAGCTTTCTGAGGAATGAATGTAATTGTCTGATTTGTAAAAGATTTTATTTCCCACAACTCAATGGGCAAGTCTTTGAAATTGATCGATTCCTTTTGGTAGTCTGTAAAAGTTGGCGACACGAAAATTACTTTTGACTGCGACCAGTCAACATCATTCCGTTTCAAATTCTTTTGCAAACTTTCATTGTATTCAAGAATGAAATCAGCTTTATTATTCAACATAAGCGAAAGATATGCGTATCCTTGATCGACAACCGAAAAACTTTTGTCCTTTTTATATTCTAGTATCACAAAAGATTTGATTTCTTCATCAAAAGCTAATGTATCAATTCTAAAATTGTGAAGTGTGAACTCAGACTTAACAAACTTCAAACCAAATATTTCGGGAAGATTATTCTCGGTCAATCGTTGGATTTCTTTCTCAAGTTTAAATTTGACCTCTCGAACCTCTTTGAGTTTATTACCACGTTCTAATTTGAATAGATACATACTTCACCTTTTTGTGGTATAACTATTAATGAACCTGCCGGCGGATATTGTGGCAGTTGTTGTTTATCTACAAATATTTATTCCGGCTGTTTTTCATGATTAAGTAAACAGAAAACGTAGATATATTTTCTTTGTTCTTAATTCTAAAAACAAAGTACCCCGAGTTTAGGGGGTGTGAGAGGATAGTGTTTCAATCAATTTATATCTCGATTATTGTACTAATCAAAATATTTTCTAAAAATTTAATTATCTCACATCCCCTAAAGTTAGTGTTTGGTACTACTTCAACTTAGCGTAAAAGGAAATTGTTGTCAACAAGAATAAAAGAATAGAACGCAGATCATTATGATTATTATGATAAATCATAAAAAATCATAATCATCTTATAAAATCAGTGTTCTATTATAAAGCATAATATTAATGTATCACTCCATCCTTCATTTCAAAAACTTTATCACCAAGACTAACCAACTGAGGATTATGTGTTACAATTAAAAATGTAACTTTCAACTCATCTCTCAGTTTTACAAAAAGATTATGGAGAGCTTCGCTGTTCACAGAATCTAAATTACCGGTTGGTTCATCGGCAAAAATAATATCGGGATTATTTGTAAGTGCACGCGCAACGGCAACACGCTGCTGTTCACCCCCGCTAAGTTCAGCCGGTTTGTGATGAAGACGGTCACTCAATCCAACCAAAGCAAGCAGTTCTTCTGCACGTTTGACTGCATTTAATTTTGTCTCGCCGTAGATCATCAATGGTATCGCAACATTTTCTGCAGCATCAAACTCCGGCAGTAAATGATGAAATTGAAATACAAATCCGATATGCTTGTTTCTAAATTTGGATAGTTTATCATCTGAGAGAGAAAAAATATTTGTCCCTTTTATTTTTACTTCGCCTTCATCGGCATTATCCAAGCCGCTGAGAATATGAAGAAGTGTACTTTTACCCGCACCGGAGGCGCCGACGATAACGCTTATCATTTTGTTTTCTACTTGCAGAGAAACGCCTTTTAAGATTTCCAGCTTGTGTTCGTTCTGTTTGTAAAATGATTTGTGAATGTTCTTCGCTTCAATAATAATTTCGTTCATAATATTTGTCTGGGATAATATTAAAATTTTAAAGTTTAAAATCTTTGCGCACTTTGCGTCTTCTCTGCGACCTCTGCGGTAAAAGATTTAAACGCAGAGAACGCAGAGGAGACGCAGAGAAATCAAAAGCTATATATCATTCATATTTTATTGAATCAATAATTTTTGTATTAGCGGCTCTTTTAGCCGGATAAATTGCTGCGATAAATGCCATCAGCAGAGCCATCAAGCCGATCGCGAAAATATCGCTTAGTCTTATCTCAACCGGCATTGCGTTGATTATGTATTTAGATGAATCGAGCGGATAAAAATTATATTTGATCTGCAAGTAACAAACGATAACTCCAAGTATTAAACCGATAACTGTACCGATCACACCGACGAGAAGTCCTTCGAACATAAATATTTTTCTAATTGATCTTTGATTAACTCCCATCGAACGCAAAACTCCAATGTCTTTCTTCTTTTCTATAACCGTCATTGTAAGAGAAGCAAAAATGTTGAAGACTGCAACTGCAATTATTAAACAGAGCAAAATATAAGCGCCCCATCTTTCGATCAGCATTACATTGTAAAGTTCTTTGTGGAGGTCATACCATGTGTTGATCGAAAATAATTTTGTATCAATTCTGTTTTGAAGTTCGGTTTTAATTATCTCGGCATTGTGGAAATCGTTAAGGCGTATCTCGTAACCGGTAATTTGATTTTTCAAGCCGAATAATTTCTGAGAACTTTGAACTGAAGTGAAGACCGAAGAACCATCATAATCTTTATTATTCGATTCGAATATGCCTGAGACAACAAATCTTCTTGTCTGCGGTATTGAAAGAGTTGTAATCGTTCTCTCAATATTATAAGCGGAGGTAACAGTAATCGTATCGCCCACCCTCGAAGAAAGGCGGAGTGCAAGCGGTAAACCTAAAATTATTTTCTCGGATTGATCATCATCCAGATCGAAAGAACCGCTGATAACTTTTGATGCAACTCCCCATGATCTGTCTTTTTCATTGATCTGAATCCCTTTGAGATTAACTATCTCATAATTTTTTCTGTTGAGAAGAATTGCTTTACCATCAACAAAAGGGTAATAGCTGGTTATATCTTTAGTTTGATTTAAAACATTTTCAACTGTGCTGATTTTTGCGAATCCATTTTCATCTATCACGGAAATTCTAATGTGCGGATCAAAGCTTACCATAATCGAAGTAACGAGCGACCCGAATCCGTTGAATACCGATAACACGATCACAAGTGCGGCAACGCCAATCGTAATCCCGATCGTAGAGAGAAGCGAAATGATCGTGATGAAATTCATCCTTCTTTTCGCTTTCAAATATCTTTTTGCAATAAAAAATTCAATCATGCTATTCAAACCTAATTGCTGATATCGGTTTTATTCTTGATGCTATATATGCCGGAAGCAAAGAAGCAGCTATGGATATAACTACTGTAACCACTGTAACGAGCAAATAATTATTAAGTTCGATTGAGATTGGGACTTTAGTTATAAAATAGATCTTACCGGGCAAAGAAATAATATCAAAATTTTGTTGGAGATAGCTTAGGACAAATGCGAATACGATTCCAACCGTAACACCGATTGCAGTTAGAAACGCCGAGTGATATAAAAATGTTTTGATAATCAATTTTCTATTGGCGCCGAGTGAGCGTAATATTCCTATTGCATTCGTACGTTCGAGAACGATCATTAACAAAGTGCCGACTATGTTGAACACTGCAACAAAAATTATAAGTCCTAAAATTATCGGTATCGGTTTTTTCTGAAGTTCAATCCAGGTAAAAATATTTTGATGTAATTGATAGATCGTTCGGACATAATAAGGATAACCGAGTAAATCTTGAAGACGATCTGCAACCACGTTTACATTTGCTAGATTTTTCAACTTTATGTTGTAACCGGAGATCTGATCACCCATCCCGAAAATATTTTGTGCAACTTTAATATTTATAAAAGCATTCAAGTCGTCATATTCGCTCATTCCGCTTTCGTAAATGCCGGAAACAATAAATTGTTCAATCCCCGGCGGGTTATCTGCCGTGGGAATTTGATCTTTTCTTAAACAGAAAATTGTAACAACATCTCCAACTTTAACAAAAAGTTTTTCTGAGAGAGTTTTACCAAGTATAATTTTTTGTAATTCGTTTTCGGATTGTGACAAATCAAAATTGCCGCTTTGCAAAAAATTATTTAATTCGGAATTATCGCTTTGTACACCGAGTAGTGTAATTCCTTCTGTTATTTTTTTTGATTTAATGATTGCAAGCTTTGAAGTGAACGGTTCGATTTTAGTGATATCTTTATTAAACTCTTTCCAGATAAGTGGTGCAGTCTCAGAAAAGGGAGGAAGGTTTCTATTCCCGAAAGAAACAATTTTAATATGTGAATTGAATCTGATAATTTTTTCCGTAACAACTTTATCAAAACCATCTAAAATGGTTAACGCAATAATTACAACAGCAACTCCAAGTGAAATACCAATGATAGTGATAGATGAAATGACCGAGAGAAAGCGTGAATCTTTCTTTGATCTCAGATATTTTTTGGTAAAAAAGAAAGGTAACGACATTTTTCACTTTGTTTTTTGTAAAGATATAAATAATAAGAGAGAAGGGAAATGAATCTTCATAAATTGACATTTCTAAACTAATACTATATTTTTGAAGCCCTAAAATGAAAAATTGATCCGGTAATTATTTAGCACGGCAAGAGCTTCCCGATTATAGGAAGTGTTGTATTAGAGCAAATTTTACGTTTTTTGAATATTTGATAAGTAGAATAAAATCGGGGCGTAGCTCAGCCCGGCTAGAGCGCTTGGTTTGGGACCAAGAAGTCGCAGGTTCGAATCCTGTCGCCCCGACAACAATAGAGTAAATGCGTGTTTGTAAATTATTAACACGTTCTTTTTATGATGCGCCCATAGCTCAATTGGATAGAGCAACAGCCTTCTAAGCTGTAGGTTAGTGGTTCGAGTCCACTTGGGCGTACAAGGGAAAAATTCAAAATTTCAAGCACAAAATTCAAAACTCTTTTTGGATTTTGAATTTTGGATTTAAGATTTTTTTGATATGGTGAGCATAGCTCAGTTGGTTAGAGCATCTGGTTGTGGCCCAGAAGGTCGTGGGTTCGATCCCCATTGCTCACCCATAAGTTTTGTGACTAACACATTGGCCCCATCGTCTAATGGTTAGGACCTCGCCCTTTCACGGCGGTAATAGGGGTTCGAATCCCCTTGGGGTCACAAACTTATATTTCATTTCTGTCACTTCATTTTTTTATCATTTAGAATTCAAAATAATCTTGGAATGACTTTTTTCATTTTGTAATTTCATTCCAAAATAAGTACGAGTTATGGAACAAGAATATAATTTCCGCAACAGAATATCCGATCAAGACGAATATAAAACGGATACAAAACTTTACAGAAAAAAAACCTTTCCCACACCTTATTTTTTTATGAACATGCTTCGGATAATTTTGTATTCGAACAAGCAAGCCAAAAAAGGAATCTATAACGATGAAAAATGGTATGATTCATCACTCGATACTTTAAGAAGTTTAGAGCGTACCGGAATTGAATTTCATTTATCCGGAATGGATAATATAAGAAAAGCAGAAGGTCCAGTAGTTTTTGTTGCAAATCATATGACGACTCTTGAAACTGTAATTCTCCCTTCAATCATTTGTCCTATCAAACCTGTTGTTTATGTAATTAAAGAAGAGCTTAGCAAGTATCCGTTGTTTGGACCAATCGCACTTGCAAGAGATCCGATTTTAGTTGGAAGAGAAAATCCGCGCGAGGATTTGAAAATTGTACTCGAGGAAGGAAGTAAAAAACTTAAGGCAGGTAAATCAATAATAATTTTTCCGCAGAGAACAAGGTCTGCTGTTTTAAATCCGATATTATTTAATTCACTTGGGACTAAGTTGGCAAAGAGAAATAATGTCCCGGTTATTCCAATCGCACTTATTACAGATGCCTGGGGAAATGGAAAACATATTAAAGAAGTTGGCAAAATTGATCCTAAAAAACCGGTTCACATAGCATTTGGTGAACCTATCTATATAACCGGTAACGGTGCAGAGGAACACCAAAATATAATAAATTTTATTTCCAATAAATTCAGAGAATGGGGCAGACCGGAATTAGTAAAGTAATTTCTTTAAATCTCACTGTAGTAAAAGTAAATCCATTCAAAAATTTAACATACCCTTAACAAATTATTAACCTTCACTTAACAGTCACCTTTTATATTGTACTTGAAAATAAAGGAGTTGTTTAAATGGAAATTAAGACCGGAGACAAAGTAAAATACATATTCCAAGATTCTAATAATTTAGCAAAATCTGTTTTTGTAGGAATTGTTGACTATGTGGGAGATTCTTTTGTGACTCTTCGTAGTGAGCAAAATACTGTACTTAAAGTATCGTTTAAGAATTTCCATCTGTTGGAACGTTGTGAATATCTAAAAAGTAATTTATATCCTGTAAGTGAGAATCATTTCGGTTGATAAGTTTGATAGAGAATTTGAAATCCTAATCTCAATTGCATACCAATATTTCATTTTTTACTCATATCACGAGTCATGTCCTTGAATATCCAATTAAATACCAAATGAAGATTTAACAAATTCTTAACACTAACATAATAATTAGGTAATACTAAATTCTAATCTTTAGCTACACAGATTGGAGGATAATATGTTTGGTCTCTGGTATTCAGTAATCGGGTTAGTATTTGGAAGTATATGTTCATTTAAAGCAATGGAGAAAAATAGAGCGCAGAAGGAGTGGTTTACTCTTGGGTTTATCTTTTCAATTATAGCTCTTGGAATTCTTTATTTACTACCCAGTGTTGGCATTGAGACCGTTGATACAGGTTTTTCAAATGCTGATGATATCAGTTTGTCCGTGACCACTTAATAAACAAGAGGGAATAAAATGTCACATATCAATTATGATATTGCACTTTATAATTCTCCATTTTTTGAAGAACTTGTAAATGAACTCTTCCGGATCAGCAGGTATAAAAGAAATATTTACAAGAATATTCGAAATGAAGAGGAGTATAAGAAAAAACTTTCTTTTGAAGAGCGCTCTATTCTCAAAGATCTATCTGCAAAGGAAAATAAAATCATTCTGGAAATATTAATCAATAAACATTGGTTGGATTTACCGTCAAATTTCATAGACTATTTTAGAGAAAATTTAGGTGAAAAGTATAATCCTAATTTTTCTATGGTAGATGAAAAATACAATACGAATCTTAATTTATAAGATCGGTCCTAACTTTTTATTAAACACGTCTGCTTAATCTTTTCTAATCTCTTCTTATCTCTTCTAATTCGAAATTGATTTCACCGTAACCCAGAAGATCTCTTGTAAAACCCATTATACCCCCGCCATCGATAACAATTAAAGACCGCTCCATCAATCAGCTTCTTTGCTAATTCCATCAAACCGTTATGGTTAATTCCAATTTCAGCAATAATGTAAACCGGTTCTCCTTCACCTATGTAACGATTCCCTACTTTTACTTTGTTTAATCCCATCATCTGCTCCTTCTCAATTTTTTGTTGTGCAAATATTGATAATTGATATTATCTAAATATTAACTGAGAGTTAAGAAATTGTTAATTCTATAAAATCTTTTCTTAATGATTTGATAACAATTCATTCATATTGTTTTAACATGTGTTATCTAATTTCGTGCAGAAAAATTTAAAGGATTGTAATGAGGATTGCGCACATTTCAGATTTGCACCTTTGTACAAAACATAAAAGAGAAAATATTTCAAAAATTAAAAAACTAATTCAGCATGCTCTTGATAATTGTGCGCAGCATTTTGTTATTACCGGGGATATTTCGGATAACGCAGATGAAAAGGATTTTATCGTTTTTAAAGAAATTCTAAAAAAGTTTGATTTACTTAGAAGCGATAAGACAACAATTGTCATTGGCAATCATGATATTTTCGGTGGTCCACAAACTGCACAAGATGTTTTCGGCTTTCCGACAAAATGTATGAATACAAATTACCATGAAAAGGTTGCAAAGTTTATTGATCACTTCAAAGAGCTTTTTGAGAATACAATTCGACCTCATGATGAATTATTCTTTCCATTTGTAAAAGAATTTAAGGATGTTCTTCTTATCGGATTAAATTCCAACGCTGAGTATTCGCGGTTTAAAAATCCGTTTGCCTCCAATGGACATGTCTCAAAAATACAAAAGCAATTTCTAAAGGCAATTCTTACCAAAAATGAGTTCAAAGAAAAAGTTAAGATCGTTTTAACGCATCATCATTTTTATCCGAAAGATGTTCCATCACACAGTTCAGAAAGTACAATGTGGAATAAGATCGAAGATTATACAATGAAATTGCGTGGTAAAAAGAAACTCTTGAAATTGTTTTTAGAAAGTAATGTAAAACTTGTATTGCACGGTCATAGTCATGAAATGAAAGAATACTTTAGAGAAGGAATAAGATCTGTTAATTCCGGTGGTTCTGTAGATAATAATCTTAAAGATGAGGCAAGTTTGTTTTTAATAGATGCTTTCCCATTTGAAATCACCGCGGAAATATCCACGCCATCTTTCAAATCCAAAATCAACTCCGCAGAGGAAAAGTTAATAGTCTCCTTAGCCAGCTGATTATGGTAATTCTTAATGATCAAGTAAAAATGAGGCGACCTTTGCAATACCGTTTTCAAAGTTAAAACTAGCAATGTTCTTTTTATACTGCTGTAAAATTTTAGGGCCGGTAAACATTTGATTTATTATTGCCGGAAGTTTGCTGATTCTCTTTTCGTAAATGCCTAGATTATTCCTTATCAAGAAATCAACATTCCCTTTTTCCTGTTCCCAAAGGAAACTGTTAACTATTTGAATTTTCCCGGAGATTAATAATTCCATAAATGTTGATGCACCGCATTTTGAAATAACAACATCCGATATACTGATCAATTCATAAATAAAATCAACAAAGCCATAAATTTTTAGATTATCATATTTATCATGAATAATAAGTTTTTTGGCTTGTTCATAGAATTCTTTATTCCTGCCGCATACAACAGCAATTTCGAAATCACTATTTAATTTTAGAATACTTTTCAGTATTTGAATCCCTTTTGGAATGCCATCACCTCCACCCAGAATCAGCAAAACTTTTTCTTTTTGAAAGCCGAATTCCTTTTTACAAGATAGAATCTCATCTTGCGTTGCGACCTTAGAATATTTCTCATCAAGAACAAAATCGAATACTTTAATATTCTTTGAGTCAATTCCCTTCTTAATACAATGATCTTTCAGTTCTTCGCTAAATAAAATAAAATTTTGATTCTTGTTCAAGAACCATAATGGCGGAGCGATATAAGGATCTGTTACAATAGTGATTACGGGAATATTCAGATTTAATTCTTTAATTATTTTATTCACCGGTTTGATAGCAAAAAAATGGAAGAGTACTATTTTTTCAGGTTTTTCTTCTTGGATTATTTGAGATAAATATTTTCCCATATGAATAGAAACTAAATATGAACTAATCCCGGAAATGATTCTAACTTTATGGATAGCATAAATTAATTCATAAAACCATTTGAATTTACTCTGTAGAATCCGGTACCCATCTTCAACAATAAAGCGTGTGTATCTTTTGGTTTTTTCAAATCCATCAACAAGAATTACCTCGACTTCTTCTTTGTTGTGTTTTTCTAGGTACTTTGACAATGATCTTGCCGGTGCAAGGTGACCTCCACCGGTTTTCAAATAAATGAAAAGGAATTTCTTTTTATTATTAAGAGTTGTGTCCAATTTTATCTCATAACGGGGGATTTTTCAGAGATCAGTTTACCTGTCTCTAATATTTCTAAAATTTTAAATGTGCCTAATTTTCTTGCCTTCAAAAATCCAGACCACGCAGCTTCAGCTAATCTTCCTTTGTTTAATGATTCAAAGAGCCATTGATCGGTGTAATCGGGATTCTCTTGTTTAATACCGGCTTGAACTTCATATAACCATTTCGCATTAAACTTTTCTTGTGAACCGATGGGCGGGGCAATGATGATTGGAATTCCTAATGCACAATAAAATGACAACTCGCTTGGTTTCGTCCAGAGAACATCTGTGTACTTTAGTATTCCATTAAATTTATCAAAGTATTCGTACAACGTTTCGGCATATACAATTTCTATCTTAGAATCATCATCGGTGATCTTTGTCTTTACCGAGTCAAAAAAATCTTTCACTTCCTTTCTTATTCCTGCAACCAAGACAAGTTTTACCTCATCATTAAGTATTTTAGTCTTTAGACTTATCGCAATCTTTTCACCAATCTCTTTTTGCGCACCGGCTCCGCCAACGGCAAATGTTATAGTAAATTTTCTATCTTTTCGTGGAATACAATTTTCTTTCCCCAAAAAGTGTTTAACGTTCCTTTTATGTCTCCGCCAGAATATATTTTCAGGATCCAGGTAATCTAATCTTTGAGCAAGATCAGCTTTCAATATTGTTAAATCTCTATCTCCAAGTAATTCAATTGGTAAAGGGAAACCGGTAGTGAAAATTTTTTCGTCTTGAACGCCGTACGCTTTTAGTCTTTGTGCAGCTTTACCGCACGGTGCAAAATATTCAATTCTACTTTCCCAGGGTTCCTTTGCAACCCAGACACGGTTTATATCGGCATCACATATTATACAATAGACAGATTGAAATCCTTTCATATCTGCGGCAACTGCAGTTGCGTAAAAAGAAGTGACGACCGGTAAATCCTTAGTTTTTACAGTCTCAAGCATTCCTAAACATAATCCTTTATTAATGCTCGATTCTAGAATAGCAACTTGTAATGTCTTGTTGGAAAGATCTCTCATCGGGTAGGGAGATGGTATGTGCATGAAGGTGTCGAGTAAATTAAAGAGAGGATTTCCAATAACTGGAATTCCTTGTGCCCGTGAAATAAATTCATATCCGTTGAGAACACGCCTCCATAATTTTTCTTCGTTTTTTGATGCAGCGTGTTCTGACCCTACTGTGATAATATCGTCTTCAGCCACAGATCGTAAAGGATAGACTGCACGCTGATGACCGTAACCCATATCGGCGGTTATAACCCAAGCTTTTTTTGAACTCTTCTCTACTTCGGGGGTTATTTGTTGTTCTATTTCCATATGGAGTATAAATATTTAGTTGTGGAGAAGTACTCGAATCGGAGTTGTTAAAATGAAAAAACTAGTTGCTTACAATTCAATTCGAGTAGAATTAAATTTTCACTGCAATATACTTTACATTATTAAGTGAACAATATTAAATAATTATTAAGTCTCGCAACGTTTTCAATAAGGCTATAAGCTGAACTTAATCTTTTTCTATTATCTCGTCTCATTTTCACAAATTGCCCAAAACTTTCGATTGAAAACCTTAACAATTCCTTAACACTACCATAACATTGAGTTAACATTCGCTATTTAAGTTTGGGCTGAGAATTTTTCAAACGGAGAGAGAGAATGACTAATTCAATAATTTTATTTGGTGGTATAATAACATTGCCCAAACTTAATCAACTAAAAACAATTTTATTTTTTTTAATAATTGCGTATTCATCTATAGTATTAGCGCAAAGTAAAAATAAAGGCGTTATAAGCGGAAGGGTTGTTGATAAATCTAATGGCGAAGTTATTATTGGGGCAAATATTTTAGTGGAGGGCACAAAATCTGGCGCTACTTCCGATATTGAAGGCAAATATTTAATCACGGGAATTGAACCTGGTAAATACAATCTTATTGCCAGTTATATTTCTTATTCAAAGACCAAAATACCAAATATTGATGTAGAAGCAGGAAAAACTACAACTACAAATTTTGTGTTAATACCGGAAGCTATATCGTTTGATGAAGTAGTAGTAATAAGTAAGGCAGACAATTCATTTGAAGCCGCTTTACTTAATCAACAAAAAACTTCTTCAGCAATAAGTGATGGCATTAGCGCAGAACAAATAAAAAAATCGCCGGATGTTACTTCAAGTGATGCACTAAAAAGAGTGGCCAGTGTTTCAATTGTTGATAATAAATACGTTTTTGTTCGAGGTACAAGTGAAAGATATAGTAATGCTTTATTAAACAATACACCTCTTGCAAGTACAGAACCTGATAAAAAATCTTTCGCATTCGATTTGCTACCAGGTAATTTGTTGGATAATATTATTATAGAAAAGTCCTTCATGCCGGATAAGCCGGGCGATTTTTCCGGCGGCTTGATTAAAGTAAACACTATCGATTTTCCCGACAGATTAAAACTAAATATTAGTTTCACCGGTTCATTTACTAATAACACTTCGCTGCAAGAATTCAAATCCTATAAAGGCGGTAGTACAGATTTCTTAGGTATTGATGACGGTACCAGAAACTTACCAAGCTCTATACCGTCGGATTTGAATAAAGCTAATTATTCGACTAATGAAATACTTGGTTTTGCAAAATCTTTAAGCAACAATTGGTCGCCTAAATCTATTAAAGCCCCATTAAACGGTGGTTTTATGATTTCGTTAGGTGACGGTACAACATTAATAGGGCAAAACTTTGGGTTTGTAGCAGCGTTATCATATAAAAACAATTTTACTACAACAAAACTCGAACGAAATGAATATGAAGCGGATTCTCAACCGAGATTTAGTTTTAAAGGCGATCAATCTACTTATTCAACTCTCTGGGGCGGACTGTTTAACCTCAGCTATAAATTTCTAGACTATCACAAAATTAGTTTTAAGAATACTTACAGTCATACTTCCGATGATGAAGTCTCCGAACTAAAAGGTGCACAGTTCTCAGATTCCGGTAAAGAACAAATACAAACCGCATTGAGATTTACATCGCGTCGTGTTTATTCCGGTCAATTAATTGGTGAACATGTTTTCCCAAGCTTGAATGGTTTAAAAGCAGAATGGAGAGGTTACACATCAATTTCTAATAGAAATGAGCCCGATTATAGAAGAATTATTTATGGTAGAGATATTGGCACTGACAATCCTTTTGCAGCTGTTTTAGGATTTCAAGTTAATTTAAAAAACGGCGGCAGGTTCTACTCTGATCTCAACGAAGATACCCGCGGTTTTGCTTCGGATTTTACTTTACCTCTTCCCGGATTCAAATTAAAAGTTGGCGGCGTTTACGATGTTAAGAATAGAGAATTCAAATCCAGATTAATTGGCATGGTTGTTAATGCACCGGGTAATGGTTTTACGGAAAACAGTCTTTATTATCTTCCGATCGATAAAATTTTTGTACCGGAAAACTTCCGCCAAAACGGGTTTTCAATTCAAGAATATTTCAACGGTACCAATAATTACAATGCTATACAAAGTCTTTCTGCTGCATATTTAATGTTCGAACTGCCGGTAATGATTTTTAATAATGAGTTGAGAATTGTTGGAGGTGTCAGACATGAAAATTCGATACAAAAAATTAACTCAAGAGACTTATCCGATCAAAAAGATATTCTAATTGAATTAAAGAAAGCCGACATTCTACCATCGTTAAACTTGATCTATAAGATCAACGATAAAACAAATATTAGATTTGCTCTCAGCCAGACAGTGAACCGTCCGGAACTTAGAGAACTTGCGCCATTCGCATACTTCGATTTTTATACTCAAACATCAATCAGAGGAAATGAAAATTTACAAAGAGCTTTGATTCAAAATTATGACTTTAGGTTAGAGACTTTCCCCGGTATTGGCGAAATGATTTCAGGCAGCTTTTTTTATAAATCATTATCAAATGCTATTGAACAAGTTGTTGTTACAGGCAGCGCTCTCGGTTCTGAAAGAACATTTAGAAATGCTGATGAAGCAAAAATATACGGTGTTGAACTGGAAGGTAGATTATCTTTGCGCCATTTGGGTGGTTATCTATCAAACTTTTATATAAGCGGAAACTATTCATGGATAAAGTCTAATGTTAATGTAAAAGGTTCCGAAACAACTATACCTCGTAACAATCGCCCTCTTCAAGGACAATCACCGTACGTTATAAATATAGGATTAGTATTCAACGAGCCTGTTCTAGGCACATCCTATAGTTTACTCTACAATACAATCGGCGAGAGGATTGTAGAAGTTGCCACTGCATATCAAGAAGATGTAATTGAAGAACCGCGTCATATGATCGATTTTGTAATTACTCAACCGGTATTCGAAAAATTCGAAGTAAAAATGACTGTTAAAGACCTTCTTGGTGAAGATCAAATATTTAGGCAAGGCGATAAAAAAGCGCGGTTAAATAGCCGCTATGCCTCAATTTCTTTCGGGGTTTCTTACAAACTATAATATATTATTAAACAAAAGGAGGATTCTGTATGACCAGAAAAACAATACTTTTTTTCTTTGTAATGCTCTTTACAAGTTTGACTTATGCACAATTAGCTTCATATGATGAAGTAATTGAAGGTAATATTAATACGGATAAGGTATTATCAAGCACAAAGAAATATTTACTTAAGGGATTTGTTAATATTAATACACCCGCAACATTGACTATTCCGGCAGGTACTATTATCTACGGTGAAAAGTCTTCCAAAGCAACATTGATTATAAATAGAGGCGCAAAGATAAATGCTCAAGGCACATCTCAAAAACCAATTATATTTACAAGCCAACAACCAATAGGACAGAGAGGAGCCGGAGACTGGGGTGGAATAATCGTGGCGGGTAATGCAACTATTAATGTACCCGGCGGAACAGCAACTATTGAAGGTGGTACAGGAACTATTTATGGAGGAGGCGCAGCTCCTAATGATGATGATAACAGCGGAACATTAAAATATGTCCGTATTGAATTTCCGGGCATTGCATTTTTACCCGATAATGAAACTAACGGTCTCACTATGGGAGGTGTAGGCAGAGGAACGACTATACATTATGTTCAAGTGAGCTATTCCGGTGATGATTCATTTGAATGGTTCGGCGGAACAGTAAATGCCCAACATTTAATTGCTTTCAAAGGTGTTGATGATGAATTCGATACTGATTTTGGTTTTAGAGGGAAAATTCAGTTTGCTTTTGGTTTACGGGACCCAAATATTGCAGATATAAGCGGCTCCAACGGATTTGAAAGTGATAACGATGGAACCGGAACTACAAATGCACCAAGAACACAACCCTTATTCTCAAATGTTACTATAATTGGACCGTTAACTACTCCTGATTTTACAAACTATAACAGCAACTTTAAACGCGGAATGCACTTAAGAAGATCTACAGTGTGTTCAATGTATAATTCAGTAGTAATTGGTTATCCAACAGGTTTATTCATTCAATCTTCTAATTCAGCAAATGGCGCTGATGAACTTCAGATTAAAAATTCAATAATAGCCGGTGCTCAAATAAAAAGCGGAATATCACAAAATCTTACCACTGATGTTGCCGGTTTCGATATATCAGCATGGTTTAATACAGTAAGTTTCGGTAACAGAACATACAACACCAGCGCAGAAGTAGGATTAGTCGCTCCATTCAATTTATTAAATCCAAATCCACTTCCGTCTGCAAATTCACCGGCAGCCAGCGGCGCAAGTTTCGGCGGTAAATTGCAAGACCAATTCTTTACGGCAACAACGTTTATTGGAGCTTTTTCTCCAACAGATGCTCGTTGGGATGCAGGTTGGACAAATTATGACCCACAAAATACGAATTATACATTAGTAAGTGTTAAAGAAGATTTTAATTCAGCAATCCCGGTAACATTTGCATTATCCCAAAATTATCCTAATCCGTTTAACCCAACAACAAACATCAAATTTGCATTACCACAAGCAGGGAATGTAAAACTGACCATTTACAATACTATTGGTCAGGAAGTTGCTCAATTGGTCAACGGTTACAAAGAAGCAGGAAGTTATACTCTTAATTGGGATGGTAGTAACCTCTCCAGTGGTATTTATATCTATCGTTTGGAAGCTGCAAATATAGTTATCACAAAGAAAATGACACTTTTAAAGTAAAAAATCTCTCTCTCGCTCAGTTCCAGGGGCGTTTCGTTTTCCAAGCGGGCGCCCCATTATTTCTTTCATCACATCTCAGTTCATATCTCATTTCTTAACAATTTGGTAACATTGGCTTAACACTGAGTTAATATTGAATCCATAATATTGTAAGTCATTTGGAGATGACATTAAACTTGGAGAGAGAAGAGAAAAATGAAACAAGTGTTTCGCACTATTACTTTGCTCATTTTTATGAGTGGTTTTTTATCGGCACAAAACCAACCCAAATTCAGCGGTCTGATGTATAGCGATTTCTTCTATAACATTGATAACCAGGATGCAACAAAGAAGGATATTAACGGCTTTCAGTTCAGAAGAATTTATTTTACAACCGATTATATAATATCGGATAATTTTGAATCCCGTTTCCGTTTAGAAGCAGATCAAAGTGCCGGTTCATTAACCCCCGGCGGTAAACTTGGTGTTATGGTTAAAGATGCATATCTAAAATGGAAAGGAATATTCAATGGATCGGATATGATTCTTGGTATTGCACCTACTCCCGCATATGATGTTTCGGAAACTGCTTGGGGTTACCGTTCTTTAGAAAAAACAATTATGGATCTTGATGGAATTGTACCTTCAAGAGATTTTGGTGTTGACCTGAAAGGCAAATTAACCGGAGATGGTTCAGTTAATTATTGGTTGAAGATTGCTAACAATAGCGGTAACGCTCCGGAAACAGATAAGTATAAAAGATATTCCGCAATGTTTCATTTCAAACTCGCTGAAGGATTACAAGCAACTGTTCATGGAGATTATGCCTCCAAAGGTGATAAACTTGATAATTTTGATCATCAATCAAAATCCAATAATCAATTTGTGGGTTCAGTATTTTTAGGATACAAGCAGAAAGAAAATTTTTCACTCGGTCTTGAAGTTTTTACAAGAAGTATTCAAAACAACTTTGCAAAATCTGTAACAACAGCTCTTCAAAGTCAGAATAGTTTTGGTGTGTCTTTATGGGGATGGGCGTTATTATCCGAAGATTTCAAAATTGTTGGGAGATTTGATAGTTACGATCCGAACACGGATGCTGATAACGATGGAAACACATTCTTAATGGCAGGTCTCGATTATCGTCCGGCTAAGAACGTTAGTGTAATACCAAACTTTCAGTACGTCAGCTATCAGGTAAAAGATGCACAAGGAAATTCCACAAAGGATTTAGTTGCAAGAATAACATTTGCATATTCATTTTAATTAAATACAAAGGAGTAAATAATGAAATTAAGAACAATCATATCAGTTTTATTTTTAGCGCTTTCAATTTCATCAGTTGCTAATGCACAATTGCAATTGAATGGAGCCGGCGCAACTTTCCCGGGTGTAATTTATTCAAAGTGGTTTGATGAATATAAAAACGCAACCGGAATCCAATTTAACTATCAAGCAATCGGCAGCGGCGGCGGAATCAAGCAAATTACAGAAGGAACTGTGGATTTTGGCGCAACAGATGGTCCAATGAATGATAAACAATTAGCTGAAGCCAAATCCAAACAAGGAACTGATGTACTTCATATTCCTACTGTAATGGGTGCTGTAGTGGTTTGCTATAATTTACCCGGCGCTAAGGGATTAAATTTAGACGGCGCTACTCTCTCAGATATATTCTTGGGCAAGATTCTTAAATGGAATGATGCTGCAATAAAAAAACTAAATCCAAAATTAAATTTACCGGATAAATCAATTGTAGTTGCCCACCGTTCGGATGGAAGTGGAACCACATTTATTTTCACTGACTATTTAACAAAAGTCAGCGAAGGTTGGGAAACAAAAGTTGGAACGGGTACATCAGTTAATTGGCCAGTTGGATTAGGTGGAAAAGGTAACGAAGGTGTTGCCGGTTTGGTAAAACAAATGGAAGGTTCAATTGGATATGTTGAATTAGCATATGCTGTTAAAAACAAAATCCTTTATGCTAACATGAAAAACAAAGCAGGCAAGTTTGTAGAAGCAACATTTGCATCTGTTAGTGCTGCCGCTGAAGGTGCAGCTAAGAATATGCCCGCAGATCTTCGTGTTTCAATTACAGATGCAGACGGAAAAGACTCTTATCCTATCTCAGGATTTACCTGGTTACTTGTTTATAAGAATATGAAAGACGAAGCAAAAGCTAATGCTCTGGTAAAATTTTTGAAGTGGGCAATGGGCAAAGGACAATCATTTGCTACAGAACTTTATTATGCGCCGCTTCCAAAAGCAGTAGTTAAGATGTGCGAAAAGAATATTGCTACAATCACCGCGAACGGGAAAAAGATTAAATAGTTAAATGAGTTTAATGTGATTAAAACAGAATCTATTTCTAAAAAAAAATATCTTCTAAAAAAAATATTCTCATCACACAACATCGGTGATTTTATATTTGAAAGACTGACACTGTTATTTGCAGTGTCGGTCTTTCTTCTTGTTCTACTGATGGGTTATGAGATGTACGAAGGTTCAAAATTATCAATAGAGAAATTTGGTTGGAGCTTTTTAGTCAACTCAACTTGGGACCCTGTTCAAGAAATATACGGTGCTTTACCAATAATTTACGGTACAATTGTCTCATCATTTTTAGCACTCATTATTTCATTACCACTCAGCATCGGAGTGGCGATATTTTTGGCAGAAGTCGCACCTCCTTGGTTGGAAAAACCACTTTCTTTTTTGGTTGAACTCTTAGCCGGAATTCCCAGTGTGATTTATGGTTTGTGGGGAATTTTTGTTTTAGTACCATGGATTCGAAATGATGTTGAACCTTACCTGTCAGATAAATTAGGATTCCTTCCGTTCTTTAGAGGAGCTCCTTATGGATTTGGATTACTTGCTGCCGTATTAATTCTTTCGATTATGGTTCTACCTATTATTTCATCCATCTCACGGGATGTGCTAAAATCTGTTCCTCACTCACAACGTGAAGCAGCATTAGCACTCGGTGCAACAAAATGGCAATCAACAATTATTGTTTTGAAAGATGCAAAGTCAGGTATTCTTGGTGCAACAATGTTAGGGTTTGGACGAGCTATTGGCGAGACAATGGCAGTTACAATGGTAATTGGAAACAGAGCATTAATTTCTCCTTCACTCTTTGATCCGTCTTACACAATGGCAAGTGTAATTGCTAATGAGTTTACCGAAGCAACTTCCGAGATGTACTTGAGCGCATTGATTCAACTGGCATTAGTTTTATTTGTGATAACAATAATTATTAATGCGTTCGCGCGTCTATTGGTTTGGAGTATGAGTAGAAAATGGAAAACAGTTTAATGAATTCAAAATATTTTTACTATAAAAGAAAACTAACAAGTTCAATTATGATGTCTTTAACATTTGTTGCTGCGTTAGCCGCTATCATACCGTTGGTTTTCATTTTCTATTACACGATTTCCAAAGGAGTTACTTATCTAAATCTCGATTTCTTTATTGCAATGCCAAAACCGGTTGGAGAACCGGGCGGAGGTATGGCAAACGCAATTGTTGGGACACTTATTCTAATTGGAATAGGCGGTGCAATCGGAATTCCGGTTGGAGTTATGACAGGAACATATCTATCGGAATTTGGAAACAATAAGTTTGGTTTTATGGTGAGATTTTTAACGGATGTATTGAGCGGTGTACCTTCCATAGTTGTTGGTGTTGTTGCATATACGATGGTTGTTTTACCAATGAAACATTTTTCTGCCATCGCCGGCGGTATTGCCCTCGGTATTCTAATGATACCTACAATTACAAGAACAACCGAAGAGATGATAAGACTTGTTCCTCACTCGTTACGCGAAGCGGGACTTGCTTTAGGAATTCCTAAATGGAAAACAACACTCGCAATAATTTTGCGTACAGCATGGAAGGGAATTGCAACAGGCGTTTTGTTAGGTCTATCGAGAGCGGCAGGAGAGACCGCACCATTATTGTTTACTGCATTAGGGAATCGTTTCTGGTCAACTAATATTGGTCAGCCGATCGCTTCTCTTACAGTGTACATATATGATTATGCAAAATCTCCGTTCGAAGATTGGAACCAGCAAGCTTGGACAGCCGCATTGGTTCTCATTCTGCTTATATCGGTTTTAAGTTTGTTGTTCAGAATTATAACTCGATCAAAATATAAAACGAATTAGGTACGTTGAAAGATTATGGAAATAAAATTATCTGTTAAAAATTTAGATGCTTATTACGGTAAGAACAAAGTTCTCAATAATATTTCTCTGGATATTCCAAAAAATAAGGTTGTGGCTATTATCGGTCCTTCCGGCTGCGGTAAATCAACATTTATCAGAACTCTGAATCGAATGCATGAAGTAGTTGGCGGATCCATAAAAGGAGAAATTTTACTTGATGGCGAAGACCTTACTAAAACTGATCCGGTGCTTCTAAGAAAAAGAGTAGGTATGGTTTTTCAGAAACCAAATCCATTTCCAACAATGTCCATCTTTAATAATGTTGCAGCCGGTTTGAGATTAAATGGAGTGCGAAATAAAAAGAAATTGACTCCCATTGTTGAAAAATGTTTAAAGCAAGCCGCGCTTTGGGATGAAGTAAAAAATAATTTAGATGATTCCGGTGCAAACATTTCCGGAGGTCAGCAGCAAAGACTTTGTATAGCTCGTACGTTGGCTGTAGATCCTGAAGTTATATTGATGGATGAACCTGCGAGTGCGCTCGATCCGATATCAACAACAAAAATCGAAGACCTAATTTTTGAATTAAAGACAAACTATACGATTATTATAGTAACACATAATATGCAGCAAGCTGCCCGTGTAAGCGATTACACAGCTTTTTTTTATTTGGGTAAGCTAATTGAATTTGATGAGACTAATAAAATATTTACTTCACCATCAAATAAACAAACTGAAGATTATGTCCGTGGCCGTTTCGGATAACATAAAAAGGATTGATATGCAATTACATTTTAGTCAAGAAATAGAGAACTTAAAAACCAGTCTTATCAAAATGGCTTCAATTGTTGATGAACAGGTTGATAAAGTTATTACTGCTTTAGAAAGCGGAAATATTGAATTATGCAAAGGTATTAAGTCGAAAGATCTAGAAGTAGATGCTTACGATAACTTGATACAAACTCAATGTGAAAACATACTTGCACTTTTTCAACCTGTAGCAAGTGATTTACGATTAGTAATGTCAGCAATAATGATTAATAACAATTTAGAAAGATGCGGGGATATTGCAGTTAATATTGCACAGAGAGTAAAAAAAACCGGTAATAAGCGTTCTCTTATTTCGGAATCTCAAATTATTGATATGGCACGCACTGCACAAGAGATGCTAAAAAATTCAATAGATTCTTTTATTAAAAATGATACAGAGCTTGCAAGTAAAGTTATTACCAGCGATGAAAAGGTTGATAAATTGAATAAACAAATATTCAATTTCCTTGTCTCAAAAATGCAGTCTAACAATGAATTAATTGAAGCTTGTACTCATCTTGTTGTGATGTCTCGCCATATTGAGCGAATGGCAGACCATGCAACTAACATTGCAGAGAACTTAGTGTTTTATATAGATGCTCAGATTATTGCTCATAGAAAAAAACTTGAACGCAGCGGAAATTAGGATAAATCTGATTATTGCCCACAATTTCTTCAAGAAGATTTACAAAAACTTCATATTATGCCCAAAATCGCATCTTTTAAGTGGATCACAAATCTAACTTAACACACCTAAATTCTGAGCTAATCCTAACTTAGATTTTGCTTCGAATACTACCTTTTACTATATTGAAAATGAATTCGATCACGGAACTTGTTGTTAATGGGAATAATCAAACCTAAAAGACTGAAACCAGGAGATGCAATTGGAATTATTTCTCCTGCTTCCTCACCAGATGATCTAACAAAAATTAATAGCGGGGTTCATTATTTAGAAAAACTTGGCTATCGAGTTGAGGTAGGCAAAAATGTCGGTTCTCAAGAAGGATATCTTGCCGGATCTGATACACAGAGATTAGCTGATCTTCATGAAATGTTTAAGAACAAACAGATTAAAGCAATTTTTTCTATTCGTGGTGGATATGGTTCCGGAAGATTACTTGATAAAATTGATTATAAACTGATCCGTAATAATCCTAAAATATTTGTCGGCTACAGTGATATTAATGCTTTACAATTGGCTTTTTTTGCAAAAGCCGGATTAATAACATTTGCCGGACCGATGGTTGCTGTTGATTTTCATGATGAAGTTAGCGCTTTTACAGAAGAAGTATTTTGGAGAACAATAACTTCGAACAAAAAAATTGGAAGACTCCAAAATCCGCGAAAAGAAAAATTTTATGTTCTTAATAAAGGAAAGGCAGTAGGCAGAATTCTTGGCGGAAATTTAAGTTTATTAAATTCTCTTATCGGTACCGAATATCTACCGAAACTTAAAGATACAATTCTACTTTTAGAAGATATCCATGAAGCACCATATCGTATTGACCGAATGTTGAATCAACTTCGTTTAACAAAAATATTAAAACAGATTCGCGGAGTGATCCTTGGCCATTTTGTAGATTGTGTTGAATCGGATCCCACCAAACAGACTTTTACATTAAATGAAGTTATTGTAGAATATTTCCAAAATCAAAAAATGCCGGTTATCTACAATGTTAAGCACGGTCATATCAAAGATAACATCACAATTCCCTATGGAATTAAATGTGTGTTAAATGCTTCACGCGCATACATTGAAATCCCGGAAAACGCAGTATTATAACCCATTAAAAGTATAACTCATCCAAATTTACTTAGATCAAAGAATTAATTTTAAGTTGATTCTTTTTTTTAAGAAAAATCCGTTTCGTTTCTAACAATTCATTCAAATTGATAAAGATTCCTTAAAGCTCTTTGCTGGTATATTTATTGTCCTTTTTCTGCTTTGGAAAAACACATCTTAATAGCATCAAGGTTTATAATGGAATTAATTAACGAATCTAAAATCAACTCTTTAATAAATAACGGCAAGAGTTGATGAAAATATGAACCTCTGCGAAATTTTGCATAAGGAAGAATTGACGAAAGGAGAAATTATTTTTCTTCTTAATCTATCGGACAAAAGCGATCAACAAAAACTTTTTGATCGTGCGGATGAAGTACGTTCGATTTACTGTGGAGAGGAAGTCCATCTAAGAGGAATTATTGAATTCTCTAATTATTGCGAACAGGATTGCATCTATTGCGGATTGCGGAAGAGTAATTATATACTTTCACGATACCGCATGACACCTGAAGAGATTATTGAAACTGCACATGTAATTTCTAATCTTGGCATTTATACAATTGTACTTCAATCCGGTGAAGACAATTATTACGATACCGATCTGATCGCTTACATAATATACCAGATCAAGCAGAATACGAATGCAGCTATAACTTTAAGTCTTGGCGAAAGGGGATTTGATGAATACCGTACCTGGAAAATAGCCGGAGCGGATCGTTATTTATTAAAACATGAAACAGCAAGTCATAAACTATATTCAGTGTATCATAAAAAACAAAAATTGGAAGACCGTCTTTCCCACTTAAGATTTTTAAAAATCATCGGTTACCAAATCGGATCAGGCAACATGATTGGATTGCCTATGCAGACATTTGAGGATATAGCTGATGACATATTGCTTTGTAAAGAACTAGATCTTGATATGGCAGCATTTGGTCCGTTCATTCCTTCTCCAAATACTCCTTATCAAAATAAATCCGCCGGTGATGTAAATTTAACTTTGCGCTCAATGGCTGTTGCAAGAATAATATTGAAAAATGTTCATATACCCGCTACAACTGCACTTGCTACTCTTGATGATGAAGGTAGAATAAAAGGACTAAACGCAGGGGCTAATATTGTTATGCCTGATCTAACTCCAAGTCCCTACAGAGAGCAGTATCAAATTTATCCTGGTAAAAAGTGCATTAATGATAACCCGCTTAGTTGTAAAGGATGTTTGCAATTGCAGATTGAATCAATTGGTAGAAAAATTTCTAACTCCCGCGGTGACTCCTTAAAATTAACGGAACAAGTGAAGGATTAATAAATCCCTTTTCTTACTTCTACATTTGATTGTATATTCACAACAAGAAATTAAAATATTAGAGGATTTTAATGAAATTACATACTACTATTCTATTATGCACCATTGTTCTTTTTTCGGCTTGCAGCTCGCATAAAGATCAAGCATTATTTAATAGTGCAGCCGAAAAATCCAAAGCAAAAAATTATTCGGAAGCGTTAAAAGATTATAATGAAATAATCAATGAATATTCGAATAGTGATAAAGCACCGGAAAGCATTTTTTCAGTTGCAGCTATGTATCATATGTATCAGATACCAAATGTTTCAAAGGAAGAATCACTAAAGAAAGCAGTGGAATATTATCAAAAATTATATCAGCAATTTCCTAAAGATGAAAGAGCGCCCAAAGCTTTATTTATGTCTGGATTCATTCTTGCAAATGAATTGAGAAACATAGATGCGGCAAGGTTAGCGTATCAAGAATTTTTAAGTAAATTTCCTAAGCATGAACTTGCTTCACCTGCAAGAACGGAATTAGACAATCTCGGCAAGACTCCCGAAGAAATTCTTCAAGATAAGACAGCGAAAAAATAGTGGCTGTAAAAACTCAAGACTATAAAAAATTTTTAGACCCGGCTGTAATTTCCAAACTTAAAACCCTTGAACTCAAAGCAAGAATGGTGGTCGAAGGTTTTAAGGTTGGTTTACACCGCAGTCCGTATCATGGATTCAGCGTTGAGTTTAGCGAACATCGTCCTTATATGCAGGGCGATGCTTTGAAAAACGTTGATTGGAAAGTTTATGCTAAAAGTGAAAAATTTTATATCAAACAATTTGAAGAAGAAACAAATTTACTCTCTCACATTTTTGTTGATGCCAGTAAGTCAATGCTATTCAAACATTCCGGTAAAGTTTCAAAAATAGATTACGCAACAATTCTTGCTGCAGCACTTGCTTATGTAATGATTGATCAGCAAGATTCTGTCGGATTGGCAATTTACTCTGATAAAATTCATACATATTTACCTCCGAAATCAAATCGTGTTTACCTCAAAACTCTATTATCCGCCCTCAATCAAATCCAGCCGGGAGGAACAACAACAACTTCTAAATGTTTGGATTCTGTTGCGGAGAAAATTAAGAAGCGAGGACTTACAATAATTATCTCGGATTTTTTTGATGATATGAATTCGATACTAACTGCTCTTAAGCATCTTCATTATAAAAAAAATGAAGTGATCGTTTTTCAGATTCTGGATCCCATTGAAAAAAGTTTTGGCTTCGACCGGGATTCTGTTTTTGTTGATCTTGAATCGGGCGAACAAATAACAACACAACCGCATCAGATCCAGCGGGCATACCAGGAAGCTATGAACGAATACTTGAATAAATTAAAGAATGAATGTTTGAATTTTGGAATTGAGTACAACTTGATTGACACAAGCCAGCCATTTGATAAAGCATTGATGAGTTACTTTACAAAAAGAAGCAGACTTCATTAATGTTCAACTAAGTTAAAGTAACTTTATATCATTAAAATATTTCTCAGCCAAATTCTCAGCATCTTCTCTAGTCTTTGCTTCAACAATACATCTTATAATCGGCTCGGTGTTGGAATTCCGCATATGAACCCGGCAATAAGTTGCTAATGTTAATGAAAAGAAATAATTTTTAACTGTATTAAATGAGGTTAGTATGAAAACACGTGAAATAGATTATGTTATTTGGAAAGAAGACAAATACTTTGTTTCTCGTTGCATAAATGTTGAGGTATCATCATTTGGTGAAACAATAGAAGAAGCTATTAATAATCTTAAAGAAGCTCTTGAATTATATTTTGAGGGAGAAGACAAAGAATTACCAGTGATAAATAATGTAATTCTGGGACGAGAAGTTATAAATGTCTAAGCTATATTCTTCTAAAGAGATTGAATCAGTATTTAAGAAACTTGAATTCCATTTCTCTTCACAGAAAGGTTCGCATGGTAAATTCAAACATAAAGATGGTAGAATGATAATTTTACCGATGAATAAAAAGGAAATACCTATTGGTACTTTCAGAAGTATTCTTAAGCAAGCAAACGTTTCTCTTCAAGAATTTGAAAAATTATCTTAAAGACAAAATCTCACCGACATATTTTTCCGCCAAACTCTCTGCATCCTCTTTCGTCTTCGCTTCAACAATACAGCGTATTATCGGTTCAGTATTTGATTTCCTGAAATGCACCCAGTGATCATCAAAGTCAATTCGTAATCCGTCTTCAAGATTTACCTTTTCAGACTTGTACCGTTCAACAATTTTTTTAATTACCTCATCCGGATTACGCGGCGCCGTTCCTTCATGAACTGGACCTAGTTCAATTTTCTTTTTAACTATGAAATATTGAGGTAAAGATTTTTTTAATCCGCTCATCTTTCCGCGGTACTCAATTAAGTGTTGAAGCATAATTGCAGTTCCGGTAAGTGCATCTCTTCCAAAAACAACTTGCGGTAAAATAACTCCGCCGCTACCTTCGCCGCCTATAACAGCATTTACTTCTTTCATCTTCTTTACAACATTTGCTTCACCAACCGGTGCTCTGAAGACCTGGCATTCAAATTCTTTTGCAACATCTTCAACTGCGCGTGTTGTAGAAAGATTTACAACAACATTTCCTCTTTTTTTTGAGAGATAAAATTTAACTGCTTGAGTTATCGTATTTTCTTCTCCGAATGGTTCGCCTTTTTCTGTTATTAATACTAAACGGTCAACATCTGGGTCAACAACAATTCCAAGATCGGCTTTATGTTTTTTTACTGCATCCATTGTTGTAGTTAAATTTTCCGGTATTGGTTCAGGCAATCGCGGAAAGATTCCGGTTCTCTCGCAATTCATCTCGATAACTTTACAACCAAGCTTACTTAACAATTTAGGCATTGAATAAGCTCCGGCACCATTTACGCAATCAAGTAAAACTCTAAAATTTCTTTTTCTTATCTGAGGAACATTTATGTAATCCATTTTTAGAACTGCTTCAATGTGATTATCCAAACCTTTTCTGTAACAGGTTACCTTTCCTAATTTATCCCATGCAGTAAATTTTTTATCTGTTTCATAAAGAAATTTCATCATGCCGGCATTTTCTTCAGCGCTCATAAATTCACCGTTGCCGTTGAGCAGCTTTAGTGCGTTCCATTCATTTGGATTATGACTTGCGGAGAGTTGAATCCCTCCGACTGCATTCAGTTTTTTTACGTTGAACAAAACTGTCGGAGTTGGGCAAATGCCGATATCTACAACATCGTTACCTTTTGCAAGAAGCGTTCCGATAACAATATTGCGGACCATCTCGCCGGAAATTCTTCCATCACTTCCAACGATAATTTTTCCGTTACCGCAGAAATCAGCATAAGCAGAAGTATAGTTCACCAAAACTTCGGGATCGAGTCCGTCACCAATTATTCCTCTGATACCTGAAATGCTGACCATTAATGTTGGCATAAAACACCTTTGAAATGAAAAATTAGAAATAAGGAATCAGAAAACAGTAATAAGAATAAACTCTTAAATCCTTATTGTTATATAGAAATTTAATAACTTTTACACCAAAAAAATTTATTAAATGAAAACTAAAAGAGAATTTATTATAAAGTGCAATTCGTTGCTTACTAAACATTTCGGTATGCCACCGCGAAATAAAAAATTGGCTGATCCTCTTGATATGTTGATTGCCACAATCCTTTCACAAAACACAAACGATAATAATTCTTATAAAGCATATCTAAACTTAAAGAGTCGTTATAAATCTTGGAATGAATTGGTTAATGAAAAACGAGTGACGATTGAAAGCGTAATACGTGTAGCCGGATTGGCAAAGCAAAAATCGGAAGCTATTAAGAATCTAATAGATTCGTTGAAGAGAAGCGGGAACATTTCCATCAACTTTATCAAATTACTAGATAACAATTTAGCAATCGAACAATTGAGCAGTTATAAAGGGATTGGTGTTAAAACCGCCAGTTGTGTTTTGTTATTTGCACTTGATAGAAATATTTGCCCAGTTGATACTCATGTTCACAGAACAACAAACAGAATTGGAATCGTTTCGGAAAAAACACCCGATAAAACTTTTTTTGCTCTCAATAAAAATTTCCCTGAAAGAATTGCTCATTCATTTCATACCAATCTTATTCGTCTCGGACGTGAAATTTGTAAACCAACAAATCCAAGCTGCGGAATTTGTCCGTTGCTTAAAATCTGCAATTACCCGAATAAAAATTTTGATCTAAAGAAAGAAGGATTAAAACGGGATTTTATGCTGCTCGATAACGTGAACCGTGAGACGTATGGCGATAAACGTTAGTATCGAAGTTGAAGAAATTACTAATCATCGGTCACCAATCACTAATAACCCAAATTGAACGAACATGTAATAAAACTTGTTTTGATTTATAAAAAGGAGCTTAAGTTTGTTGTCAAAGTTCATATATTTATATTTCGGCAAAAATTTCCAATTGATTGAAGGATTTCATTGAATAAACCGTACGATATTGCAATTCTTGGCGGTGGTCCAGGCGGATACGTGGCTGCTATAAGAGCCGCACAACTTGGATTCAAGACTGTCGTAATTGATAAGGATAATCTTGGCGGAATTTGCCTGAATTGGGGATGTATTCCAACAAAATCTTTATTGAAGAATGCCGAGATATTTGACCTGATGAAGAATCATTCAAATGAATTTGGAATTTCTATTCAGGGATTGAGTTTTGATTTTAATAAGATCATAAAAAGAAGCCGCGATATTTCCGACCGCATTACAAAAAATGTTGAACTGCTGATCAAGAAAAATAAAATTGATCGAATACGCGGGTACGGGAAATTAGTTTCAAAAAATCAGATTGACATTTTTGACAGTAACGGTAAAAAGATTGATTCTATTTCATCTGAAAAAATTATTATCGCAACCGGTGCAAGACCAAAAGCCGTACCGACAATTCCCATAGATAGAAAAAATATTATTACATCTACTGAAGCAATGAACTTACTAACACAACCGAAAGATTTAATAGTGATTGGAGCAGGTGCCATTGGTGTTGAGTTCGCTTATTTCTATAATGTACTTGGTACAAAAGTAACCATCATCGAAATGATGGAAAATATATTACCGGTTGAAGACAAAGAAGTGTCCGAAACACTGGAGAAAAATTTCAAGAAACGCAGCATCGATATTTATACCTCCTCAAAAGTTGAAAAGGCAGAGGTAAAAGGAAATGTAGTAATTGTAACTATTGAGAAAGACGGAAAGAAAATAGAATTGAAATCGGAAAAAGTTTTATGTGCGATCGGCGTTATCGGAAATGTTGAAGGATTTGGTCTTGAGGAATTAGGAGTTGAGTTTTATAAAAATCATATCAAAGTCGATAAGAACAATTACGAAACAAATGTTCCTGGGATTTATGCAATTGGCGATGTTATCGGTCCGCCGTGGCTCGCGCATGTTGCTTCGGCAGAAGGAATACATTGTGTGGAAATGATCAAAGGAATAAATCCAAGTTCAATTAACTATGACAACATACCCGGCTGTACTTATTGTAATCCACAAGTTGCAAGCGTTGGAATGACTGAAGCTAAAGCACGCGAAGCCGAATATGAATTGAAGATCGGAAAATTTCCATTCATGGCAAGCGGAAAAGCATTTGCAGTTGGCGAGCGGGAAGGATTTGTAAAATTAATATTTGATGCAAAGTACGGCGAACTTCTTGGCGCTCATATAATTGGTCCGGAAGCAACAGAGTTGATTGCAGAACTAACTCTTGCAAAATCAATGGAAGCAACATTTGAAACAATAATAAAAACTGTTCATGCTCATCCTACATTATCAGAATCAATAATGGAAGCAGCGGCTAACGCATATGGCGAATCAATCCACATATAGAACTTTTGATTACTGCGATCTTGGTATGATTGATTACAATCAAGCATGGAATCTGCAGAAAGAAATATTTGTTCTCAGACTTCATGACAGAATTGATGATACACTTTTTCTTTTGGAACATCCTCATACATATACATTAGGTAAGGTTGCCGAGAAAGAAAATTTAATCAGCACTAATGAGCAATTGAAAGAACTTGGAATCAGTGTTTATGAAATTGACCGCGGCGGAGATATTACTTATCATGGACGGGGGCAGATTGTTGGTTATCCGATAATAAAATTAAGTGATTGGAAAGAAGATACACACGAATATTTGCGTGCACTCGAAGAAGTGATTATTAAAACTTGTTCTGAGTCTGGATTGAGTACGAATCGAAAGCCAAAATATACCGGAGTATGGTCGGGAGAAAGAAAAATTGCAGCTATTGGAATTAAGGTTAGCAGGTGGATTACGATGCATGGATTTGCATTTAATGTTAATACAGATCTTTCATACTTCGGCGGAATAATTCCTTGCGGAATAAAAGATAAAGATGTTACTTCGCTTCAACGTGAACTCGGTAAAGAAATTGAGATTAATGAAGTGAAAGAAAAACTTGTTAAGAATTTTCAAAATGTTTTTGGTTATACTAAATTTATCATAAAGGAAAAAAGTAATTACATAAAAGAGTTTGAAAAGATATCTTCGTGACATGGCGTCTTGGTGGTAAAAAAATATTTTCACAAAGACATTTACCCCATTGAATATTCTCTTAAATTTTTGTTCATCTAAATTATTCAACGGGGCAGGGACACAAAGAAGGAACTATGTAAATGGCAAAAGAAATAAAATCAGAAATTATAATAGACAAAAGTAACGGCTCGACCCCAACCGGTAAGATAGATTCATTCGGCGGAATGACTAAAGACGAATTGATGAATGTACTTCGTCTTATGAACCTTTCCCGCACGATGGATATCAAGGTGATGAATCTTCTTAAGCAGGGTAAAGCTTTTTTCCATATAGCCGGTGCAGGACACGAAGCAACACAAATTGCTTTTGGCTTAGCAATGAATAAAGGAGTTGACTGGGCTTTTCCATATTACAGAGATATGTGTTTTATGTTAACTCTTGGCATGAAACCGGAAGAGACATTATTAGCATTTCTCGCGAAAGCTGATGATCCGCTTACAGGCTCTCGACAAATGCCCTGCCATTGGTCGTCAAAAGAATTTAATGTTCCTACACAATCAAGTCCAACCGGTACGCAATTCCTGCAAGCTGTTGGTGCCGCTCTTGCAATGAAGAAGAAAGGAATCAACGGAGTTGTGTATGTAAGCAGCGGAGAAGGGACAACATCGCAAGGAGAATTTCACGAAGCTGTTAACTGGGCATCACGTGAAAAACTTCCGGTTGTATTTGTAATCCAAAATAACAAATGGGCTATTTCTGTCCCTGTACAAGATCAAACAGCAGGCAAGAATGCATCCGTACTTGAAATGATGAAAGGTTATGAAAATCTCTTACGTTTGGATGTTGATGGAACTAATTTTCTTCAAGTAAATGCTGTTGCTCAATCGGCATTCAAATATGCACGCCAGGGTAAAGGTCCTGTTTTAGTTGAAGCTCACGTAGTAAGATTACTCTCTCATTCATCTTCTGATGATCAAAAAAAATATCGTCCTGATGAATCGTTGAAAGAAGATTTGAAAAAAGATCCTATTGATCTTTTCTCAAACGTTTTATTAAAGAAAGAAATATTAACCGAGCTCGCTTATGATGAATTTAAAAAAGAAATTGCACATCATGTGAACGAAGCTGCGGATTGGGCATTGAAACAAGAAGAACCGAAATCCGAAACTGCAACTCGTTTTGTACTTGATGAATCCGGAAAACGAGATCGTCTCGATTATGAAAAAGGAAAAATAGATGGCAAGCCGGTTGTACTGGTTGATGCAATTAACCACGCATTAAAAGAAGAAATGGATCGTAATGATAAGATTTATCTTTTTGGCGAAGACGTTGCCGATGGAAAGGGTGGAGTATTTACTTCTACAAAAGGTCTCTCAACAAAATTTGGGAAAGATAGAGTTTTTAATTCACCGCTGGCGGAAGCAAGTATTGTAGGAGTAGCAATCGGTATGGCATTAAGCGGATTGAAACCGTGTGTGGAAATTCAATTTGGAGATTACATTTGGCCGGCATTCATGCAGTTCCGTGATGAAATGGTTATGTATCGTTACCGCTCAAATAATTTGTTTGAAGCTCCGGTAGTTACGCGTGTTGCAGTCGGTGGATATATTCACGGCGGATTGTATCACAGTCAAAACATTGAGGGATTTTTTGCTCATATGCCCGGATTACTTATTGCTTATCCATCGAATGCGGCTGATGCAAAAGGATTATTAAAAACAGCTTTGCGCTTAAACGATCCTGTACTTTTCTTAGAACACAAAGGTTTATACCGTCAAAGTTACGCCTCATCAATTGAACCTGATGCAGATTATTTACTGCCATTCGGGAAAGCTAAAGTAGTTAGAGAGGGAAATGATCTATCAATCATTACTTATGGTGCAATGGTCCACGAATCAAATTTTGCTGTTAAAAAATTAGCAGATGACGGATACTCAGTTGAAATTATTGACATTAGAACAATAGCACCACTTGATGTTGAAACAATTTACAAGTCAGTAAAGAAAACAGGAAAAGCGATAGTAATTCATGAAGATACTTTGACTGCGGGATTCGGTGCTGAGATTGCTGCGCTAATAACTGAAAATTGTTTTGAATCTCTTGACGGACCCGTAAGAAGAATTGGTGCTTTTGATGCGCCGATTCCTTTTGCACCAAATTTAGAACATGCTATTCTTCCGACAAGAGAAAAAATATATGAGTCACTTAAACAATTGTTAGATTATTAAATAGTAACGCAGATTGTACGAAAATAATGGAGAAGAAATGAAAGTTGATGTTATCATGCCCCAAATGGGTGAGAGTATTAATGAAGGCACACTAATCAAATGGCATAAAAAGAAAGGTGATCGAGTTAAGAAAGATGAAATTATCTATGAGATAAGTACAGATAAAGTTGATACGGAAATTCCTTCACCCGAAGACGGAGTATTAGTTGACATCAAAGTATTTGAGCAGGAAACCGTTGAGGTTGGAACTGTAGTAGCAGTAATTGAGACGAATGGAGAAGTCGCATCTCTTCAAACCGAAGAAAAGAAAATTGAAATTCCTTCTACTACTCAAGTTGGTGGTGAATTAATTGAAATACCTATGCCTAAGATGGGTGAATCAGTAATGGAAGGAACAATACTGAAATGGCATAAACAAGTTGGTGATAAAGTAAAAAGTGATGAAATTATTTTCGAAATAAGTACTGACAAAGTTGATACCGAAGTTCCATCTCCGGTAGACGGTACGCTTATAGAAATTCTCTTTGGTGAAAACTCAACAGTTGCTGTCGGAGTGGCTGTAGCAAAAATTTCATCAAGCAGTGGAATAGTTAAACCAAAACTCGAACAAAAGATAGAACATGTGCAAGATCCCGTCAAAGATACGCCGGGCAAGCAAGAGCATGAGCAAGAAAAAAAGTATATGAATATTTCCAACCAAAGAAAACCGATTGTTACGTCAAACAGATTTTATTCTCCACTCGTTCTTAGCATTGCTCGTACTGAAGGAATTTCTTTAAGCGAAATAGAAACTATACCCGGCAGCGGTATTGGAGGAAGATTATCTAAAAACGATCTTCTCAATTATATTCAAAACAGAAAGAGCGGGAGTGTTTCGTTTACTAAAACAGAATATTCTTCAATTCCTTCAACGTCAGCACAAAAAGGTACTCCGGGGCAGAGAGAAGAAATTATTCCAATGGATAATATTCGACAGCGAATAATGCATCACATGTTAAATAGCAAGAATACTTCAGTTCATGTTTCCGCAATGATTGAAGTTGATATGTCGCGCATATACAACTTCATCGAAAAAAACCGCGATACGTTTGCTAATGAAGGAGTTAAACTAACTTATATGCCGTTCATTTCTTTTGCTGTAATAAAAGGATTGAAAGAATTTCCATTGATGAATGCTTCGATTGATGGAAATAATATTGTGATGAAAAAATATATTAATCTTGGTATAGCTGTTGCAGTTGAACCAAACGGATTGATTGTGCCTAATATTAAAAATGCAGATGAAAGAAACATTCGAGGACTTGCTAAATCAATTGCCGATATTGGAAACAGAGCGCGGACAAAAAAACTTGTCCCCGATGATATAGTTGACGGAACATTTTCAATTACAAACTATGGAGTATTTGGTTCTTTGTTCGGAACTCCGATCATCAATCAACCGGAAGTTGGAATTCTTGGTGTTGGCGCTGTTACAAAGAAACCGGTTGTTATTGAAAGCAATGGAATGGAAAGTATCGCAATCAAACCAATGATGTATCTTTCACTAAGTCATGATCATCGTCTTGTGGATGGAATGCTCGGCGGAAAGTTTTTAAAGTCAATTAAAGAAACTTTAGAAAATTTTGATACATCAATAGTATAATATTTAATTCGTTCTCTTACTCTTACTCTGTATTTTAGATTAAGAGCAAGAGTAAGAACAAATTTAATAAACTTACTAAGTTGAAAGTAATATGATCAACCAACACCAGAAAAAATTTGCTGAGATAATTGAAAAGGAAAGACCGGAACTCGGTAAACGTCCCGATTGGTTAAAAGTTCGCCTTCCTACAGGACAAAATTACAAAGATGTTCATGAGCTTATGCGTAAATCAAAATTGAATACGGTTTGCGAAGAAGCAAAATGTCCAAATCTTGCAGAATGTTGGAACAGAAGAACAGCAACATTTATGATTCTGGGTGATACTTGCACACGAAGCTGCGGCTTTTGTAATATCAAAGTTGGAATTCCAAACGAACTTGATCTTGATGAACCTCGCCGTGTTGCCGAATCTGTTCAAACACTTAATCTTAAACACGTTGTTATCACTTCTGTGGATCGCGATGAACTTAAAGACGGCGGTGCTTCTATTTTTTCTGAAACCGTTAGATTGATTCGAGAGAAAATGCCTGATACTACAATTGAAATTTTAATTCCCGATTTCAAAGGTGAAGAAGAACCGTTTAAGATAATCTTACAAGACCCGCCGGATATTCTTAATCATAATCTTGAAACTGTTCATCGTCTTTATCACGGTGTTCGTCCTCAAGCAAAGTATGATCGCAGTTTAGAATTAATCAACTGGTTCAAGGAACACAAACTTAGAACGAAAAGTGGAATTATGGTTGGCATCGGCGAGACAAAAGAAGAAGTAGTTGAACTGATAAACGATCTTTACAATCATGGCTGCGATATAATGACAATCGGTCAATATCTTCAACCGACAAAAAATCATTTACCGGTTCATCGCTTTGTTACCCTCGATGAGTTTAAGTTTTACAAAGATTACGGATTGCAACTCGGCTTGAAAGCAGTTGAATCATCACCGTTGGTGAGAAGCTCTTACCACGCAGATAAACATGCAGAACTTTTGTGAAAGCAAGAAAGACGTAAGAAGCGAAACTATCTGTTACTTATCAAAATTCTCAATTTTACGTACTATGAAATAAATTGAAAAAGGAGAATATTCTTTGTAGTTCTATTTTAGTTAAAGAAAAAAGGAATCAAAATGAAAGTACTGAATTACAAAGTAATGTTAAAAAAAGAAAATGAAGGCGGATACACTGTTACAGTCCCTTCCTTATATGGTTGTGTTACATATGGTGAAACCGTTGAAGAATCTATGCTTATGGCAAGAGAAGCGATTGAGGGTTATATAGAAAGCTTGAAAGAACATGGAGAACATATTCCTTCCGATGATGGTGTTCTAGAATATAACTTAACAATCAGTGAAAATGAGTAGTTTACCTGCACTTACTCCAAAGAAGGTCATCAAGATCATTGAAGATAAGGGGTTCATTCTTGATCGAGTCAAAGGTAGCCACCATATTTTTTATAATCCGGATACGAAAAGGAGAGTAGTAGTTCCTCTTCATAAAAGTGATTTACCTATTGGAAATTTTTAAACAAGCGGGAATCAGCACAGAAGAATTGAATAGATATTTTAACGAAAAATTATAGTTCCCGTTCGATAAGAATCTCCCAACATTTCAATGAAACGTCAACTTAAGGTTTGTATTAGAGGCGATGCAATAATCGCCGCTTGTTCGCAGCTCCTACCACGCAGATAAATATGCAGAATTAGTTTAGAGTATACAGTATCTAGTAATAAACTTTCTTGATCATGCTCTTGTTCTTGTTAAATCCCTTCCCTTGAACTTCAAAAAATTTTGCTTATTTTTCGTTTGAAGACTCTTTGATTAAACTCAATTTCTCAAAGATGTTTTTTCTTTCTCACTTATAAAAAAACTGATGACTGATAGTTGACTGCTGACAGCAAGTCATCAAAAAGTGTCAAAAAATCTTGATAAAACATAGAAAATCAAGCACTATTTTAGACAAATGGAAAGGGTACCTGGCACGTTAGTTTCTGATGGTTTGGCAATCAATTTTATAATATGAATAAAATCATAATCGAAATAAATAAACTAAATAAAACCAGAGAGAAAAGGTTATAGCAATACTATAACCTTTTTTATTTAATCTAAGAGGTACTGATGGCAAAAGTAAAAGGTGATATCTTAATTGATATCGAGAAATGTAAAGGATGCGAACTTTGCGCTGCATCTTGCCCTCAAGAATCACTTGAGCTTTCACGCAAATTGAACTCGAAGGGTTATCATTACATTGTTAAGATAGAAGATAATTGTACCGGCTGTACAAATTGCGCTTTAGTTTGTCCGGATGGAATAATTAAAGTATATCGTAAAACAGAAAAGAAGACTGAAAAGATTGCAACAATTTCAAATGTAACAGGCGATATAACTGTAACGGTGAACTCATGAAAGAATTAAAATTAATGAAAGGGAATGAAGCTCTTGCCGAAGCTGCTATACTTGCCGGCTGTGATGGGTATTTTGGTTATCCGATCACACCACAATCCGAAATTTTAGAATACTTAACACAAGATGCACGAAAGAGAACAGGAATGGTAGTTCTTCAGGCTGAAAGTGAAATTGCTGCAATCAATATGATTTATGGCGGCGCCGGTTGCGGTAAAAAAGTTATGACCTCGTCATCATCACCTGGTATTAGTTTAATGCAGGAAGGAATTTCTTATATCGCTTGCGCTGAACTTCCGTGCTTGCTTGTTAATGTAGTTCGCGGAGGTCCGGGACTCGGAACAATTCAACCATCGCAAGGTGATTATTTCCAAGCCGTAAAAGGCGGTGGACACGGCGATTATAAATTAATTGTTCTTGCACCATCAACAGTTCAGGAAATGGTTGATCACGTTAAGTTGGGATTTGATCTTGCTTTCAAATGGCGTAATCCTGTAATGATTTTAACAGACGGTGCACTCGGGCAAATGATGGAAAAGGTTGAACTGCCGACTCAGTTACCACGATCAACTGAAGCTCCGGCATGGGCAACTGTTGGTAAACCAAAAACGCGGGAACGAAATATTTTAACATCGCTCCATATTCAACCGGATAAAATGCAAGAAATAAATCTTCATCTGCAGAAGAAGTACAGAGATATCGAAAAGGAAGAAATCAGATTTGAAAAATTTCAATGTGATGATGCAGAAATAATTCTAATTGCATTCGGATTGGTTGCGCGCATTTGTCAAAAGGCGGCACAGTTTGCAAGAGAAAAAGGAATTAAAGTTGGTGTGTTCAGACCAATTACATTGTTTCCTTATCCATATAATGAATTGAATAAATTAGCTGATCAAGTTAAAGGGTTCTTAACTGTTGAGATGAATGCAGGCCAAATGGTGGAAGATGTACGTCTTGCTGTTAACGGAAAAATACCGGTAGAATTTCTTGGTAGAATGGGAGGAATTATTCCCACACCGGAAGAAATTTTACATAAGCTGGAAGAAAAATTTGTAGGAGAAATGGTATGAATGAAAAAACTATGACTGAAGAACAACATTATGCAGAAGTAATTGCAGAAGAGAGCATTTGCACAAGTGAAAATTTAGTTTTCGAAAAAACAAATGTATTAACTGATACACCGATGCATTACTGTCCGGGCTGCGGGCATGGTGTTGCTCATAGATTAATTGCTGAAGCTATCGCTGAACTTGACATACAGGAAAAAACCATTGGCGTTGCACCGGTTGGCTGTTCAGTATTTATGTACAACTATATGGATATTGATATGACGGAAGCTCCTCACGGAAGAGCTTCTGCTGTTGCAACCGGAATTAAACGAGTACTGCCGGATAAATATGTTTTCTCTTATCAAGGTGATGGTGATTTAGCTGCAATAGGAACCGGCGAAACTATTCATACATGTAACCGTGGTGAAAATATTTTGATCGTATTTATCAACAATGGAATTTATGGAATGACAGGCGGGCAAATGGCACCAACAACTCTGGTTGGAATGAAATCAACTACTACTCCATTCGGAAGAGAAGTTGAAGTGATGGGATATCCATTAAAGATTACCGAGTTGATTGCACAACTGCCGGGAGTATATTATTGTACACGCGTTGCTGTAAATAATCCGGTTAATGTCCGTAAAGCAAAAAAAGCAATTCTGAATGGATTTAAATATCAAGAGTTGAAAAAAGGATTAAGCTTTGTTGAAATCGTTTCCAACTGTCCATCAAACTGGAAAATGACTCCGGTTGATTCAAATAAATGGATGGAAGAAAATATGTTTTCTTTTTATCCTCTTGGCGATTTAAAAGTACCATCTAATCCACCAAAGGCGGACAAGGGAGAAAAATTATGACTGAAGAAATTATCATTGCCGGATTTGGCGGACAAGGTGTTTTATCAATGGGACAAATTCTTTGTTACAGCGGTGTAATGGAAAACAAGGAAGTCAGTTGGATGCCGTCTTACGGTCCTGAAATGCGAGGCGGAACTGCAAATTGTATTGCGATCATTAGTGATGCAAGAATTAGTTCTCCAATCATAACAAAGTTTGATACTGTAATTGCGCTGAATCAACCATCGTTAGATAAATTTGAACAAGCAGTAAAACCGGGCGGACTTTTGATTTATGAAGCAAGCACAATTTTAAATCCACCCAAGAGAACAGATATAGATATCATTCCAATTGAAGCTGCGAACGAAGCAACGAAATTGAAAAACTCTAAAGTGATGAACATGATAGTACTTGGTGCATTCTTACAGAAGAAACCAATCTTGAAAATGGAAAATATTATTGAAGGA
>JBBAAM010000028.1:0-43652 GCA_041658245.1 Melioribacteraceae bacterium
TTATTCCTTAAAAAAACATTACTGAACGAGATATCTCAGAACAATCTAAAAAATAACTGAAGAAAAATTAAAGACACAAAAAAGAGAACAGTAAGTGTATAAATGGACTTTTTCGACAGTCTCAACAGGTTGATCAACTAATTGCAGAAGCGTTAAAAACTTCCCCGCCGGTTGAGACCGGAGAATTTCGGAAGACAGAACTTGTTGAAGTGGTTAAGCTGGATCCAACTATCCGTCTTGATATCCGCTATGCAACAACGAATAATTTTCTTAGTACACCTTTATACAACCAGGCGCGAGCATTTCTGCAACGTCCCGCTGCGGAAGCTGTGATGCGTGTTAACAAAAAATTACAGAGCAAGGGTTACGGATTGTTAGTACATGATGCATACCGTCCGTGGTACATTACAAAAGTTTTTTGGGATGCTACTCCGGACGATTCAAAAAAATTTGTAGCTGATCCTTCTAAAGGATCTAAACATAACCGTGGCTGTGCTGTTGATCTTACTCTCTTTGATCTTAATGCGGCCAAAGCCGTAGTGATGCCGAGTCTTTACGATGAAATGTCCGAGCGGGCTTATGCAAATTATAACGGCGGAACGGATGAACAAAGAAATTTCCGCGACTTACTCCGCACTGAAATGGAAAGTGAAGGATTTACTGTTTACGAATTTGAATGGTGGCATTTTGATTACAAAGATTGGAAATTTTATACAATTCAGAATGTTAGGTTTGAAGAGATACAAGAAAACAATTGACAACAATTCCCTTTTACGCTAAGTTAAGTTAGTACCAAATCAATTATTTAATCGGGGTGCTTTGTTTTGAAATATGGATAATAAAATAGTATGCGAGAGCAATCATATATTTTTTTGTCTCAACTTCGGATAAAACACTTAACGGTTGCGTATTTGAAAATAAATTTTGTTGTAAAAAAATTGACTGTTTTTATGAATGTAATTACATTGTGACCACGTATTATTAAACAAGGTGTTAGATGAAAACTAAAGTTGTAAAAATTGGTAATTCAAGAGGAGTACGAATTCCAAAATCATTTATAGACCAAAGCGGTCTCAAAACTGAAGTTGAACTGGAAATAGATAATGGGCAAATAATTATTAAGCCAATATATAAGAGCAGAGAGTTATGGGAATCGGCATTTCAAAAAATGGCAAAAAATAAAGATGATGTATTATTAGATTCAAATTCCTTAACAAAACAATCAAAATGGGATAAGGAAGAATGGGAGTGGTAGATGTTTTCTCGTTTTGAAATTTACTATGTAAATCTTGATCCAACTATTGGAACTGAGATAAAAAAGACTCGTCCTTGTGTAATTATTTCGCCCAATGAAATGAATCATCATATAGCTACTGTAATCATAGCACCTCTTACATCAAAACTCCGTAATTATCCTACTCGTATTCCTTGCAAAGTAGAAGGTAGGCAGGGCCAAATAGTATTAGACCAAATTAGAACTGTTGATAAAGTAAGACTTATCAAAAAAATAGATACTCTTAACAGAATAACACAGAGCAAAGTATTAAGTGTTTTAAAAGAGATGTTCTCAGAATAGGCAATCTAACACCGCCGCTCATCACGCACAGCATTTTTTTCTCTGTCGTGAATGACCACACTACATGACGATTGTAACTAAATATATTTCAGTCAAAGTAGTACCTTGACTGCCCAAGAGTATCATAAAAAAAAGTTAAAGAGTAAATAACTAATGATTGTAAAATTTTTATTATTGACATTATTTGGCATTGCCATGGCGCATGTAGAGGGAGTAGTTGTAGTTTATCTTCGAAAAGCACTTGGTATTTTAGAGCCGGAATCTAATAAAGAACTACTCGGGGAAATTAATAAACACTACATTAATATTGAGAGAACAAGAGAAGCGGCAACAATAGTTATGCTTGTAACATTGTCACTTCTTGTTGGAGAAACATTGCTTGAAAAACTTGTTATCTTTCTCTGGACATTTGCTATTTGGGACTTGTTCTATTATGCCTCACTCTACGTTTTAATTAAATGGCCGCCTAATCTAACCACAGTTGATGTTCTTTTTCTTATTCCACGTCCTTGGATTGCACCGGTCTATATTCCAATCGGAATTTCTTTAGCTACTATCATTCTTATTATAGTTTTTTATATTTTCAGATTTTTGTAATATTTTTTTTCTCTGTCGTCAAGGATCATTCCTTATATTTTTAATGTTGATATATTGTGCTGAATATTGTACGTTTATCTGCACAATAAATAAGAATTTATTATGTACAGAATACAATTAGATAAAGATATTCAGCCGCTTTCAGAGTTCCGATCCAAAGTAGCTTTTTATTTCGACAAGGTTAAAAAAACAAAGAGACCATTGATCATTACACAAAACGGCAAGAGCGCCGCAATACTATTAGATGTTTCCGAATATGAATCAATGATTGATAAAATTGAAGTCCTTGAAGAGATCAAGTTAGCTGAAGCACAAATCAGCAATGGTCTGAAAATCTCTCACAAGGATGTAAAGAAAAAATTTGCAAAGAGGTCTTGAAAGTGAAAGTATTTTGGTCGCCATTAGCTGTAGCTCTCATTCAAAGTAAGACCTTGGCGCAAAAGAAAAGGGAAAGATATTAGAACAACATCATTCATAATTGCAGCGCTTATCTTCTCACTTCTATTTACGGCACTTTCTACTAACGGACAAACATTAACATTTGCCGGAAGAGAATGGAAGATCAAACCAACATCAACCGGCAAACCGCCCGGAAATAATAACTGGTCGGAGAACAATGCCTGGGTTGATTCGCTAGGTCAGCTTCATCTAAAAATTTCTTATTCCCAAACCGAAAATAAATGGTACTGCGCGGAAGTTATATTGTCTGAAGCCCTTTCATTCGGGACTTATCAATGGAACGTAGTTGGACGCATAGATTCATTGGATAAAAATATTGTGCTCGGTTTATTTCAATACCGAGGACCAGATGGACAAAATGAAATTGATATCGAAATGGCAAAGTTTGAAGATCAATCAACCGAAAGCGGAAATTTTAGTGTCTATCCTTCTAAAAGCGGAATTGACTACAGCAGCAATACATTCGCAATAAGTTTATCTGGCAATTATACTACTCACCGTTACAAATGGAATTCCGATTCGGTTATTTTTCAAACTTTAGCAGGTCATCGTGATGACGATATTAATGAAATAAAAAGATGGGAGTGTATTCCATCTTCAACATCGAATGATTATAGCGATCACATTCCTCAATTGTCGATGCCGGTTTATATAAATTTATGGCTTCGTTCGGGGCAGCCGCCATCCGACGGCAATGAGGTGGAAATTATCATCAAGAGTTTTAGATACTCACCAGAAAGGTAAATGTAAAGAAAGTAAAATAAAATTAGAGTTCTTATTTAAGTTCAAATCCTTTACTACTTAAGAAAATACCATACGCTCAGTAAGGTAAAAATAAATCTCTTTAAACTTTTCCGCACTTCATAGTGACTAATAATACGAAGGATGTATTTATTAATTGTCAATTTTTAGTGTGGTAGATGAAAATCTTAAAGACATGTCTTTCAAAAAGTTGGGGCGGAATGGAAATGTATGCGCTCCAAACCTCCCAATTTCTTTTAGAACTTGGCTATGAAGTTGAACTACTTTGTTACCCGGAATCCAGAATTCATAGCGAAGCAGTAAAAAATAAAATTCCGGTTTTTCAATTTCCTTTCGATCATTATTTCAGTCCCAGACTAATTTTCAACTTAAATCAACATTTACGAAATGAAAATTTTGATGTAATCCATGCAGAAGCCTCAAAGGATTTGTGGCTGATCGTTCCCGCATTAAAACTATCCTCGATAAATATTCCGTTATTTCTAACAAAACATGTTGGTTCATATATTAAGAAGAAAGATCTTTTTCACCGTTGGATCTATCATCGTGTTAATATGATTTTTGCAATCAGTAATGTTATAAAAAAAAATCTTATTGAAACTACCCCCCTTAATGATAATCGTATTTGCTTGCTACACGATCCTGTTGACGTTAACAAATTTAATCCGGCATTGATAGACCGATCAAAGGTTAGAAAGGAATTCAATATAAGCGATGAGGAACTATTGATTGGGATGAATGCGAGAATAACTTTCGGTAAAGGTCATGAAGAATTTTTGTACTCAGCAAAACAATTATCGTTAAAACATAAAAATTTAAAATTCATGATCGTAGGTGAAGCTAGCCGAGGCGAGGATAAATATGCAGCTTCAGTAAAATCTCTTGCATACGAGTTAGAATTAAATGATAAATTAATTTTTACTGGGTACCGAAATGATATACCTGAAATTTTAGCGGCATTCGATATTTTTGTCTTCCCATCTCACGATGAAGCTTTTGGTATTGCTTTGATTGAAGCAATGAGCATGAAACTACCTACGGTCTGTACAAACTACGGCGGCGTTCTAGATATTGCTGTGAATGGAAAGACTTCATTGTTATTCCAAAGAAAAAATGAATATGATCTGGAGCAGAAACTAAATTTTTTAATTAATGATCCAATTAGAAGAAAGCAATTTGGTATTGCCGCAAGGAATCATGTGGAAAGATATTTTAGTAAAGATTCTTTTATCAATAAGTTAAAAATTATTTACACTAGTGCAGTTAATACAAGGTCAATATCACTAAAGGATTATAATACTTTACTTAATCCGCCGGTGTTTCATACATAATTTTATTTTGCTTTGAACGAAAGAGTCATCGGCACGCCTTCAAAACCAAAATGTCTGCGAATCATCTTTTCTAAAAATCTTTTGTAGTGATCGGGTATGAATCTGTGTTCGTTAGCAAAGAACATAAAGATAGGATAATGATCGCCGACTTGAGTAATATATTTGATCTTCACTTCTTTTCCGGTTGGAGAAGACGGCGGCGGAGTGTTTTCTATTTCGGGTAATAACACATCATTAAGTGTATGAGTCGGAATTTTTTTATGTCTTTCCCCATGAACTTTTTTCGCAATTTCGATCAGCTTAAATATTCTTTGCTTTGTCAATGCAGAAATAAAAATTACCGGCACATAATCAATCGAACCCATTTTATCGTGAATGGCATCGGTATATATTTTAGCTGTGCCTGTATCTTTTTCGAGAAGATCCCACTTATTAACGGCAAGGATCAATCCTTTTCTTCTACGGACTGCTTCATCAATAATTTTCTGATCTTGTTTTTCCACTCCCAAAGTAGAATCTAATAATAGAACTGCAACATCGCAGCTCCAAAGTGCTTTGTAAGTCCGCACATTTGAAAAGAATTCAATATTTTCTTTTACCTTTGTTTTTTTACGTAGTCCTGCCGTATCTACAAGAACAATTTCCTCACCGTAATATTTTAATATGGAATCAATGCTGTCTCTTGTAGTTCCGGGAATATTTGTTACGATAGTTCTATCATAACCAAGCAGTGCATTTACAAGAGAAGATTTACCGACATTCGGTTTACCAATGATTGCAAGACGCAAACGTGTTTCAGTATCAATCTCATCCGAAAATTGCAAGTGTGTCATCAGATCATCAAGAAGATTGCCGAGATTTCTTCCGTTGAGTGCTGAAACATCATAAATATGTTTCAGTCCGAGCGAATAAAAATCTGCTTTTGTTACTTCATAACTCGGGGTATCGCTTTTATTAACAAGAAGAAAAACTGGTTTGTTTGCACGTCGTAAAATATCTGTAATATCTCTATCAATTGGAGTTAATCCGATCCTGCCGTCAACAACAAAAAGTATCGCATCGCATTCATCCATTGCAATTTCGATCTGTTCTCTTATTGCAGTTTCAAAAAGATCTTCCGAGTTTGGTACGTATCCGCCGGTATCAATCACACGGATATATTTTCCGTTCCATTCAACATCGCCGTAAATTCGATCGCGTGTAACCCCGCTAACATCATCAACAATTGCTGTTGTGCTATGTGTTAAACGGTTGAATAGAGTTGATTTACCAACATTCGGTCTTCCAACAATTAAAACTAAAGGTGTGCTCATTTTTGATAAGAATAATGTTAAAAACTATACTGCAAATTTAATTGAGGGTAATATACGGTATTAAAACCAGTGTTATACTTTTCAATGCTTGCATGCATCTCAAGTCTGCTATTATAACCATGTGCAGACCATGCTGCATCTAATGCACTAATAATATGATTTACAACCACAACTATCACAGCTTTTGAGGCAATATTATAAAAATCATTTGCTTTGCCCCGTTCATCAGAGTAATAACGGAATTTTTCAGTTAGAGGATCTCCATAAACAAATGGAGTGTTCTCATTTCCAAAATCATTCCAACCAACATTAAACTGCGGATACTTGCCGATAAGCTCATAGAACTGCTGTTCACCGTATTTTGGCAGACGATGAGAATAATAACTTCCCGGGACTTGTCCGTCTTTCCCATCTCTTCCGGCAACATCATTTTCCATTTTATTCAATTCATCCCAAATTACTTTACCGTTTTGAATAACTTTGTTTTGGTAATCAATTGGATTCAGGTTTGGATTTAATTCTTTAAGATGAATCAATGTCCATTGTGCATATCTAAGAACCGACCAATTCAGTTCAGCATAATTTTGGAAAAAATTGGTTTGATCATTTCCCTTTTTATCATGGATCAATCCTATGGTAATTGCCGCTGCTTCAACAGCTACGAAAACAGCAGACTTAATATAACTTTCAGAATAAAACTCTCCGGCACCCGGAAAAACAAATGATAAAACACCGGCTAATAAAGGAGATTTTTTATTTTCATTAATATTCTTAGTTTCATCTTTAGAAATTTTTTCTGACCTATCAAATGAAATTTTTGAATCTGCATATAATGAACCGCTCATATTTGATTGAGCACTAACAGTTAACGACTGCAAACTGCAAACTGCAAACTGTAAACTGATTAATAAATATATATTCCTCATCACATCACCCAAAATAATTAGAGACTAAAATCGAAAAGTATTCCGCCGTAGAAACTCCACTCTTTGCCGTAAGTAACATTCTCACCTAAGATTTTTCGTGAAAATCTATCGAAAGAATAAGCTGCGTTGAAAAACAAACTTGTCGGGAATAAATAAAATGAATTCATCTTAATTCTTATTTCTGCACCGGCACCCTTCTTAAAATTATTAAGCGATGAAAAATCTCCCGTCCAGGCATTTCCAAAATCTCCGTAAACCGATAAGTAAATTTTATCAATGTACAAATGCCCTATGCGAGTATCAATATTTTTGAAGAGTGGAAAACGGTAAGTAAGATTTATCCACCCGACTTTATTACCGCTAACAGCATAGAAAGGATAACTCTTCATACCGATCAATCCGCCAAGATAGAAATCAAAAAAATCCGGGACTGCTTTGCCAAGAATTGAACCTGCACGGAATTGTGCCGTTAATGTTTGTCCCGATCCTAAAGAAAAATATTCTTTCCAATTCAATTCAAGCCGGTGAAAATTAAAATCATTATAAAGCGGTTCAAGAATTCCGTCAACAACAGTGTAATTATTCTCATTATTGAAACGGTTGAACTCATAGTTGTATTTAAATTCAACTTTTCTGCCAACCGGATTGATATCGGAATCAATTTGCGGTATCATCACATCGTGTGTGAATTTAATTTGAATGTTTCTGCCGATATAATATTTATCATCACTTGCAGGATATAAATAATTTCCGCTTTCAGGTAAAATAAAACTGCTTAGTGTTGAGACGTATTGGCTGAAAATAAATCGAGCTTCAATATTATTCCCTTCCGAAAAGATTTTGTGCCGTGCAATAAAATCAACTTCAAATAAATTATAAGTAACTTCGGCTGGGATGTTATAATCAGTCCTCCGGGGAATAAATGTAGAGTCAATCCCGAAAGGAATATCAATTTTGTTTTTACGGCTTATGCTGTATAATTCAAAGCCAATCTGTGGTTTTAATCCGAGATTATAAAGTATAGGAATTTTATTTTTGTATTCGAATTGTAAAAAGAGATCGCGTTCCATTCTTCTGTTCAATGAAGCGCTTCCAAAGATTGAGAAACGGTTCAACACATCACTTGAAGCAACATAAATACCGGGTTTGATTCTATCTAAACCGGAATTTGATGTATTGTAATTATCGAATCGAATGAATGGTAATATGCTGATCTTAGAAAAGAATCCGGAATATTTTTCCGGAGTGTAAATCGCTAGCTCTTTGTCGTCAAAATTTCTTAAAGAATTGATATTAAATTTAGCTAAGTCCCCGTTTGGTTTATCCTCTCCCAATGGCGGATTACCAATCCAAATATATTTATTAGCCGGATCAATTTTTAATTCATCATTCTTTGGTAAGAAAAATATTTTGTAACCATCGGCTGCATAACCGGCATAGACGAGATCTCCATCATTATTAACAGCAGGCATAAATGCCCCGCCTGTTACATTTGTAATCTGTTTTTTCTCTCCCGTTTGCAAATCGAGCGAGTAAATATTGAAGATGCCGGACTCATCACTTGAATAATATAATTTACCGTTTTTTGCTTGGATCGGATTTCGTTCATCTGCATTTGACTTAGTTATAAGCTGATAATTTGAGCCATCCGAATTGATTCGTGCAACATCGCGGTTATCATGATATGAATAATCAAAAAGTATAAATGAATCATCAACGGAAAATTTTGGATTAAAAAGCTGTTCTCCTTTATCAAAGAATGTGAGCCGTTTAAAATTCTTTCCGTCAAGATCAACCATACCAAGATTTACAGTTCCATCATTCTGATATATAAAAACAATTTTTTTACCGTCGTTCGAAACTGAAGGATTGTTAGCACGAAGTCCGAATGTTAAACGAGTCTCTTTGCTTTTGTCGAGATCATAAATATATAGATCGTGAATATTGACAAGACGCGGATTACTATCGCTCAACTTCGAATAAACAATTTTATTTGTACCGGGAATGACACTAACGCTGGAGCGAATTTGTGAAGTAATTTCTTTTTCTTCTTTTGTTTTAAGATCAAGCATATACAAGGAGGATAAACCGAAATAGTCGTTCGTTTTATTTGAAATGTAAAATATTTTTGAACCATCGTTGGAAAAGACGGGATAAAAATTTCCAAATCCTTCTTTGCAGATCATCTCGCCGGTAATTTGATTTTTTTCGACTTCGGCAATTCTTTTTTTGTAATCGGATTTTAAGAATTTATTCCACTCATCATAAATTTCATTTCCATCCTTGCCAAGTACTTCTTGGAATGCCGCATCAATAGTAAAGTTTGTTAGTTTAGAAAGTTTATTATTAATCTCGCGGAGTTTATCCTCGCCATATTTTTGAGCGATATATCTTACAAGTGCAAAGCCGGAATTATAAACTGATTCGTTGCCGAGACTGGTTTTATCGAACACACCCATTTGATTCCATGTTAACATTTTATCACTCATAGCATAGCTACGTAAGATCATATCCCGATGAGTATCCCAATTATCATAATTAAATTCTTTCCGCATGTATTGAGCAGTTCCCTCAGCAAACCAAGCCGGAACATTTATTCCCGGAATCGGATAAGATGCAATAAAATTTGGGAAACCGAAAAGTATATCGGGTCGGCGTTTATCTTCGTAATTCAAGAATTGAAGATAAAGTACAGGAAAAGTCCGCGATAATTTCATCGAAGCCTGGATCTGCACCATGTGTGTAAACTCATGAGAAATTACATTACGAAGCCAATTGTGAGTTCCGCGAAGATCAAAATCGAGCGATGATGACCAGATCTCAATTTTGTTATCAAAAAAATATGTTGCACCGTTCGAATAATCATCAATGTCTTTAATTACAAAATCAATTACATCCGGTTCATATTGATAAAGAGAGGTAATCGGTCCCCAAACTTCATCTGCAATTTTTGCAACTGTCTTTGCGGTGCGTTCAGCTTCCTCATGATAATGTACGCGTACATGTTTACCTTTGATAGTAAGCCAGTTAAAGTCGGGATTATAATCACTGATTTGAGCAAGCACTCTGCCTGATAAAATTATGAACGATATTAGAAATAATTTTTTCATCAAATATTATTTTACAACCGCAATTTTTATGATCTTGTTTGCAGAATTTCCGCTGATGCCTTTTACTTCGAGATAAGCATAATAAATACCGCTTTGGATATTTGATACATCCCAAACTGTTTCGTTATCAAATCCGCCTCTCGCTTTACCGTTAAGTTCCGCGACTAATTCTCCTGCAAGATCTACTATTTTTATTTTCACATCGGAATCTTCCGAAACGTAATAACGAATATTTGTTGAACTGCCGTAAACAGGGTTAGGCCAGTTGTAAGCTTTGGAGGATGGGAAAAAATCAGAAAAAGCATTTGAGTTTATTGATGTATTCAAAAAGACATTATTGGTAAAATTCAAATACTTGGTTGACCAAGAATTCTTTAAGGAATCAGCAGATAACGACAATACATTTAACAACTTATTATTATCAATTCCGATTAAAGCGGCAACGTTTTTCGTTATTGAGTAATTGGAATTCGTATCATAATTAAACAATATAGGCGATAAAACTGTTCTTCCACCTATAGATGTAAAAAACAGAATCGAATTTTTATTTTTTCCATCAAAACAATATACGTTACCATTAGAAGTAGTTGCAATTATTTCAACATATCCATCGTTATCAATATCTAATGTAATTGGTAGAGATATGAATTCGCTTTCATCTTTTGCAACTAAGGGAAAATTATCTTCAAGAATTCCATTGAATGAATAAGCTTCAATGTACTTACCATCATTTATAAGAATTTTGAAATTACCATTATTCTTCAAATCAGCTAAAGAAAATCCAGAAATATTTTTAGATGTCTTTACCAAAAAGGATTGAGATATTTTACCGTTTTCAACAATATAAAATGTATTTGTATTTGAAAGGATTACACTAGTTAACTTACCAGCAGCATTTTGAACCACGGCTAACATTTTCATTGAATCCGGAAAAGCTATAATGTTTCCCTCTATATCAATAAAGTGGGTTGAGCTGATCGCGGAATATTTATTCTGGTATGCAACTATTTGTTTGATCGGTTCATTAATAATTTTTTGTGTTTTGATAGGTTCGTTCACGTTTTGACCAAGTAAATATTTATAATTAACCGAAACGACATTCCCATCAACAGTACCAATAAAAACATTTGTTGTATTACCAAATCTTTGTAAAACAGCTCCGGTTGATGCTGAAGAAGGTAGATTAACAATTTTCTGCCAGATATAACCTACATAAGCCGAAGTTAGCATTTTATCTTTAACACCAATAACTGTAGTTATCTTAATTTCCGGATCATATCCAACTGCCAAATCATAATCAGAGAAATTAAAAATTCTGCTGATAAACCTTCCATCAATCTCAAATGTGAATAAATCGGAATTATCTTTGAAAGAAACATATTGCTTTTCAACTAGTCCAACCGAAGCGTGTTTATAAACAACTAATGAGCTTGGTGAAGTTAACTGCTCAAGTTTATCTCGATATAATAGATTCAAATTGCTACTTTGGTATTTGACATTAAAACTCATCTTATTTGATATCGTTGAAAAATTATTCAAAGTGATCAAACTGTTTGCACCGCTGTTACTTTTGGTATTTGGTTTTGAATCTGGTGCAAATATGTTTTTGTAAAGCTTTGCTTTGTTACCGGCATACCAAAAATCTTCTTTAGTTCCTTCTCCAATAAAAGTACCGAAATACGAAGTATATTTTACACCAATATCTTGAATGCCATCAGCTTCTTCAACATAAACACCTCTTGCATTTGGATTGCTGTTGATCTTATTCTCTGCAAGTTTATCATTTATTATTTTTTCATCAATATGCCAAATAACAATTCCGTTTCCGGGAACAGCCGCATCATATTCATCAACGTCAATTACAACACCGCCCCGAATTGATTTTGGAATAACATTGAACAATCCGCTAGTGTCTTTAAATACCTCTTTAGTAAAGGTGGTATCATTTCTGCGATACGTAATTATTACATTATTTTTCTTTGCATCCTGCTGTCTGTTCTCTATCAAAAAATATTCTGATGAATTAATAGGTACTTTTAAAAGAGTAGTATCTTGTGTTGAAGCTGTTAATCTTGCTGCAATACTTGGGTGAGAATTATTGATATTGAGCGTTAGCGGTTGTTCCCAACCTAAAAACATTTTTTCCCAGGGCGATGGCTCCGGCGGAAACATTCCGTAGTTTGCACTGATTGCCTGACCATCCATTAAACCAAATCTGCCAATAGCACTAAGTCCGGTTTCAGTATCAAACAAATCCGGTAATCCTAAATGGCTTGCAATATTAGCAGCAAGCGCACCGTTAATGGTTATCTGTATTAATATCTTTGAGTTATCTACTGCAGTAAGTTCTCTCGATTCTGTTTCTGGAAGAATTATTGAATTTATGATCTTGCCGCTTCGTGTTGAAATTCCGGTAAACTGATCTCCATAAACTTTTTTGAATGCGCTTTGTCCTAAATAAAGTGAAGGCAAGTTACGATCTATCGAAAAGGTTCCGAGGTCTAATCCGCTGCTAACGCCGGCGTGGAATATTATGAAGAGATTATAGTCAGAAAATTTAATGTTGGAATATTTTTCATCTGCAAGTTTCCAAACCTCACTTGCAAAATTTGCAAGAGGAGTAAAATCTTTTGATTGATATGCCGGGACGTAATCCCGCATTGTTTTAGTAACAGTAATTACATCCGGTAAAACTTTATAGCTAATATTTAATTTCCCTCGTGATACTTTTTGATAATAATTTTTAGCAAAGAGAAGGTGATCGGAAAAATAATTTGCATTATGCGGAAGTGGGTCTAATATAGTATCGCCGTAAGCTTGCGTATAATGAGAGCCAAATTTCCCCGTACCAATTGTTGCATCGTATTTATCTTCCTGGAAATCAACCATAACAGCAAGAATCTTCAAAGTATCATTAGATAGTATAGATCGGTTCTGATTAAAACCTGAATTATATTGTTTTACAAAAGATTGGGCAGATAAACTGCCCAATCCAAGAATCATAAGTATGATCAAAAACACTTTTTTCATTTCGGTTTATATTCCGCGCGGAAAACCAAGTGTAGTTTTTGTCTGAGATCCCCAACCGGTAGACAAAGTAAATCGAAGAGTATTTGATAGCGGATGATTTTCACTTCCTTTAAATACATCCGTTGTTATGTAACTGAAATCAAACCCATATGATTCATACTTAATACCAGCACCAAGTGTAACAAATTTTCTATTCCCATGGTCAGGATCTTCGTAAAAGAACCCGGCTCGTAAAGCAAACTGAAATCCTTCTTCAACATTACCGTACCAATATTCCAATCCCATTGATGTAACAACATCTTTCAAAACTTCATTGAATGGTCTGTCCGTCCAAGATGTAAATATAGCTTTGTAAAAATCGGGACGTTTTCCAGAACTATCTGCAACGCCGATCAAGAGCTTACTAAAATCTAATGTGTAAGTAAGAGAGTTGAATTCATCTTGAAATATTCTTGTCGCCAGTCCCAAACGTAGATTTGTTGGGATAGGATCCGATTGTGCTTGATCTATGTAATAAATTTTTGGTCCCAGATTACTAAGATTGATACCAAGACTAAATTGATTTCCAAAATCACCTAAGAGTGGTACTACAAAATGTTCCGGACGCCACATTGCAGCAACATCAAAACTTACGGAAGTCGCAACGCCTTTACCCTGTTCTGCTTCAGTTGGTTTATCTGCCAAGCGGCTGTGGATCACTCTGAAATTAAATCCTATTCCCCAATCATTACTTAACTTAGTTGCATAACCCAAAGTTAAAGCAGCGTCGAAAGACCTAAATGTTCCAATAGGATCAGGTGAGTTTGAACTCGTTCTCACGAATTCTCCAAAGTTCATAAAAGTTACACTTGCAGTTACACTGCCGTTTAAATCTTCAATGTATTGACGATAAGTTGCATATTCGTAAAAAAGGTCAAGATTAAATGCCGGAAGCCAATTACTATGAGTGAAACTGATTTCCGATCCTGTTAAGAAAGCAATGCCTGCCGGATTCCAAAAAATAGCAGCTGAGTTATCTGCTAATCCGGAACCAGATTCACCAATGCCGCCCGCTCTTGAATCCGGAGCTAAAAGTAAAAACGGTACTGCTGCTTCACCTTGAGCTGAAATCTTGTTAAACGACATTATCAATACACACACAATCAAAAGCATCGATATTTTTTTCATTTTTACTACCTCCAAATAATATATTATTTCTATTTCGTTAAGAGTATTTTATCTAATTACTGCTAATTTTCCAAGTACATTATCTTTGTACTTACCATCAACCGATTCCACAATTAATTTGTAAAGATAAGTACCGTTTGCAATCTGATTTTCATCCGCGTCCCGCCCATCCCAATCAATACGAACAAATTTATCAAGTATGTTTGATTGCTCTATTTGCTTTATCAATCTTCCTGCAATTGTATAAATTTTTATTTTCACATTTATTGCGCTTGCAACATTATGCTGAAAAGTAAATGTTGTATTTGATGAAAACGGATTCGGATAGTTTACAACATCACGCAGCACAATTCCTTTATCACTCGATAAAACAGAGAAGTTAGCTTCTTGAGAAGAAAAATTATTGAACACATCCCATGCTTTAACTTTTATTTTGTAATCGCCAGGTGTCATCCCGGTAAATTTATATTTTATTAATCCGGATTTACCACCTGAATTCAAATCGCCGACATAACTATTTGTAAGATCAATTGAATTAGTTTCATCATCATTTAAAATTGCTTCAAGCTTATGACCGATTCCGGTTCCTGTAGTATTCAATCCGGTTCGATCCGAAAGTTTTGCTAGTAATGTAAAATCCGGGTTAACGAGATATGAACTTTGGAAATTGATATCATCAAAATAGATAGCTATTTCCGGACCTTTTCCATCGTTAACAGCATCCGGATTTGTACCGCCAACAATTACATTAGTCGAATAACCAATACCGTCTGTTGTACTGTTGGTAATATATGATACGATCTTTCCATTTTTATTTTCATAAGAAATATCTTTAGGCACAACAAATTCCGTTTGAAACTCGCCGTTTGTAACAGAAGTCCTGCCACGATAAACTAATCCGCCCTGCATTGTTACTGAGTAATCCATTTCTTTTAGATAAAGTGATCGTTCGGAATCGTACATACTTATAATTGCATCGCCATTATACTGAGCTAATGTTCCGTTAGTGTTTCTTACTGTTCCTTTTATTTTTACAGGTCCTAATGCATTTACCTGAACAACAGATTTTAAGGATTTCCCATTAACAGAATCTATAGAAGTAGGATTGAGAGGTTCATTCAAACGCATGGCCGGATCGCCGAAGAGATGAAATTTTTCATCGTTATCTTCGGTTAAGAATTGTTTGGCTAATAGATAAGCTTTGCCGATTCTGATCGGAAGATTTCCTGCCTCTCTAGATTGGAAAAGTCTGCTGTAAAGAGAATCATTTATAGTAGCGTTTGCAGTCGAGTAAACAACTCTTGCAGCTGAAAAAGCAGCAATTGCGCCGGCATCTTTCTTATTCATTAAAATTTCAGTTGAACTCTGTTCTGTTGGATCATCATACTTTCCAAAATCACAAGTTGCGGCAGTTAAGAAAAAATAATTTTGGTTTTTCAGTTGAGGTATTGTTGCTGATCTTTCAAAGACGCTTTCATGAGTCCATACGCCGGGGTTGCCGTGTCCCACGAAGTTTATAACCAATGTACCGTTATTAATAGCATTTATAATTGCTTTATTAACTTCCGGTTTTCTTCTGCCCAATCCGGTATAAACTGTTGGATAAGCTGCTAAATAGATTTTATCAAGATCAAAATATTTTGGAATTCTTTTATTTGCCAAGTTTTCAGATTGTGATGTGTGCAAACTTCCATCATCGTAACCAACTTCTTGAGGTCCGTCATCTGCAACAAGTGTAATATTATTCCGCCATAATCCTTTTTCAAGCCCGGTTTCATATTTAATTATTTTATCCACAACCACATCGGCTTCAGCTGCTGTTTGGATGTTTAATCTGCCAATGGCTAAATCATTTCGTTTATCATTGCCGGAGATACGTGCATAATAATCATCTGTTGGGTAAGACAGTATTTCATAAAGTGATTCAGCTGTCTCGTAGACAGGAACAAAATTTTTATTCAACTTTTCTATATTAAGATAATCATAATCGCCATCGCCGAACAATAAAACGAATGCTGGTTTTATTAGCCAATTCTCATAAGCAAATTTTAAGAAATCTCTAATAGCTGTTGGATCCAAAGAACCGCCAGAAAATTCGTTTAATATTTCATCAACATAGAATATTTGGGTAGATAATTTATACGGCGATTGATTAGATCTATATGCAGCATATCGTTCTGCTTGAGTCTTAAAATCTTTTGCAGTTATTATTACCATTTCACTACCGGCTAAATTACCGCGAATGTTCGAGTTGGTAATCTTAACTCCGTTTGTTGGAGTTTTATAAGTTGTAGAAGTCAAAGCTAAATATCTGCTCACTTTACCTTGAATCTCGGCAGATTGAAATTTGAATTGTCCTCCGCTGATTATAGCATTTGAAATGTTTTTTACATTGGCATAATCAGTAACATCAAAAGTCTGGATTGAACTGTTTGAGAAATTACTTAATGTATATTCAATTGTAGCAGTTGTATCTTTAGAAAATAATAAAAGGTAATCCGAAACAGATTTCAGTTGTCTCTGATAAGTTATTTCGAAATAATCTAAATATAATCTTGCGCTTGAAGATGATGTGTTGATTGAAAATTTTAGATTACTTCTTTCATCGGATAATTGTCCGCCATAAACTGCGGCACCGATATTTTCAATACCAAATACATACCTATAAATTCCCGATACATACGAGGAATATATCTGGTTTCCGCTTTCTTCAACACTAAAAGGGAAAGCATCAGTGGATGCATTTACAACACGGAAATTATATTTTACAATACTTGGTCGGACAATACTGTCTAGAGTTGTAAGATATGTTTTGCTTTTAGAACTATTATCTAACAGATCTCCGAAATAATCTCTTCCGCTTTTTCCAATATTTACGATGTCTTTGTCAAGACTGTTAAATGCTAATGTGAAAGTTTGTTTATATGCATTAGCAACGTTTGTTGATAGTTTACTCGAAATACGTTTTCCGTTAGCACCGCCATAAGTGAGCCAGTAATAATTTTTTTTAGAATAAGGTTGTTTAATCCGGACAATGTTTTTTGCGGATGGACTATATTCCCAAAATTCCTGTGGTCTTCCGTAAAATAATATGTAATCGTTTGTATCAAACTTGAGATCCTCTTCTCCAAAAACAGTAATTGCGTTTTCTATCAATCCTTGATTATTTGATTTACTCAAATCCTCAGGAAGTGGATAACCTCCGTTGTTATAAATTTTTATTGTTCTTGGATTAAAATCAGCGGCGTTAACATCAATCCCAATTGCTTGTAAAAAAGTTCTATCTATTTTATATATACCTTCATCCGGAGCTTCGAATCGAAACCAATCTCCTGAAGCTAAAACTGAAGCTGATGTTTTGAATAATTTTTTGTCAGAGATTCCCCAGTTCTTAGCTGTCTCCCAATTTAAGACGATGGATTGAAAAGTATCATCCTGTATTAATTCTCTATTAGAAGGAGAAGATGCAAACGAAATTTTTATAACAATTTTTTTGTAAATCTTAATAACATTTGATGATATATCAAAAATAACGGGATGAATTTTAATTGACTGAACAGGCAAGTTTCTAACTAATCCATATTCACCAAATGCAGCAATATCAGGAGCAGAAAAATTTGAATACTTATCACTTACGATGTAATTCTCAACAAACAAAAGAGAATCTTTTCGTAATTGAGGAACAGGCACATATTGTCCGTTCAATGTAGAATAATCTGCACTTAGAATTTGAATAGTATTACCTAATTCCGACGGGACACCGATATTGATCTCTCTCACAGGAATTTGTGGAAGTCCGGATTTAGTAAAATTCTCGACATATCCGCCAAGCAGATTTAATTTAATAAATGAATTACCTGAGGTTGAAATAGTTAGGGTATCTTTATAGATAGGACGATATTCAATAATAATTGAATTTCTATCGGAAGATAAAACTCTTAAATCCTGTGCATTAGCAGCCAGATTTAAAACAAAAAAGAGAATAACTAATAAGAATTTGTATTTCATCGCTCTGTTGAATGATTTAATAATGTTTTCAAAAAATTTTCTTCAGTATAGGAATTCAAAAGCGGTAAACAAACTCTATATAGTTTTTCTCCAAATTTTCCGAGCAAAATTTAGGTAAGATATCTCTTGATGTCAAGTCAAAACAGAATAACAAAAATTAAAATCACACTTTAAGTATCGAGTTTATTTCCCTTCTTAGATCTGCAGAAGTTCATTATAAACCTAGCAAATCTTTGCTCTTCTTCATTGCACTAATACAAAATCCTATATGCTCTTCCAAAGAAACACTTAAAACTTCGGCGCCTTTTATAATATCTTCACGGTTTACTGCGCGTGCAAAAGCTTTATCTTTCATTTTCTTGATAACAGACTTCACTTCAACTTCTTCTATTGATCTGCTTGGTCTTACGTATGTTACTGCGGTAATAAATCCGGCTAATTCATCGCATGCAAAAAGAGTTTTACGTAAAAGTGTATCGCGCGGAATGTTTGTATAATCTGCATGAGACATTATCGCATTTCTGAATTCTTCACCGAATCCTTTTTCTTTTAATATTTCCGATCCTTTGTACGGATGTTGTTCTGCAGTTGGAAACATTTCATAATCAAAATCGTGAAGCAAAGCAACGCAGCTCCAATATTCTACATCTTCTCCAAATTTCTCAGCATAAGCTTTTACACAAGTTTCAACAGCATAAGCATGTTTTAATAAACTATCGCTCTTAGTATATTCTTGAAGAATAGATAAACAAAAATTTCTGTCTCTCATAATATCAGAACTCATTTTAACTCCTTCTATTTTGATTGCGGATTGAAAGAAGGACAATCATCCGCCAGTACACAATTATGGCATTTTGGTTTTCTTGCAAAACAAATATTCCTGCCATGTGTTGCTAACCAATGAGAAGCATTGATCCAATAATTTTCAGGTAATAATTCTTTCAAACGGAATTCTATTTTCCCGGGATCGCTTGAGTTAACGAGTCCAAGTAAGTTAGATAATCTCTTCACATGCGTATCTACCGCAATAGCAGGAATGCCAAATGCATTGCCGGCAACAACAGATGCGGTTTTTCTGCCAACACCGGAAAGTTTAGTGAGTGCATCAAAATCCTTCGGGACTTTTCCATTGTGATATTCTATAAGTTGTGCACAGCAATTGCGAATACTCTTTGCTTTTTGCCTGTAAAATCCGGTTGAGAAAATATCTTTCTCAAGTTCTTTAGCCGATACTTTTAGATAATCTTCAGGCTTTTTATATTTCTTAAAAAGTTTCATTGTTACAATATTTACGCGCTCGTCTGTACACTGCGCCGAAAGAATTGTTGAAATCAGCAATTGAAACGGTGATGAATATTCCAGCGCAGGACGGACTGCAGGATATTCTTTTCCTAGAAGATCGAAAATTTTTTTCGCATACTTTTTTTGTGAGCTGTCAACCATCTTTTAAAAATCTCTTCTCTTTAATAAACAATCTTTCCACCGGTCTGTTATTTATGATATGGCTTTGAATGATCTCTTCAACATCTTCAATCTTGATTCCACCATACCAGATTTGTTCAGGATACACTACTACACTCGGACCGAAAGCACACGCATCCAAACAACCGGAACTATTCGCCCGGACTTTAGTATTGAGCCCGAGTTCTTTTAATCTCTTTTTAAATAATTCACGGATTTCAACCGAACCTTTATCCGCACAACATCCTTTAGGATGCCCCGCTTCCCTTTTGTTCTCACAAATAAAAATATGTTTTTCAAATCTTGACATATGATTTATAAAAATATTTTACAAAAAAGGGAAATAAAAATTTCCCTTTTGTAGCGCATACGGGATTCGAACCCGTGATCTCTGCCTTGAGAGGGCAGCGTCCTAAGCCACTAGACGAATGCGCCATTGAATTTTCTTCGGTACAAAAATAATGCTATCAACGGAATAAACAAATCAAGTTCTCAAGTTATTCTTGATCTGCTTCTGTCTCACAAATCCAATCTCGTGGTGAAAATTTTTCTGCTGAATAATTTCCTTCAAACCAAAAATCGCTGTATAGATTCGAGACTCTTTTTCAATTCAAAACAATGATAGTTCATCTTTAAAAGCGGTTGCTTTCCAAATCATCAATATTTCATAGGCACTCTTGTTGCCCCTTCCCCTATTGCACAAAATAAGTTGAGAGGTTTATAAGCTAAACGTAATCTAATTATCACAGTGGAAGTATATCAAATACTGTCAATCGAATAGTCTATTTCTCTTTAGTAAAAAAGACGTTTGTGATAAAGAAAGTCATGTGCTTTGTTATACGGACGTTATACGTAAAGAATGACAAGGAATGCATCTATTGTTTAAGTATGCTTGATACATACTAACATTATAAATTATGTTTGCATTTAACAATATTTCATACTAAGATAATAATAGAATCCTTAATTTTATTTTCACTTTTAGCGAGAAACTTGCTTAAAAAAATAATCGAGCAGTTGCATAGCAAAATTGTAAGGAGAGACATAGCGGAGATACGTATTCCCAAAAAGATCTAATTCAGGGGATGAGATAGAAACACAAATAAAGAATGACAATTACCATTTTATTATCTCACCACCTGAAAAAAAATTCATCTCCATTGCATGGCTCGATGATTGCAAAAATAACATTGTCGAAAATACTTAAGATGCCTTTAGAGAAATATGTGAGGTATATCGAGCGGAAATTCAATGGGTCAGAGGATAATCAAGGAAAGCACCTCTCTTTTTATGCGAAGGTTATAACGAAAAATGGAGATTTGAGATTGGAGATAGCAGATCAGCGGCTGTTGAAGCGATATCCCATAAATGAAACGAACCGCAACGCAGTTATTGTTAAAATGATTAATACGAGAAATGAACTCTCAGAACATATTGTCGGTGGAATTCTCAAGTTTCAGAAGAAGTTTTGGGAGAGTGGAAAAGAAGCGGATATCAAGCCTTTGACGTTTAAGCGATTCCTTTCACTATTTCCATGTCATTGGCTTGATAGATCGAGACTATCAAGATTGGTCTCTGTTTTACCGCTCCAGACTCAGGATGGAAAAATTGTAAGCCTGAGAGAGCTCTTCATTACCAGGAAAAGGTTCTTTGCAACTGTAATTAAGAAAATGATTGATGAATCCGACGAAGCGCTAACCGATAAGGATATTCAAACTATTCTCCGGAAGCGTTACGACATTCATCTTTCGGTTCGAGTGATTTGTAATTGCAGAAAACTGCTCAGTATTCCAGATTACAAATCCCGACTTGTCGGGACTCGCTACTACGGAAAGGATATACGATTCAGCGATTACGTAAAGCTTTCCAAAGGGCAATATAACCGAATTCACTCCGAAGGCGGAGTGTATGAGTTGAGTAGTGCCAACAGGATTCAGTATGCGAATCATCGATCCGATGTATTGTATATCGGCTCATCGAAAAATATCCGAAAGCGCTTGCTGAGTTACTCAGGCAGTAATGGTAAGAACGCGTGCCTGAAGCGTCTTACTAATGGTTCCGATATTTACGTCCGGTACTGTTTAACCGAAGATTATGTACAATTGGAAAAACAACTTCTCAAGCATTTCAAAGTTACGTATGGCGAATTACCGAAAACAAACAAATTAGGAGGGTGACCAATGAAACTCATTATGTCCGACTATGGCGGATTGAAGAACTTGTGCAATGGCGGATAACACGGTAGGGAGATGCCGCAATCATTTTTTAATTCTTATATTTGTAAAAAAATCTTAGAAAAAATGACTCAAAAGTTTAAACCGGCTGAAGAATGGCTTTTACAAGCTGAATATGATATGGATACTGCCGAAGCTATGTTTAATAGCGGTCGCTTTATTTATGCAATTTTTATGATCCACCTTTCACTTGAAAAAGCAGTAAAAGCTGTTTATGCGCAGACTTACGAAGATAATCCGCCAAAAACTCATCATCTTCTTTATCTGATTGAAAAAATTCAGTCTAAAACTATCTTTGATATTCCGGAAAATATTCTTGCTCCTATAAGAGAGATTGATAAAATAAGTGTTCCGGTTCGGTATCCTGAAAATTTGCGTGAATTAGCAAAAGACTTTACATTTGAAACAACTTCAGAAATATTTACTATCTCTAAAGAGGTTCTGTTATGGCTGAAATCAAAATTGACCCTATAAAAGAAACAATTATTAATTTTTTTATTGAGAAGAATATTCAGATTGACAAAATCGTTCTCTTCGGTTCTTATAGTAATGGAACGCCGAATGATGATAGTGATATAGATTTATTAATTTTTTCTAATGCATTTGAAACTAAAAATATTTTTCAAAAAGCTAAAGCTACCGATGGGCTTGAATGGATTTTGGTGAAAAAATTTAAGAAACCCTTTGATATTCTTTACTATGCTATTTCCGAATGGGAAAACTCTAACAGTCTCATAATTACTGAAGCAAAAAAAACGGGTACTATTCTGTACTCATAAATATTTTCGGGAATCCTCCGAAGTTCCGAAGGAATCCCTTTCCCGAAGGGACTCCTTCGGAGGGGGAAAAAATTCGGTGTTTATTATATTGAAAATATCCGAAAGCGCTTGCTGAGTTACTCAGGCAGTAATGGTAAGAACGCGTACCTGAAGCGTTTTACTAATGGCTCCGATATATACGTCCGGTACTGTTTAACCGAAGATTATGTACAATTGGAAAAACAACTTCTCAAGCATTTCAAAGTTACGTATGGCGAATTTAGGACGTGAAATAATATTCTTAAAAATAAAAACATTATTTAACACGTGAGATAAATGAATTATATAATGCGAGATATTGGTACTTTCTATCTCACGTGTTAAATTTTTTTATTTCACGTCCTAGACCGAAAACAAATAAATTAGGAGGATGACCAATGAAACTCCTTGTGTACTTGTCCCGTTTGTGGGAAAAGTTTAAAAACTTCTTCCGAAATATACTCTCTACAAGAACATTTCTTGCAGAAGAGAGAGAGAGAGAGAGAGAGAGAGAGCACCGAGCGAAAAGGGGTAGAAGAGAAGTTCCGCGCACATAGTCCCATTCGGGTGGGATTAAAGATCGTCCTTGCCATCACTGCCATAGAGTTTTGTATCATGCTCGCGTTATACTCGTTCGGCGCAGAAACAAGTATGCCTCAGTATCTCCTTGCGCTGATCGATTCATTGGCATTAAGCATAGCAGCATCGATCGTGGTTATATATTGGGTAGCCAACCCAATGAATAGGTATTATCAGGAGCGCTTGCAGAATGCGGAGACGCTGCACAGAAAAGAGGAACATCACAAAGTCGTTGTTGAAAGTATTTTCAAATTCATTCCAGAAGGGGTTCTCGTGCTTACAGAATCTCTGAATCTCCTAAAGCACAACAAGGCGTTTGAGGAGATTGTCCAAAAGTATGCGCCGCCGCTAGGCTACGCGGAACAGGAGCTTACTGAAAATATTGTAGAACAGTGCCGCACTAAAATTGAACATGGAGATTCAAAAGAGATATATATTCCGAGCAAGGACCAATCGAGAACCGACCTTTCGCAAAGCGACAAGCTTATTCTTGAGTTCAACACTGCAAGAATGTTTCTTGCAGAAGAAGAAGAAGAAGAAGAAGAAGCCCGCATAGTTGTATCATTGTTAGATATCACCGAGCGTAAGCAGGCGGAGACGCGACTCCAAAATAGTGAACAACGTTATCGCAATATCATCCAGACTTCGATGGACGGTTTCTGGATCGCCGATACCGAGGGTCGCATTCTGGATGTGAACGCCGCTTATTGCCAACTGATCGGTTACGAGCGCGAGGAGCTTCTGAATATGCGCATCCCGGACGTGGAAGTGAAAGAAACCCTGGAGGAGACGGCGCAGCATATACAAGAGGTCATGACAAAAGGCTATGACCGCTTCGAAACGCGCCACCGACGCAAGGATGGGCAACTGCTGGACATCGAGGTTAGTGCCGTTTACCAGCTAGATAATGAGGACGGGAAATTTTTCATCTTCTTGCGTGACACCACCGAGCGCAAACGTGCAGAGAATGAACTGAAAGAGAGCGAAGAACGCTTTCGATCGGTTGCTCAATCAGCAAACGAAGCAATCATCACCGCAGATAGCACGGGAAAAATTGTAGATTGGAACCGGGGTGCAGAAAAAATATTCGGTTATTCAGAAGCTGAGATAACCGGTAAAAATTTGACTATAATCATTCCGCAAAACTATGTCGAAAAAAATATTAGTGGAATGAAACGTATAGCACAAGGCGGCGAACATCATGTAATAGGTAAGACAGTTGAACTCTATGGCTTGCATAAAAGCGGAAGAGAATTACCATTAGAATTATCATTAGCACAATGGGAAGCTTCATCAGGAAAATTTTTTACGGGAATCATCCGCGATATAACCGAGCGCAAACATTCGGAAGTAGAACTAATCAAATTATCACGCGCCGTTGAGCAAAGCCCCGCTTCAGTTATTATTACTAATCCGGCGGGTGATATAGAATATGTGAATAATAAATTCTGCGAAGTAACCGGATATACAAGAGAAGAAGTTATCGGTAAAAACCCGCGCATCTTAAAATCGGGGTATCAAGATCAACAATTTTATAAAGAGCTTTGGGATACCATTATAAGCGGCAATGAATGGCATGGAGAATTTCATGACAAAAAGAAAAATGGAGAATTGTATTTTGAATCCGGACATATCTCGCCGATAGTAAATAAAGAAGGAAAAGTAACCCACTTTGTTGCCGTTAAAGAAGATATCACCGAACGCAAACGTGCCGAGAAAGAATTGATCGAAGCAAAAGAAAAAGCCGAACAATCAAACAAATTGAAAGACACATTTATTGCCAATATGTCCCACGAAATAAGAACCCCATTGAACGGTATTTTAGGAATGACGAGCTTAATTAAAGATATATATGCACAGCACATTAAAGAGGAAGACGAAGAATTATTTTATGGAATTGATGATTCAAGCAAACGAATAATTAGAACGGTTGATATGATACTAAACTATTCACGACTCCAAACCGGCGAATTACCTGTCAGTCCCGAAGCAATAGAACTCTCATCAATTTGTGAAAGATTGGTTAGAGAGTTTCAAACAGCCACAAAATCAAAATCCCTCGAACTGTTATTAGAAAACAGATGCAAAGACTCAACTATACTTGCCGATGAATATTCAGTAACTCAATCAATATCCAACTTAATAGATAATGCAATAAAGTACACTAAGAAAGGATTTGTGAAAGTGATTCTATACAAAAACGGTAGTGATGAAATAATGCTTGATGTAAAAGACAGCGGAATAGGAATGACAAAAGAGTATATAGATCATATATTCGAGCCATACAGTCAGGAGGAAATGGGCTACGGAAGAGCATACGAAGGCGTTGGGCTCGGTCTTTCTTTGGTAAAGAAGTTTATGGATTTGAACAATGCGGTAATCTCAGTTGAAAGTAAAAAAGGTGAAGGGACAACATTTACAGTTAATTTTGGAAAGATAGTTCAATTTGTTAAAGAAAAGACTGGTTCGGAAAAAATTGCCAATGTTGTTGAAACTCAGGAAACGAAAAAAGACCGGTTAGTGCTTTTGGTTGAAGATGATTCAATAAACCAGGAAACAATAAAAAGATTTATTGAAAACAGTTATAACACACTAATAACCGATTCCTCTGATGAAGCAATAGAAATATTAAGAAAGAATAAAATTGATATAATATTGATGGATATATCAATAAAAGGAAGTAGGAACGGATTGGAATTAACAAAAGAATTAAAAGCATCAAAGGAATACTCGCACATAGCGGTAATAGCGGTAACGGCACATGCATCTGATAAAGACAGGCAGAATGCATTGGAAGCCGGCTGCGATGATTACATTTCAAAGCCGTTCACAAAAGAATCATTGCTTGATATGATAGCGAAGTTTGTGTAGGGGCAGATATAGCAAGCTTTAAAACAATAAGCGGAAGCAATACGGTGAGTGCAAACTTAACCGGATTATTCAGCGGTGTTGCTTATTATTGGAGAGTCCGTTCATTTGATGGTACGGTATATTCTGCTTATTCGCCAATTGTATGCTTTACAAAAATAACTTAATGGAGTGAATTAACAAATATTAGTTCATCGAATAAATAAATTTTGGTACTTAGTTATTATTGAATCCTTATACCTTTCCTCTATCAATATAGAAATATAATTTGTCCTATCGTTTACATTTTTCGCAATGCCGCTCAGATAAATCTCGTAAAAATCTCTTCGAGTAATTAATAATGAATTGACCAAAACATTATCTAATCCCGTTTTAGCGGAAATGTCAAGTCCCTTATATTCGTAATATGAATTTGGTTTATAAAAATCCAGTGTTATAAATCTTACATCAGGATATTTGAACTGCATCCCGCGAGATGATAAATAGATTGTAGGATCTAAAAAAATAATTTTGGATTTATTCTTTTCAACTATGCTGGATAATTCTTCAATCAGATCATCTTGATATTTTATTCTTGAATAAGCCATTAGGTAAGAAGAGAATGTTCTATCTGTCCATGTCTCTAATAAGTTTTTTGTTCGCAAATCCGGCTTAATAATACTTTGAACCGGCAGTTCTTTGTAAGGTATTAAGGTGAAGAATAATATTTCCATTACAAGCACAATTAATATTCCATAATACTTCAATAATCTTTTTTCTAATAATAAGCCGATGAATGCATAAAGAGGAATAATAGATATTAAAAAATATCCTTTGTGGTATGTAAATAAGATAAATGTGATTATAGAAGGAACCAACCAAAGCAATAAAATAAATATTACATTTTTATCAGAGTCTGTTAATTCACTTAAGAGTTTTTTCTTCGGTTTCATAAAAAGGAAAAACAAGACCAAAGGAGTAAAAATGAAAAAGCAGTAAGAAGAAAATTGAAATATATTTTGTGCAATTGAGATATTTGGGAGAGGACTGTTTGTTTTATATAGATTAATATATTCACTCAACCCTCCGGCTGAGTTTACCATAGGTATAAACCAGAAAAGAAATATTACTAATCCTGCAATATGCGATAGGAATATTTTATGCCCGGAGAGATTTTCAGTCTTATATTTTTTGTACCATAGATAGATATAAAGTAGAAGTAATAATAGTCCCGAAGTTTGCCGCATTCCTGTACCTAATGCTAGAAGCACCGGAGTTAGATAAATCGTTCTATTGTTTAAGGCAAGTAAAACAAATAGCGAACTTAAAACCAGATCGAAGGAATATACTTCCGGAGTTGAACCTTGAAACCATACTAGCGGATTGAAAATTATCAATGCAGTAATCAATAGTGATGTCTTTACTTGAAACCATTTTTTAAGTAATGCAAAACAAAATACAGCTCCAACGGATGAATAGAATGCACTTAAAAATATCATTGTCTGATGAAGATCTTTGAATAACGGGCTTAATAATGAAATCAACTTAACATGCAGAAAATAACCTGGAAGATGAGGACGGGTATTTTGTAAAGAATAAGATATTGATCCAAATGCGACACCAACTGTATCGCCGTCAAAGAAATTATTCTCAGAGAATAAGTATCTAGATAAAAATGTGATAACAAAGATTAAAATAAATATTACATAATCGGGCTGAATATTTTTGCCAGTTTGGTTAGACACTAAATCAATTCCTTATTAGCTCTATAATTAAAACTCTTCTAAGTATTTATTTATTTCTCCCATTTCATCTTCACTTAAAATATAATCCGCAGCTTTAATATTCTCTCTGCACTGTTCGGCTGTTCTAGCACCAACAATTGCGGAAGTTATTGCCGGATTCTTTAATACCCATGCTATAGCAAGTTGTCCTACAGTTTTACCGGATTTTTTTGCGATCGGTCTCAATTTTTCAACCAAGGATAATGCTTTACTTAAAAACGGTCCTTTGAAAAAGAAATTTTTTCTCCGCCAATCGTCTTCAGCTAATTTATTAATATCAAACTTTCCGCTAAGAAGACCGGCTTGCATAGGACTGTAAGCTACCACTCCTATATTATTCTTTAGGCAGTAGGGAAGAATTGATTCTTCATAATCGCGTTTAAGCATACTATATGGAGGTTGTAAGGATTGTACTTGCGCGATGCTCATGCATTTTTCTAGAAGCGGGATATCAAAATTGCTTACTCCGATGAAACGAACCTTTCCTTCTTTTTGAAGTTGAACCATAGCTGCCCAAGAATCTTCAACTGGAACATTCGGATCAGGCCAGTGAATTTGGTAAAGATCAATAATATCAGTTTCGAGCCGCTTCAAACTTTCTTCAACTTCATTGCGAATACTATCCGGAGAATTATTATTGATTGCATTCCCTTTTCCATCGTTCACCAAACCGCACTTGGTAGCAATGAAAACTTTATCTCGAATTCCTTTTACTGCTTTTGCAACTACTTTTTCAGAATGACCAAACCCATAAACAGCGGCAGTGTCGATCCAGTTAATTCCATTATCTAGAGCTGCATGTATTGCTTGTATTGAAACATTATCATCAACTTTTCCCCAACCGAATTGCCAAGGACCACCTATTGCCCAAGCACCAAAACCAATGAGTGTAAGTTCCGGTCCGTTATTACCTAATTGTCTTTTCTGCATAGGTTTATTCCAATATTATAATTTCAATATTGAATATAATATTTTAGAATATTCTATTTATTATTATAACATGTTAGAAAAGGAATGACTTTGGCGATCTTAGATATCTTCCCCACCCCCCCTCTGGGGTAAGATATATTTTATTTGAGATGCTTTGACATTTGATTTATAAGAGATTGATTTTCTCCATTCAATGTAAATATGAATGAGTTAATTTACATCAGTAGAATTACGGTAAATTTTTAAAAAGATTAGATTTTGAATTTTCTGTTTTTCTACAAAATTTTGCATTTTTCTGCTAATGTTGTTCAAGACTCTATAAAATTCACTCTTAAAATACCGTACAAATACAGTATTGGGATCAATAGTCTTATTATATTTTAAAACTGTGAACTACGAAGTCGGGGAATTAAATATTATGATAACTTTGAAGGGAGTGGATAATTTTTTGTTGAGATTGTTATGAAAGAAAAAATAATCCCAAAAAATGTTTGAGTAAAAGTTGCTAAGTAATAACTGATAGCCCCTTGATATAAATTAAGAGCAATTGCGATGAATTTAAGTTCATTTATTAAAGCATAAAATAACAAGAGACTGAGAAATAAATTCAATAACCTTTTCTGAATTATTATTTGCATTAGTTTATTAATTATCTGATACAAAATAACTGAAAACAAAATTATACATAAATAATAGAGTCTTGCCGGATCATTCTGATTGATATAAGTTAGAATAAGAATCACTACAGAAGCTGCAATCCACAAAAACTGCTTTCTAATGTTACTTAAAGAAATGATAAGTAAAAAAGTCATGATCGGATAAAATTTCAAAGGATGGATTCCGAAGCTCAAATAAGCCGAATAAAGAATCGGATCGAAAAGTGCAAGAATTAAAAAGAAAGTAAAGTACTGAGTTTTATATTGTCTGATCGGCGGCATTAACCAGATTAAAATTGAAAGATACTGTATGAAAAGAGGAATTTTCATTAATAGGTTATCATGATTTTAGACCCCGTTAATTTCCCCATAAATAGATAATACCGAGAAGTTTTTTCTAAAATAAAACACTTATCAATTATTACCATCCGTTTTTCTAGAAAACGAAAATTGCACGGCATACTTAATAAGTTGTGGTAAAGTTTTAAGATTTAATTTATTCATAATTATTGCCCTGGAAGAATCAATTGTTCGCTTTGCTTTATGTAAAATATCAGCAATTTCCTGACTTGTTTTTCCTTCAGCTACGAGCAATAAAATTTTCCCTTCTAATGCATTTAAGTTCAAAGATTTTTTGCTTTCATAAACTCCCTTCAAATTGCTAAATCTTGCCTTAATCTTTTCAACATCCTGATCTGATTTACCCATAAAATATTTTTCACCATTGGCTACAGTTCGAATTGCAGTGACTAATTCATTCTTGATTATTTCTTTGGGGATTAAACCGGATGCGTTAATTTGAAGGATCTTATAAACGTATTCATCAGAATTGTGCATAGATAAAAAAATAATCTTTGCTTTTTTATCTTTCTCCAATATTTCTTGTGCTGCTTCAAGGCCGTTCATACCGGGCATTTCAATATCACATAAAACTACATCGGGGTGAAACTTGAAATACTTATTGATCATGCTATATCCATCTTCAGCTTCAGCTACAATACAGAAGTCATCATATTTTTCAAGCATATTTACCAATCCCTGTCTTAAAATATTATGATCGTCAGCTAACAGCAATCTTATTTTTTGCATTCACCGCACCTGCTTTTGGAAGTTTAATAACTAGTACCGTCCCCTCATATTGATTAGAATTTATTTTTAGTTTTCCGTGTAATTTCTCAATTCTTTCCTTAATACTAAAAAGACCTGTTCCTTCACTCTCGAACACTCGTGCGTTAAAGTAATCATCGGGAATCCCAATTCCGTTATCTGAAATAATAATATTAACATATTTCTCATTTAGTTCTATCTGCACAGAAAATTCATTTGCTTTAGAATGTTTAATAATATTATTCAATGATTCCTGAATAACCCGATAAATACATATTTCCAATTCAGCACTGAGTTTTTCTTCTTTACCAAGAAATTCAAATGATCCGTTGATCTTAGAACTTTCTGATATATAATGTACTAAGCTCTGAATGCTGATTTTAAGACCTAAGTTAGTAACCTCAGAAAATTTTAAAGTTCTTGATATTTCTCTTACTCTTTGATAAACAGCTTCCAAATCGGTTTGAATTACATCCTTTTCGTAGTCTTCGATGTTAGATAATTTTAATTTTATCATTATTAACTTTTGTCCAATATCATCATGTAAATCGGCGGCAATAGACTTTTTCAGTTCATCATAATCTTTATTGAGTTTATCAGCGAAATTTTTTAATCGATTTTTATAATTTACAAGATCTGATTCATATCGTTTTAATTGGGTTATATCATGAAGATAAAAATTTGTAAACCCTAGTTGAGAATATTCTTTTGCAATAACTGAAAAAACCTTCCCGCTAATATTTTCTATAAATGTACTGTTTGCGGATTTATTCTTGAGCGACGGTAAAATTTCATTAATCTTTATTTTTTTTTCTTCAATATTAGGGAATATTTTTCTCGATGCTTCATTTGTTTGAATAATATTTCCCGGTGTATCCGTTCTAATCAATGGGTCCGGATCCATTTCTGCAAAGAGAGCCATTAATTCTGCTTTCTCTAATAAAAATCTTCGATTTTCGATAACGAATTTTTTTTGAAGCGGAAGAACTACTTTATAAAAGATTAGTATAATAACACCGATAACACTTATAGTTAATATTAACGCAAAGAATAGAGGATTTGCAAAAGTTAAGAATTGCTTAATATAATTATCCAAACTGTCCATAGTGGTTTCTATGCAAATAAATCCATTGTCAAATTATGGATTATGAAAAATTTTGAAATACTGCAATTCTTAATTAAACAATAGTTCAAACTAATCAGGGTCGAATATTGATGACTGATTATCATGAAATGTTTATTGAATCAACTTAAAAAGTGTATTAAGCAAAATATTATAATTGGTTGGTTTGCTGATATACGCATCGCAACCGGCTTCAATTGCATTTATTCTATCTTCACTATATGCATGAGCAGTGTAACAAACAATTGGAATCTTTGAGAACAAAGGATGGTTTTTTAATTCTTTTGTTAAAACTAATCCGTTCTTGTAACCTTTAATGGAAATATCCATTAATATAATATCCGATCGTTCTTTATGTAAAAGTTCATAACACATATCGGCTGAATCACAAATCTCAATTCTAAAATATTTTTTGAAGCAATAAAGTAAAAATTTTTGATTTTCTAGATCACCTTCAACGACTAATAATTTTGGTAAAGGTTTTAGTTTGCTTAGCATAAACTAATTTTCACTAAGAATTTATAACTAAAATAATTTCCGTGGAGGTGATTTTACACAACAAATTTACTAAGCTTTCAATTTCAGAACCTCAGTAGGATTACTGTATATTTTTAGATGTATTTTATTCCCACTCAATCAAAAAACTGTGAAAATCAGTCATTTTGAAGACTTTACCTGAAGTAGGTGTCTGTTAAGCAGATTTTTTACAGTAGAATTACGGCATTGGTAAATCAGAAATATTATTGAACGAGCATGGAGAGAGAACTTTAGCGATTATCGGTATAGTAAAGATTTAAGCTAATGAAGTTACCTGAGATATTAATTTTGCTGCCCCGCAAGGGTTCGAACCTAGAGTCTCCTGATCCAGAGTCATAGGGATTCTTGATTTCTGTTTTAATTTGTAAGGATTTTTTTAAAGTCCCTACTCACTCCCTACCGAACATAAGGAGGTTTATCTTATGTTTATCTCTAAATCAAAAAAAACGCCATTCTATCAACTCACTTATGAAGTGAACGGAAAGCGAACAACAATTTCTACAAAGACTACAAAAGAAAAAGAAGCACAAGAATTTTTCATCAAGTTCAAGTACTCATTAATGGAAAAGCCACAAGCTAAAACTGTTTCGGAGGTTCATACCCCAATCAAATTGCTTTCCTCTTTTCAAAAAGAATATTCCGAATATAAGCGTTCCATCAGTTCTCAAAACTATCTTGAATCAATTGCTCTTTCATTTAAGCAGTTCATTTCTTTTTGTGGTGATCTTTCTTTAAATGAAATTGATTCCCGGACTCTCGATAAGTTCATTACTTCTACTTATTCAAGAACTCAAAGAGGCGCTCATCATTATTACCGCACTCTTAAAGCAGCTTTTAACAAAGCAGTTGAATGGAATTACATAAGTACAAATCCATTCACAAGAGTAAAATTTCCAAAACTTTCAAAATCATTTCCAGCTTTTATTTCGGAAGATGAATTGCTTATCATCTTATCCAATACACCTTATCAATATCTTAAAGATATTTTCACTGTTGGCTTTTATACTGGCTTACGCCTTGGTGAGTTAATTAATATGCGTTGGAGTTGGGTTGATTTTTTTCAAAATCAAATTACCGTTAAGTGCTCAAATGAATTTTTAACCAAAAGTAAAAAAGAAAGAATTGTCCCAATGAGTGAAAAAGTTAAATCGGTTCTAATCAATCGCTTTAACATTGCAACTCATCAACCTAATGAAGTTGTATTTTATCGCATTAAAGTAAGGAAGCTTCACCAAGAAACCATCAGCAAACAATTTAAGCAAGCAGTAAGGAAATCATTCTTAAATGAAAAAATCCATTTTCATTCTTTACGTCATTCTTTCGCTTCTGTGTTGGCACAAAAAGGAGTTTCACTTTATATAATCAAAGAATTACTAGGGCATGAAGATTTAGCAACAACTCAAATTTACAGTCACCTTCAACCGCAGAATTTAAAAGATGCTGTGAATTTATTGTAAATACATTATTTTACTTAATTAGTCATGTACCTAATTAGTCATAGGCAACCATTGCTTTAGGGGATTATTTATATTACAATAATTTGTTTTTAATACGGATTAGGTCCTATATAGGAACAATGTATGATATTTAGTAATTTAATATAAAATTTTATTAAGAGTTGTAATCAAAAAGGTATTTTGGCACAAAACAGATAGATATTTAATTTATGAAAAAATGTCTAACATAAATTATAAGAATAAATCAAAAATATTATCTGTATTTTAAAAAGTTTTAATCATTTTCTATTAATAATTATATATGTACGATTTTTTTTCGTTAGTCTCAGAAAAATATACTTCACCTTTTTTTTCGGAAAAAATGAAGAATAAAATAAGTATTGGCTTTAATGATTTTTTTAAAAATGAAATCGTACAAACTCTATATAGCGAACTCTTAAATGATGTAAAATTCGAAAGAGTCGAATTAGGTAAACAAACGAAGCTTTTTAGAGGTGAAAGAGAATTAGGCAAAGTTTATGACGGGAAAATTTTATTTAAAAAAAATACTAAACAACAGTTTATCATCAACAATTGCTTACAAATGTTTCATGATCAAGCTTTTATTGAATTTCTAAGTAAAATTGTTGGTACTCCTGTCCATTTTCTCAGGGAAGCTACTCCTTATAAATTTCAGAAAGGAGACTATCTTTGTTTGCATGATGATTTGAGTCATCCTAAGCATTGCATAGAAGTCGTTATTAATCTTACAAAGAATTGGGAAAGAAAATTTGGTGGATTATCTTTGATAGGAAAAATAAAAAGAATAGAAAATGTAATGACTCCCGATTATTTACCATTTCAACTTCGTAAGATATATTTGGATAGATCTAAAAAATATTCCTTAGTTACTCCAAAATTTAATACATTATCAATAATTAAATTGTCAACAGAAAATTGTCATGGGGTTACAAAAATTCGTCATGATTCCACAAGAATAGTTCTTGCTTGTATTTATGGAGGACACGAGATGCAAAAACCAACAACAATTTGGAAACATTAAAAAACATGAAAATGAAAATCAAGTTTAAGGATAACGTTACGCTTCGGGAGACAAGTAATAATTTGGCAATATTATACGATAAAGAAAAAGGTATTTTATTTGAAATGAACGAAACTGCATCTGCGATTGCTAGATTAATCAAAGTTGAATCTGACGTTGTAAAAATTATTAAAAGATTGACGGATGAATTCAACGCCGAAGAACAATTAATTAAAACAGATGTTATAAGTTTAATTGAAGAGCTTGTAGAGTTGGAAGCAATTGAAGTTATTAAAAACATTTAATATATAATAGAGAATAGAAAATGAAGTATAAAACACCTCGTGGGACACAGGATTTCCTTCCTGATTATCTAGAAAAATGGAAATATGTTGAAGCTATTTGGCGTGAGATGGTTGACATTTATGGTTACAGAGAGATAGAGACTCCAATGTTTGAAGAGACAGATTTATTTACTAGGACTGCAGGAGAATCATCTGATATTGTCTCAAAAGAAATGTATACCTTCATTGACAAAGGAGGGAGAAGTTTGACATTAAGACCTGAGGGGACTGCACCAGTTGTGCGTTCATATTTTGAACACAACATGAAAACGCTGCCACAACCAGTAAAATTATTTTATTTAATGCCAATGTTCCGTTATGAAAGACCTCAAGCTGGTCGTTTTAGACAACACTATCAATATGGCGTGGAATGTATTGGTGTACGCGATCCAATGATTGATGTGCAAACAATGTTGCTATTTGTAAATTTTTACAAAAGACTTGGGCTTATTGAACCAAAAATTCATCTGAATAGCCTAGGTGACGACTTATGCAGGAATATCTACAAAGAAAAGCTTATTAAGTATTTTCATACAGTTAAAGAGTATCTATGTGAACAGTGTAATTATAGAATAATAAAAAATCCTTTAAGAGTACTTGATTGCAAAGAACCTTCATGTCGAGAGTATATCGATAAATCACCGTTAATGATTGATAATTTGTGCAATGGATGTAAAGAAGATTTTCAACAAGTTAAAAATTTACTTAATAATTATAATGTGCCATACGTAATTGAACCAATGCTTGTCAGAGGACTTGACTATTATTCTCGTACGGTTTTTGAAGTTACTGCAAAAGGAATAACACGAGATGAAGCTATTGCAGGAGGTGGTCGTTATGATTCAATTTTTACTGAGATAGGAAATTCTGATATTTCAGCTGTTGGTGCAGGTGCAGGGATGGAAAGGCTTATTGGTACTCTTGAAAAGCAGAATATTTCTTTTAATTTCGAAAAAAGAATAAGTGTATTTATTGCAGTTCTTGGTGGAGATGCTAAAAAACTTGGGTTTAAGCTAATGAATCATCTCAGGGAGAAAATGATTAAGTGCGAAATGGAATATCGTGATGTGAGGATTAAAGCTCAAATGAAAAAAGCACTGGATTTAGGAGTGAATTATTTAATTATCATTGGAGAAAATGAAATAAGTGAAGAACTTATTGTATTAAAAAATCTTAAAACCTTTACTCAGATAGAGATACCATTCTACGAAGTGGAGAAGCACTTGAAATAATAATGTTTTTTTATAATAATTTTTTCTTTTTGTTAATGTTGATTGACAATTGTGATACAATGATTTATTTAAAGAAAATAATACTTCATTTATTAAACTAAATATTCGATCATATGCAGTATAATAATTCGAATAAAAAAAGAAAAAACAAATAAAAAGAGTTGCCTGATATTGCATGGTTAAATAAAATGTACTCAAAACCTTGCAATATAGTTTAAGATTCGAGATCAACTCATTGAAAAGCAATCTCCCAAGTTATTACCAAATTAACTTTATGTCACCAAATTAAAAGAAATATTGTATCCGCGAAATCTATTATATCTACTGTCAAAGAATATATCTTGGGAAATGATAGATGAAGAATTTGCTTAGTACTATGTTGACTTTGGAAAATCCGCAAAACCAATCCGATGGAAGTTATCTTTAATGGTTCTAATTTAGGATCGACTAAATATGTCTAATATTATTGTATTTGAAGGGATATCTTGCGCCGGTAAAAGTACAATGATACAAGAAGTCCAGAATTATTATCAAAATTTGGGAATAGAGTGTATTAACCTTAATGAATTATTATCCAATAAGCCATTTGAAAATATTGAATTTGAATTAAAGGAAATATTGACAAATAAGGACATTATTTATGATAATTTTGAGATGTTTCTTCTGTTTGCCATTCGTCTCTGTGAGAAAGTCAGAATGATTAAGTGTTTACATTTTCCAGAAAATAGTATGCTTCTTGTTGATAGATTTGAACTATCGTTACTTTTAAAAGGAATATATATTCATAAATTAGATAAAACAATGGTAGAAACTATTGTAAATTATATTATTAAAGATTGTAGGCCAGTAGGATATATTTATTTGGAAATTGATTATAAAAATTTTATTATTAGAGAAGGTGACAAAAGAAACAGCAAAGTGTGGAATGTAATTCACGAACGATTTCTAAGTGAAACTAATGGATTTACTGAAATCATCAATAGTTATAAAGAAAATAATAAGATCTTAGTGTTAAATACTTCTGAGACTACAAAAGAAAATGCTCTGAACAAAATTGTCAAATTTCTAAACAGCCTAAGTCTATGATGAAATATGTTTTAACTGGAGGACATGGATCTGGAAAAACCTCAATATTGCTTTATCTTGAAAGACTGAACGAATACATAATTAGGGAAGCTGCCAGCGATTACTTCTATATTGAGCGGGCCAAAAGGGAACTTTTCCCTTTAGACAATAAATATTGTGAAGATGAAATACTATCTATTCATTTAAAACGAGAAAAATCCATTCCTGAAAACATATCTAGAGTATTTTTAGATCGAGGTACTATAGATCATTTAGTATATAGCAAATTGTACGATTTACCTTTATCAGAAAAGAATATTTATGAGTCTAAAGAAGTTAAGTATAACCTTGCTTTTTTTATTGATCTACCCTCAGATTTTGGAATCGGGTTATGCACTTATAGGGAAAATCTAGAATCATTAAATATTCACAAAGAATTATTAAAAGCATATTTGGATTGTGGTATTAAAGTTCATAGAATTAAACCTGCTCCTCTTCTAAAGCGTGTACAAAAAATATTGAGAATCGTAAAAGATTTTGAAAAAGAAACTCTTTGATGAAATGAAAATAAAAGATCTAACTAATAATGAATTGCATTTAACTTATTCTGTTCCCTTTTTGATATTTCTAGGTCTGACATATGATTGTAATTATTCATGCAAGCACTGTTATGCAAAAAAGAATAAAAATTCACAAAGAAGAATTCTTGAGTTTAATGATTTTGTTGAACTCATAAACTCTTTAGAAAAGATAGGTAGTATTCTCATTAATTATTCACATGGTGAAACCTTATTATATAAAAATGCATTGGAAATTTTTAAGTTAGCTAAAAAAAAAGGATTTTTTCAGACTTTGATTACTAATGGATCTTTAATCAACTCAACAGAGCAAATCAATAATCTGCATAAAAGTGGAATAAATTCAATTCTAATTTCTTTAGACAGTCCTACTAGTGAAAAACATAATAAAAATAGAGGTTCTTCAAAAGCGTTTTTAAAAGCAGTGAATTGTCTAGATATGTTAAGTTGTAGCACTATTCCCATAAAAGGTATTGCACATACCCTTAATAATTTCAATAGTATCTTGGATATAGAAAAGATCATTCAAATAGCAATTGAGAAGAATTTAGATTATATCAGTTTAATGTCTATGCGCAATAAGGCTGAACCTAAAATAAAAGATATAGTAAATAACAGTGATTATTTATTAAGTCTTTGGGACCTTATCTTGAGGTATCAAAAAAAAATATTGATTTCTACTCATGAACCATTGTTAATAAAACTTCTTGAAAATACAAATTTCGAAACAGAGAAAGAGCTTCTTGCTTTTCTTGATAATAATTCTTGCCACGCTGGAGAAAGCATTTTATCTATTGATTGTTATGGTGATATAAGAGCTTGTAATTTTGTAAGTAAGGTTTATGGTAATATTTTTGAGAACGATATCTTTTCAATTTGGGATAACATTCAAACTGAATATAAAAACCCCAAAAAATCCTTTTCAATGGATTGTTTAAATTGTAATGTTCTTCAATTCTGTCGAGGTGGATGTAAGCATTTCTTTCCAACAGATCATTATTGCGACATTCATTAAATGGAAAAGTACTTAAATGAATTTCTGATGTTTCTTAACAATTCTCAATTTGAGGAAACCTATTTATGCAGAAATAATAGTTTAACAATTAATTATCAAAAGTATGATAACATTTTGAAAGGGGTTTTGTTATATAATATTGATGATTTTACCGATATCGCACCAATAACAGAGTTTTTATATTTAGAATTATTTGAATTTATTAAAAAAAATATGAAATACGCGATTTCTAGAATATGGAATTATGTCCCTGAAATATTTACACTTTATGAATCTTTTAATCAAGGACGTTTCAATGCCTTTTGTAAACACTATAAATCTAATTCTTATACATGGGAAATACCAGCAGCTACAGCAGTTGGTTCTGATGGGAAGTATCTAAAAATTGAATTTCTAGCATTTCAAAATAATGTTAAGTTTATCGAAAACATAAACCAGAACCCTGCGATTAGTTATTCAAATAAATATGGAAAAACTCCTCCTGTCTTTTCTAGGGGTGTTATTTTTCAACACAATAATTATTTACAATTATTTTCGTCTGGAACATCTAGTATTAAGGGTGAGATAACTTATTACGAAAATATTATTTATAACCAAGTTAATTTAACGATAGAGAATCTAAGAATACTTGGAAGTAAGAATAATTTAATTCAGTATGGTATAGAAGAAGAATTTTCTTTGAAAGATATAAAATATATGAAAGTATATTTCCAGGATAGAAATGATTTAAAATTTCTCAAACAATATATAATACACATTATCCCAAATGTTTACAAAGTCGAATTTAAATGTACGGACATTTGCAGGAGAGAATTACTAGTTGAAATTGAAGCCCTTTTTATTCTGAAAATATGAAATATAGTAACTATTGAATAAAGTCTATAATAGTTGTCATTTTCTTATAATCAACCGTTTTTCTATTGTATAATTTCATATTTATAATTTGATTATTATCGAAAAAAGCATTTTATAGAAGTATTGTGGCTTAACAATGAATGTATTATTTATTAATCCGCCTCTACCTGTAAATCCCAAAAGTACACTTTTGCATCCACCACTTGGTTTTGCCTACATAGCAAATTCCTTAAAAAATGACAACCATGTGGTAGTTATTGCGGATATGCCCATAATTGGAAACACATTAGATACTTTAAATAATTACTTGAATGATTATAATCCTGAAATTATAGGTATTACTTGCGTGACTGAAACATACGCTCAAGCTCTAAAGGTAGCTAAATTTATTAAAGGCAAGAAAAATTGTCCAATAGTTTTTGGAGGACCACACGTAACGTTCATCCCAGGCGAAATTTTGACTCGACATCCAGAAATAGATTACGTAATCTCTTATGATGGAGAAACAGCATTCTGTGAATTACTTCAGATTTTAGAAAATAATGGAGATGTTGCTCAAAAACTGAAAGTAAACAACTTATCATTCAGAAATGGCCAACAAATAATAATTAATTCTGTGGGGTGCTGTGAAAAAGATATTGATAAGTTCGGAATTCCAGATAGGGCATTATTCGATATGAATTTCTATTTAAAAAGAGACTATGAGACTGTTGTAATGACTGCAAGAGGATGTCCAGGTAGGTGTCATTTTTGTAGTACTTCAGTTATGGGTAGAAAATATAGAACCAATAGTATAAATCATGTGCTAAAGGAAATCTCTAATGTTATAGATTTAGGATTTACTTCTATATTTTTTGGAGATGATACTTTTGCTGGTGATAAACAACGATTAGGTTACTTATGTGATAAAATCTATGAAAAAAAAATTAATATTGATTGGACCTGCAATATTAGAGTAGTGGATGCAGAACCCTCTTTGCTAAAAAAAATGAAAAAAGCTGGAGCTTATAGAGTTTTTATGGGATTTGAATCTATTAATTACTCCACTTTGAAGAGAATGAACAAAAGTACACAAGGTTTCAACCAAATAGAAGCTGTAAAAAACGTAAAAGAAGCTGGATTAGAAATTCATGGGTCATTTCTTATCGGTTATCCAGGAGATGGTGAACAATTAATTTTGGATAATGTTGCATTTATAAAGGATGTCCTAAAACCAACACTGGTTACCTTCAACATGCTCGAAGTACGACCCGGAACTTTACTTTCTCAAGATCCTGAAAAATTCGGAATACATCTCGATGATAATTATTGGTATGAAAAATCTACATGGTTGAATGACTTACCATTCTCGACCAATGAACTATCCTCAAAGGATATAAAAAGAATTTGCACTATGTGTTACGATAGTTTTTATAATAGTTGTGATTTGTAAAATGAGAATTGTTGTTATAGGTGCAGGTATTGCTGCTCTTCAACATATACCTGAAATTCTTTTTAATAAAGAATTTCAGCTAGTTGCATTATGCTCACAAAGCATTGAAAAATGTAAATATACTGCTTCTTATTTTGGTATAAATCACGCATATGATTCTGTAGAGAAGATGTTTACTGAACATAGTGTGGATGGTTGTTTAATAGCTGTTCCACCCAAATTCGTATACTCTATATTTGCCAAAGCTGCATCGTATGTTAATAATTTCATCATCGAAAAACCATTTTTAGAGACATTAGGAACTATTTCAAATGTTGAGATTAATTTACTCAATAGTAAGAAAATTGTAATAATCTATCCAAGAAGATATAAATTGGGTTGGGTTCATACAAAAAAATGGATCGAAGAAAATAAAATTGGAGAGATTAAAACAATTAATTGTATTTGGAAAGGTCCTTACTATGAAAGATTTTCCATTAGAGGAAAGACCTATTTATCTCAGCCGCATTTGAGAAGTAGAGGTGTGCTTCTGGATAGTGGGAGCCATATTATTGATTATATACATTATATTTCTGGTGAAGTATTTTATCCAAAAATTCAAAAATTGGTTTTTGATAAAAATATAAGAGTTGAATATGAGGGATTTATTAAATTAAAATCTTGTTCTGGAATCTGTGCGAGACTTTTAATTTGTAATTCAGATGTTTTGAAACATGAAACTAGGACAGTTTCAATAATAGGTACAAAAGGTAAAATTTTTATTGATGATATTGCATCTCATTTATATTCAAACCATGAGATAAAAGAGATTATCCGTCATGATTATATCCATTCTCCTGTTAATGACTTATTATTAATGTATAAAAATAAAGAAGAGAAAATACTGGGAGCAAATTTAAATGACGGAATGAAAGTAATTGAATGTATTGATCAAATATATAATTTGAATAATCTTAACAAATAGTTTTATAAAAATTACTAACATAATGAATAAATTCAGTTTGGTACATATATTTTCTACATTAGAATGTAATTTGAGTTGTGCTTACTGCTATACTTCAGTTAACTGTTTTAATAATAAATGCAAATTAAAAGAAATCGTTACTATAGTTAATCAGCTTGAAATTAACTCCTTGCATATTGAGGGAGGAGAACCATTTATAAATGACAATATATTTCTCATTTTACAAGCATCAATTCATAATGAAAAGACTTCTGTTGTCACGAATGCTACTCTTTTGGATTCAAGAAAATTAAATTTATGTGATAAGTATAACTTATCAAAATTCATTGTCTCTATTGATGGGAGTAAACAAATACACGATAAGAATCGTTGTAATTCTTATGAAAGAGCTATCAATGGTTTAGAATTACTTGTCAAAAGAGATTTTAATGTTACAATTTCATGTACAGTTTCTAATACAAATATCGATTGTCTTGAGGATATAGCTTTATTAGCTTTAAAATATAATATTTTAAAAATAAGATTCGGGGATATTATTTGTACCGGAAAGCTTAAAGATAATGACAAAAAATATTTCCTATCCGACGAAAATTATGTGAGGTTGATCGAAAATTTTAATCACCTAAAACAGAAATTCAATATGTTAGATATGAAGCTCTCATTAAAAAAAGATAATATTAAAAATTTAGTAAATAGTTCTAATTTATTTAGTGATTTATTCTATAAAGAAAATTATTGTACAGCAGGAAGAAATCAATTAGCGTTTTTACTGAATGGTGATATTTACCCGTGTTATAATCTTATTTCAAATCATAATTATTGTATTGGCAACATTGATAATTATAAAAATAATTTTTATGAATTGATATTGAATAAACAAATCACTTCATGTCCAATTGGTAGTTCACTACATTGTAATTTTAAATAACTTCATTTATTTTATATCAATATCAGTAATCGACTAGTGATTAGTTAAAAATTCTCAATGAATTTTTTAGAAAATCATTATTTAAATAAAACCACTACTAACCGAGAAAAAATAAAAGGGGAGCTAAAAAGCAACTCCCCAATGTCGTAAGTTTGAGTTAGTCAAAAGCAAACTGAGAACGACATGCATAAAAATAATGAAATAAAAACTTGCCTGACGGCAGTCAGGTTAGTCGGACAGCCGATATATGGACAATTACTGAAACTGATAGACAAATGGACATTTACTGGACTGGTGAAAGAAAAAAAAAGCGACCATTACTATAAAGCATATAAAAGCTGGGATCAAATGGTAACAATGTTATTCGGAATACTAAGCAGATGCGATTCTATGGGAGAAATATGTGAAGGAATGAAAGCAATGAGAG
>JBBAAM010000029.1:0-43487 GCA_041658245.1 Melioribacteraceae bacterium
TCGATTACTTAAATCCGCATTCAATGCAGAGCTTGACGGTCAAGCAGGAATACAGGAACTTGCAGGCAATGCAACTTTGCTTTATTACATGAGCGACGAAGCTCAAGAAGGAAGAAACGCATACAACGAAAAACGAAAACCGGATTTCAAAAAATTTCCAAGAGTACCATAATTATGATAACATTATCACAAGCCAAAAAAGTTTTAAGAAAGAATAAATCATATCTTCAGCAAAAATATTACGTTGATGAGATAGGAATATTCGGATCATATACTCGGGGTGAGCAAAACAGTAAAAGTGATATTGATCTTTTAGTTTCTTTTCGAAAGCCAATTGGTTTAGAGTTCGTAGATCTTTCGGAAGAGTTGGAAGAGCTGTTGAATCATAAAGTTGATTTGGTCTCAAAAGGTGCTTTGAAAAAAAGAATGTATGAATTCATCAAACAAGAAATAGTTTATGTCTAAAAGAAACGATAAACTTTTACTTCTAGATATACTCGATTCAATTCACAAAATTCTAACTTATACTAAAGATTTGGATTTTCGTACCTTTGTAAAGGATCAGAAAACGTGCGATACTGTTGTGAGAAACATTGAGATTATCGGCGAAGCTTCTAAGCATGTATCAAAAAGAATAAAAGATAAATCCACAGCCCCATGGAAAAGAATTGTAGGTATGAGAAATAGAATTATCCACGAGTATTTTGGAGTTGATTTAAAAATTGTATGGAAAATTGTCAACGAACAACTGAATGATTTTGAGAAAGCTATCAAAGAATTAATTTCGCTAACAGAAAAATAATGCTAACATTTACTACAAATACTATATCAAAATTTGATTCATGGATTCTTGCAAGTCGCCCAAGAACATTAGCTGCTGCAGTTATGCCGGTGATCGTTGGTAGTTCTATCGCTCTACGCGATGGTGTATTTCATCCAATTGCAGCTCTTGTTGCGTTGTTATGTTCGCTCTTAATTCAAGTAGGGACAAACTTAGTTAATGATCTATTCGATTTTTTACATGGGACTGATAAAAAAGATAGAATTGGTCCGCAACGTGCAACAGCTTCAGGTTTATTATCCAAGCTGGAAATGAAAGTTGGAATATATTTTACGTTTGGATTGAGTTTCATTCTCGGGTTGTATCTGGTTTATCTTGGTGGAATTTTCATCTTACTAATCGGAATTTTTTCTATTGTTGCCGGCATAGCTTACACAGCAGGACCATTTCCGCTTGCATATAATTGTCTTGGTGATATTGCAGTTTTTATTTTTTTTGGATTGGTCGGTACGGTAGGTACATATTATGTGCAAGCAAATGAAATTACGGCAATGGCATTTTGGTCATCAATTCCAGTTGGTGCGCTTATAACAAATATTTTAGTTGTAAATAATTACCGCGATCGGGAAGAAGATCACTCAAACGGAAAAAATACACTTGCCGTTATCTTTGGCGAAAGGTTTGCTCGTATTCAGTACGTTTTTTTTATGATCCTTTCGTATGCAATTCTGTTTGTTGTCTATTTCACATTTAAGAAAAGTCTTTTAATATTTCTTCCATTTCTTTCTCTTCCGTTGTCAGTCAAATTAGTCCGGATGATTTTTACGTTACACGGACGTGAATTAAACAAAACTCTCGAACTGACAGCTAAACTTTCAGCTCTTTACGGTTTGCTATTTGCAGCCGGAATTCTTTTATGATAATAAAAGATTTTAAATACTTCCCTTTTTCACTACAACTAAAAACTCCTTTTCAATCTTCAGCTCAAATAATTAAACAAAGAAACGGATTTATTATTTCCTTAAATGATGAGCTTGGTAATCAATCTTTAGGTGAGTGCTCTCCGCTTTCCGGATTTAGCAAAGAAACTCATAACGATCTAATTCAAAATCTATCGGAGATAAAGTCCAAGTTCGAAAATCTTTTTCTAAAGGAAGATCTTTCAACTTTCAACTTTCAACTTTCAACTTTCGAGTTGGTTCCGTCAGTTCGTTTTGCGCTTGAACAGGCAATTTTATCTTTAATGATCAAAAGAAATAAAAGCTTTGTAAATCAATTCATTGGAATCTTAAAATCTGAAATTAATGTAAATGCTGTGTTAGGTTTTGAAGAAAGCAAAATTATTTTTACAGCAATTGAAAAGAAATTACAAGCCGGTTATAACACATTTAAGATAAAAATCGGCAGAGACAATTTTGAAGATGATCTTAAATTAATAAGAGAGGTAAGAGAGAGATTTGGAGAAAAAAATAATATCCGTTTAGATGCTAATGGAAAATGGAAATTTGAAGAAGCAAATAATTATTTAGAACGGCTCTCCTCTTTCAACATTCAGTACATTGAAGAACCATGCGTTTATATGAAAGATTTAATTAATCTTGCTGAAGCTTCACTGGTTCCAATTGCAATTGATGAATCTCTGAAATCAATAGATGATGCTTTAGAAATTATTAACAACAGCAAGATTGAGATCATAATTATGAAACCGATGGTGTTTGGGGGATTTTTCCACACGCTAAAAGTTATTAAAGAAGCTGAGTTGAAAAATAAAAAAGTGATTATCTCTTCTTTGTTTGAAAGTGCAGTCGGGAAAAGCGGATTGGTTTTGCTTGCAGCAACTACAAATCATAATTTTGCTCATGGACTTGATACATCAGAATTTTTCGAGAAAGATATTTGTGCAGATCCATTCAAAGTAAAAGATGGAAAGATTAATTTAACATCCGATAATTATCCACCACAGTTTAACTTAAATCTCACATGATCACGATTAGCAATAAAGAACATTGGCTATACGAACAAGCATCCAAACAACCAAACAACACGGCAATCCGAACAGAGCAAGGTTTTATTTCATATCAAAAATTTTTTGAAGAGAGTAATCTTACAGCCAATTACCTGCTGACACATGATATTAAAGGAAATGATCATGTGGGAATTTTATTTACACACGGTTATAATTTTTTTGTATTGGTAAATGCATTATGGTTCATAGGTGCTATTCCGGTTCCTCTCAATACAAGAAAGACAACTAATGAGATTGAAAATGAAATCTATCTTGCCGACATAAAATTTTTAATCATTGATTATAAGGTTGCCTCACAATTTTCTAAAATTAATTTCAAAAATAAAATTGAGTTGTCTAATAAGGATATCTCTAATACTGTTGAAAAAATATCTGTCATTCTCAATTCTCAATTCTCAATTCTCAATTGCTCTTTAATAATGTTCACATCCGGCAGTATAGGAAATCCAAAAGCGGTTGTTCATACATTTCAAAGTTTGTACGAAAGTGTTTTAGCAACTGATTCTTTTGCAGAATTATCCTCTGACGATATTTGGCTCGCCTCATTACCGTTCTACCATATCGGCGGATTTATGATATTAATCAGATCTTTGATATCCGGCAGTTCAGTTGCATTTCCGGCGTCACCAAAATATGAAGACATCAACCAAGTTATCAACCAGTCAAACCCTACACATATTTCATTAGTCCCAACTTCTATGCGGGATTTTGTTGATCATAATGTACATCCGAATAAAAATTTGAAATTTGTTTTTCTTGGCGGCGGTCCTTCGCAAACAGAATTAATTATTGAAGCGGTGAAAAAATCATGGCCCGTTGTAAAGGTTTACGGTTCAACCGAAACATGTTCTATGATTACCGCTCTTCACCCGAATGAAATAGAATCTAAACCTGATTCTGTTGGAAAACTACTTGGTAAGAATAAGATCAAGATCATGAGCAAGAGCAAGAATGATTTAGACGAAGTTGTTGTTTCTTCAAAATCACTTTTTAAGGAATATTACAAAGATCAACTAACAACAAACAACAAACTGAAAGACGGATGGTATCAGACCGGTGATTATGGATGGATTGATGATGAAGGATACATTTACATTGAATCGCGCAGAGACGATCTTATAATTTCAGGCGGAGAAAATATTACTCCACATGAAGTTGAATCGGCAATAAAAAAACTACCCTTTGTAAAAGATGTGTTTGTGTTTGCTCTTCAAGATAAAACGTGGGGACAAATAGTCTGCGCTGCAATTGTATCCGAAACTATTTCAGAAGATGTGATAAAAGATTTTCTTCAAGAAAAAATTTCTTTGTATAAAATTCCCAAACGTTTTTTTATAGTAAAAGAAATTCCGCGTAATGAAATGGGCAAAGTAAACAGAACTGAGATGTTAGAACAACTCAACCTAAATTAGATTTCAACTTATCGTAACATTCTTGGGGCAACTCAATCTTCTTAAATTGTTCTTTCAGTACACAAACATGAACGGTTTTGGCAATTGCCGTAAAAGTGCCGTCATCTTTGTAAAATTTATAACTAATTTCAAAAGAAGAATTTTTAAGAAGACTTACAATAACATCAATGCGAAGTTCATCTCCGACTCTTATCGGTCTAACATAATCGGCTTCGGCATGAATGATGGGTAAGATGTATTCTTTATCAAAAAAATAATCTCGTTCGGTATGAAAACTTCTCATTAGATCTTCGTATGCGGCGTGAACGTATTTAAATAAACTTGCGTAAAAAATTATTCCTGCCGGGTCGGCATCATAAAAATAGACTTTTACTTTTGTCGTGAACATTGTCTCTCTCTTTTATTATTGCAAATTTAATCAACTCTTATCCATTCGCCAATGAAACTTCTTGTCTGAGTTAATATTTCAAGGAACAATTTTGATTTTGTACTAAACAACTTTTTATTTCACATTTATCCGCCTTTGGCGGATTAACTTTTTTGTGATTAATTTGGTGCAAAATTTTCCGTGAACTAATGCAATTAATTAAAATCAAATACATTTTAGCAATAATATTCTTGATCATCCCGTATTTATTGTCTGCCCAAAGTGAAATCAAAAGAGAATATTATTCAAACGGTAAACTTAAATCCGAAGGCACAATTGTTAACGGTGTAAGGAACGGTCTCTATAAAGAATTTTATGAAAGTGGTAAACTTTGGAAGGAGTGGAATTTTGAAAACGGAAAAGAGGAAGGGCTTTCAGTCTGGTATTTCGAGGATGGTAAAAAAAGTATGGAATGGAATTACGGCAAGGGAAAACTCGAAGGAAAATCCAAATGGTATCATGAGACAGGAGAGCTTTGGGCAGAACCGGTTTATGTGAATGATCTTCAAGACGGTTTTAGTAATACTTATTATAAAAGCGGAAAACTACAGGCAATTTGGAATTACAAGAATGGCAAACTCAACGGTGAATCAAAAATATTTTTTGAAAACGGAAAAGTTGAAGTAGAACGAAATTATGTTAACGATAAACTCGACGGCAAAAGCAAAGTGTATTATGATTTCGGAACGATCGCTTTAGATGCAAATTATAAGAACGACCAACTCGATGGAATCTCTTACCTCTATTATCCCGATGGAAAGATTAAAGTAATAGATACTTACGAGAACGGGCAGATCATTAAGCGTGAACGTTTTGATTACGGTGCTAAGGTTAGCAAAGTGGAAGAGAATTTTGATGAATACTGGGATGAAGGTACTTTAAAAAGACAAGTTACTTTTAAGGAAGGAAAACTTGACGGTTTGATAAAAGAATATTACACCAGCGGATTTATCAAAGCTGAATTAAATTATAAGAATGGTTCTTTAGAGGGCGAAAGCAAATATTACAACGACGGCGGAACTCTTGCAGAGATTGCACAATACATCAGCAATATGAAGAACGGGATATCAACAAAATTCAATAAAGAAGGTGTTAAAACATCAGAGGAAAATTATACGAATGATTTGCGCGAAGGTTCTGCGAAAACTTTTTATCCGAGCGGAGAAGTTGAATCCGAGCAGATCTACCGAAACGACAAACTAAATGGAATGGTAAAATTCTATTCAAAATCCGGATTGCTTAACGCTGAAGTAGAATATCATAACGAATTGAAAGACGGAATTACAAAATATTATTTCCCAAGCGGCAACCTTTCTGATTTCCGCATTTACAAAAATAATTTGCTTGATGGAAAATGTTTTACATATGATGAAGGCGGTAAAATTATTTCTTCTTCAGAATATAGAGATGGAGAATTGGTAAAGTAATCTAGTTGAAAACCTGATACATAGTTATGCTTAGTTTGATACTTCAATTGAAATAACTTGTTCTCATTGAAATATGTTATGGGCATTATGGGTACATGTCTATTTTTATATGAGTAATAATGCGCATAATGGGTACATATAAAAGAGAACAAGTACCCATCGGGTACATATCTATTTTTTGTCTTTAAAGAGTTTGTAAAGCTTACGATTAAGAAAAATCACTTCTTTACCAATTTTTTCGGGTTTGAGAATATCGATAGAAACTAATGCATTAAGATATTTTGATGCTGTCTTTCTTAAAGCAATTTTATTTTCGACAAGAAAATTTATGTTGCAATAGACCTGGTGAAATATCATTTCAATAAGTTCTTTAGAATAAATCTTTGGTAATTTTTCTTTAACTTCTAAAACAGTTTCCTCTAATAGAGTTTTAATTTTATTAACTTTTTGAGTAGTCTCGATGGCAGTTACTTCAACTGCATTAAGCATATAAAGAATCCAATCTTCCCAATTTTGTTTGTAAGTAACTTCTCTTAGATAACGATAATAACTATTTTTATTTTTTATGATGTAGCCGCTCAGATATAAAATTGGCAAATCAATTAGGTTATTCATGGCAAGGTAAAGAACATTGATTATACGACCGGCACGATCATTTCCATCGTAAAATGGGTGAATGGATTCAAACTGGTAATGGAAAATAGCCATTTTAATAAGCGGATCGCCACCTAAATCTGAGTTAAGATAATCCTCTAAATTTTTTAACAGTGTGCGAATAACTGATTCACCGAGAGGCGGTGTATAAATAATTTCTCCGGTCAATTCATTTTCAAGAACAGTTCCGGGTAATTTTCTTATACCAGCATTATTGGATATCAATTCTTTCTGAATATCTATAAGAATATTTGTAGAAATAAAACTTTTTTTCTGAACTTCTTTGAAACCAAGCCACAATGCTTTACGATAGTTTAATACTTCTTTAGTTGTTAAATCTATTCTACGCGGATCCGTTGCAAGTGCTCTGAAAAGCTTATCACGAGTTGTAACGATATTCTCGATTGCAGAGCTGTCTCTTGCTTCTTCAAGAGCAAGAGTATTTATAAGAATATTTTGATTTGGGAGAAGCCGTGATGCTCCTTTAAGTTCTGCAAGTGCACGGTTTGCTGAAATAGCTTTTTTAAAAATGGCTTTTGTTTCAATATCTGCTTTTGGTGGAAGCAGTGGTAAATTATTGTACGGTTGTTTTGGAGCGAATGACATATTTATTCTTCCTCCAGCTCCTTTCCTTCCGGGTTATAATCTCGTTTTAAAGTAATTGGTTCTAGCTCAACATCTTGTTGAATAGTAATTCCAAGTTTGTGGATAAAATCCCAATTCTCTTTAATATCTCTACTTGCCGTTTCCTTTTCTTCACCTTTTTCTGCCATCCTCCTTTGGTCAATTAAAGAAGGATGATTTGAAGTTCGAAATATAGTTTCCGCAAAATCTTTTCTAGTTTTGTTTTCCAAATAAAGGCAGTTAAGATTCCAAAATTCTTGAGCATCTTTGAGAGTTCTTGTTGTTTGCTCTATATCCCTTCCGTGAATAACAAGCAATAATTTTCTCCAATGATTGAATGCTTGCTGATGTGCTTCGAGTCGTTTTTCAATTGCGACCAATTTATATTTGTCTTTCCGCTCAAGATCAAATTTCTTGCGCTCATCTCTTCTTTGCAGCCAGTTAATAAATATTGGAACTGTTGCACCAACTAAGAATGTTAAAACGTAATCCCACATTTTTGTCTTCCTCTATTTCTTTGCCTATTCGTTTCTTTAAGTTATGGTTTATTTTAAGTACAAACCTAGTCACCAGATTTATGCTTTCTATAATTAATCAATTTTCCTTATTACAAACAAATCCATAAAATCACTTCCGAATGCAAGAGACGGAGTGTAAGTGCCAGGTTTAAGAGTATTTTTCAATACTCTTTCTACACACTCTGCTGCTCCTTTTGCGGTTAGATTATATCCTTCCATAACGTGATAAACTTCTTCAATCATTTTCCCTTTTGAGTTTTCCACTCTGCCCCAAACATACGTTTTAGTCGAATCGCGTTTTGATTTTGAAGGACCCGTTAAAGTTTTCTTCATGAAAATTGCTACAATATTTTTAATTAAATGTACTTTAAGAATTTTTAAGAAGAACAAAAGAAGTAATTTTGATTTTACGATTAATCTCGGCAATGCAATATAAACTTCAACATTTGGAATTTTTGTAGATAGATACGATGAATAAACATCGCCCCATGGAATTGAAATTCCGCAAAATGAAAAATTTTTCATTCTCAAATCAATAGTATACTCGCCTATTTTCGATTCAATCAATTTGCCATCACGGCGTATCCTTCCGGTTCCGCCAAGAAATTCCAGAGTTGTTAACCAAGTGCCGCGAGATATTTTTCCGCCTTTGTTTGAAAATCCTAGTTTCAAATGTGTTGCATCCGGCATTTGCTCGCTTAATCGCTTAGCAAGACAATCAGTAGGAATAATATCGAATCCTACACTTGGTAAGAATACAACTCCCTTCTCTTTTGCTTTTTGATTCATATAAAATGCTAGATACATTGCAGGAATCTCTCCTGTAATATCAAGGTAGTTGCATTTACATCTTAGACAAGCTTCCATTATTTCTTTAGCAGTGAACTTAAACGGTCCCGCGCAATTTAAAACAGTGTGTACTCCACTTAATACAGTATCTAATTTTTTATAATCATAAAGATCAACCGCTCTATACTCACAATCATATTTATCGGAAAGGTGTTTCAGAGCGGATTCATTTCTTCCGGAAAGAATCGGTTTTATACCTCTTGAAATCAGTTCTTCTATAATTAACTTCGCAGAGTATCCGTTAGCTCCGTAAACCATTAATTTATTATTTGATATTGCCATTCTAGTTGCTCATAAAATTTTTATTTTATAGCTTATAAGAAATAATATAAAATGACGAGGCATATAAAAATTATACGTCCCATCATTCATTAAATGAGAAATTAATTTAACAGAGTATCGGGATTTAAATTTGGTGCTTCAATATCTTTGAAATAATTAACAGTTCCTACTTTTAACTCAACCGTTGAAGAATCGTCACAAACAATAATTGCTTTGGGATGAAGCTGCAATGCACTAACAGTCCACATATGATTTAAGCCTTCTTCAACTACTTTATTCAGTGCTCTTGCTTTATTATGACCGATTATTATCACTAAAACTTCTTTTGCGTCCATCACGGTTTTAACGCCAACCGTTAAAGCGGTCTTTGGAACTTTATTAATATCGTTATCAAAAAATCTTGAGTTGGCAATTATTGTATCCTTTGTTAAAGTTTTAACACGTGTGAGAGAACCTAAAGAAGAACCGGGTTCGTTAAATGCGATATGTCCGTCAGGACCTATACCGCCGAGAAACAAATCAATGCCGCCAAAACTTTTAATTTTTTCTTCATATTTCTCACATTCAGCTTCTAAATTTTCCGCATTCCCGTTTAAGATATTTACATTACCTTTGTTAATATCAATGTGACCGAAAAATTTACTCCACATAAAATAATGATAACTCTCAGGATGAGTTTCGGAAAGTCCGACGTATTCATCCATATTGAATGTGACGACATTTTTAAAAGAAATTTTTCCCGAACTGCAAAGCTTTATCAGTTCTTTATACATTCCGATGGGGGAAGAGCCGGTAGGTAGTCCAAGTACAAAAGGTTTTGACGGAGATGGATTAAATTCTAAAAGCTTTGATGCGACATAATTAGCTGCCCATTTCGAGACTAATTCGTAATTAGGTTGAATTATTAATCTCATATTTACTCCTGTTGTTGATATAAAATAAATTTTCTAATCAGGTATTCTGTTTTCTATTCTTTCATTTTTTGTTAATTCAAAAACCTTGGATAATAAATTTTTGTCGGCTTCCGTAAATTCAATCTTTCTTCTTGCCATTACTTTTTTAGCAACTTCAATCCCGTTATTTAGATTATAAGTTGTCATCGAATCAGCCCCGCCCCAGGCAAAAGAGGGAATATATTTAGGAGGAAATCCTGAACCGAAAACATTACTTGCCACACCGCAAACTGTGCCGGTGTTAAACATAGTGTTGATTGAAGTTTTGGAATGGTCGCCCATCGTTAAACCGACAAACATTTTTCCCGAATCAACTTGTTTACCGTTTATTATTACTTTTATATTTCCGTAATTATTCTTTAAGTCGCTGTTATTTGTATCTGCACCCAAATTGCACCATGGTGAAATGTAGGAATGACCGAGAAATCCGTCATGCTGTTTATTTGCGTAAGAATGAATTATAGAGCCTTCAACTTCACCACCCACTTTGCAAAACTCACCAATACTGGTATTTTCATAAATTTTAGCTGCGATTTTTATAATTGAATTATCACCAACGAAACACGGTCCAACAATAACAGAATTGGGCATAACTTTTACATTTTTACCAATGTAAACCGGGCCTTCCTCGGCATCTATTACAACTCCAGGTTTTATTACCGAATCTTCTCCGATAAAAATATTTTTCTCATTTAATAAGACAGCGCCTTTATAAACTTTACCACGAATATTTTCCTTTTTGGTTTTGTGAAAAACAAAATCGGAGAGTATCTGTTCCCCATTGTTTGAAATCAAATCCCACGGATAATCAATAATTGTCGTTTCACAATCCGATCTTTCAATTCCCTCGAAATAGGAAGCAGTAAAAACCGAATCTAATTTTGAAATTATTTTCTCTAAATTATTACCGCTCAGTTTTGCTGCTACAAAAGTTTCTCCTGAAAAATAAAGAGCGTCGCCTTTTTTAGAAATCTGCTCAATTGTTTTAGAATTTAATATCGCTCTTCCGTTTACAAACAAACATGAATCGAGTCCGCTCAAATTATTAACTAATAAGTTCTTATTATTTTCTTTTACTTTTTCTTCAAGATATTTACGGCAATGCAAAAATATTTTAGCTGAAGGAAATGAATTTTCAATCTTTTCTCTTAATGTAAAAATGCCGCAGCGCAGATCATAAACAGGACGCATATAAACAAGAGGTAATAGATTCTCATATTTTTCGTCCTCAACAATGCAAATATTCTTTATCATTTATCTGCCTTTTTAAATTGTTGATTTAAAATAGAAAAAAAAGACATCATTTAAATGACGTCTTTAATAAATATGTATTAAGTCTTTCAATTCGTTTACAAACTCAATATCCATCTTAAATGAGAAATAATTAAATTAATATTGAAAGAATGAGAAAATATCGGAATAATCTTTGTAAACTTTCTCGTCTTAACAATTTATTAATCTATTATTAACAATTTGATAATAGGTAAATTCTATTTTTGTAGTGGTTATTCCAAACAATTAATAAATTATTTATGTATAAGAAAAAAATTCTTTTCATTTGCGGATCGCTTAATCAGACTTCGATGATGCACCAGATCTCGTTGCACTTGAAAGATTATGATTGCTTCTTTACGCCATATTACACCGATGGATTTATAAACTATCTTGTCAGCATTGGCTATATAAAATTTTCAATACTCAATGGCCAATTCCGGTTGAAAACAGAAGATTACCTTCGTAAAAATAATCTTAAACTTGATTACCGCGGAGTCAGCCATGATTATGATTTGATATATACATGCGCTGATTTGATCATGCCTAAAAATATCCGCAAGAAAAAAGTAATTCTTGTTCAGGAAGGAATGACCGATCCGGAAACATTAATCTTTCATCTGGTTAAGTATCTCAAACTTCCGCGTTGGCTTGCAAGCACTTCAACCATGGGAATGTCGGATCAATATACTTTATTCTGCGTAGCTTCCGAAGGTTATAAAGATTTTTTTATCAGTAGGAAATGTGTTAAACCGGAGAAAATTATTGTAACCGGTATTCCAAACTTTGACAACCTGCAGCAATTTACAAACAACGATTTCCCCCATAAAAATTTTGTACTTGTGGCAACTTCCGATTCGCGCGAAACTTATAAAATTGAAAATAGAAAAAAGTTGATTAAAGACTGCGTCAAAATTGCAAATGGTCGGCTGCTTATTTTCAAATTGCATCCAAACGAAAACATTGAACGCGCAACACAAGAGATTAATAAATTTGCACCCGGAGCCTTGATCTTCTCGAACGGAAATATTAACAATATGATCGCCAACTGTGATGTTCTCATTACCAAATATTCATCAGTGGTTTATGTAGGCATATTGTTCGGCAAAGAAGTTCATTCCGCTTTTAATATTGAAGAACTGAAGCGATTGATGCCAATTCAAAATAACGGAACTTCTGCAGAAAAAATTGCTTGGATCGGAGAACATTTACTTGAGTTCCCACAAACATCCTTAGATGAAATTCACGCAAAGTTTGAATTAAGTTCTGGTATAAAATGAAAATTATAACTGTCATACAAGCACGAATGTCATCAACCCGGCTGCCCGGTAAAGTGATTTTACCGTTATTAGGTAAACCGCTTTTGATCCGTATGATTGAACGCGTTAACTCAGCAAAACTTGTCGGTGATGTAATAGTAGCTACATCAACAAACACCGATGATGACGAGATTGAAATTTTATGTAATCAAAATAATTTAATTTGCTCACGCGGACATTTAACAAACCTTCTCGACCGACATTACCAAGTTGCAAAACAATTCAATGCAGATGCTGTAGTAAAAATTCCGTCCGATTGTCCTCTCATAGATCCTAAAGTGATAGATAAAGTTATTGAGCATTACATTAATTCCGATGAATTTGATTTTGTAAGTAATCTGCATCCGGCAACTTATCCGGATGGAAACGATGTTGAAATATTTTCATTCGAATCACTTGAGTGTGCATGGAAAGATGCAACAAAAGATTACGAACGCGAGCATACGACCCCGTTTATTTGGGAACATCAAGATGTATTTTGTGTCGGAAATGTTACTTGGGAAACCGGGTTTGATTTTTCTTCTACTCATAGATGGACAATTGATTTCCCGGAAGATTATGAGTTCATAAGAAAAGTTTATGATGAACTCTATTCAAAAAATCCGGCTTTTAGTCTAAACGATATATTAACTTTGCTGAAACAAAAACCGGAAATCGCAGAAATAAATCAGCAGTATCTTGGTAAATACTGGTACGAAAACCATCTTGATGAATTAACTCACATTGACGAATACAGAAATAAAATCAAACGAAATGAATAAGAAAAAATTAAAAGAACTTGAACTGACGGCTTTACGTGTACGTGAACATATTATTCGTATGAGCGGCAATGGCGGATGTTTTATCGGCGCATCATTATCATGTACCGATCTTATCGTTTATCTTTACAAAGAATTTTTAAATGTCTCACCAAAAAATTTTCAAGATCCGAACCGTGATTATTTTTTCCTCTCTAAAGGGCATGATGTTCCCGCTCTTTACGGAACTTATGTAGAACTTGGCTGGCTTGAAAAAGAAAGATTAAAGAATCATCTTAAGACAACAGACAACATTTACTGGCATCCAAACAGAAACATTCCCGGCATTGAGTTTCATTCCGGTTCACTCGGACATAATCTTTCTGTTGCAATGGGTGTTGCAATGGATTGCAAACTGCGTAAACAGAAAAATAAAATTGTGGTTGTAGTCGGTGACGGTGAACTTAATGAAGGTTCGATGTGGGAAGCTTTGCTTGTTGCATCGGCTTATAAACTAGATAACTTGATTATTGTTGTTGACCGGAACCAATTTCAAGCAAACATGCAGACCGAAGATTTGATACCGCTCAATCCTCTAACTAAAAAGTTTTCCGCTTTCGGATGCAGTGTAAAAAAAATTAACGGACATAATTTTGAACAGATGGAGAAAGTTTTTTCGAAAATTCCTTTTGAAAAAAATAAAGTCTCAGTTGTCATTGCAGAAACTATTCGCGGTAAAGGATTGCCCAGCATTCAAAAACGTGCTGACCGTTGGTTTGTAAATTTTAAGGATGAAGAAATAGAACAGTTATTAAAGGAACTCCATGGCAGTAAAAAAACAAAATTAACTTCTGAAACTATTGTAGCGAGATAAGATGACTTACGAAGATCTAATATTTGAACTCATAAACAAAGATGACCGCTATATGATTATGACTTCCGAAAATAGAGCGGCGATGCGTAACATTACGGCTAAGATCAAACATAATTTTATTGATACAGGAATTACCGAGCAGACATTGATCGGAATGGCAGCGGGACTTGCATTGCGCGGCAGGATCCCGATCGTTCACGCCCTTGCAACATTTTTAACTATGCGCGCATTCGAGTTCATTCGCACTGATGTTGGAATTGCAAATCTGCCGGTTAAAATTGTTGGAGCAGTTCCGGGATTTTTGTCTGACGGCAACGGTCCAACTCACCAAGCCATCGAAGATGTTTCAATCATGCGCGGTATTCCGAATGTAAATGTATTTTGTCCGGCTGATGAAGATGATATGCTAAAATGTTTACCAAAAATTTTTGAATACCCTTCCCCATTTTACATCCGTTACAACAATACAAAACCAGTAGTTGAGCACAGCAAATTTGAATTTGGTAAAGCAGAAATTTTTGGCGAAGGAAAAGATGTAGCAATTATTGTTTACGGTTTTCTTTTCGGCGAGGCATTCAAAACAAAAGAGATTTTAGAATCTAATGGAATTTCTGTTAGTTTGATTAACATCCGTACACCAAAACCAATTGATGAAAATGCAATTTTGAAAGCTGTTAATGAATGCAAACTCATCGTAACTATTGAAGATCATTTTATAACCGGCGGTCTATATACAATTCTAGCCGAAGTGCTTTTACGAAACAGAAAAACTGCTAATGTTCTTCCCTTTGCCTTTATGAATAAATGGTTTAAGCCGGGTTTATTGAATGACGTTCTGGAATATGAAGGATTTACAGCAGAAAAGATATCGGCGAAAATTTTAAGTGAATTAAAATAGAACACTGATTTTTATGATGATTATGATTTATTATGATAATCATAAAACATCATAAACAATCTTAATGATCAGCGTTCCATTGAAGAGGAAATTATGCCAAATAAAATAAGTTTAACAAACGATTTTCCCAAAATCAAAAAATCAAACGAACTTTACAACCGCGCGCTCGGATTAATTCCTTCCGTAACACAAACACTTGCAAAAGGTCCGGGACAATGGATCAACGGCGTTGCACCAAAATATTTAGCAAAAGGAAAAGGTTCTCATGTCTGGGATGTTGACGGAAATGAATACATAGATTATTTAATGGGAGTTGGTCCTCTATCGCTTGGTTATGCTTATCCCAAAGTTGATGATGCAATTAAGAAACAATTGGAAGATGGAATTACATTTTCTATGATGCATCCGCTTGAAGTTGAAGTTGCTGAAATGATTCGTGACATTATTCCAAATGCAGAAGCAGTCCGTTACAGCAAAACCGGGGCTGATGCAACAAGTGCAGCCGTCAGACTTGCACGTGCATATACGGGAAAAAATAAAATATTATGCTGCGGCTACCACGGCTGGCATGATTGGTATATCGCAGTTACTGCACGCAATCATGGTATTCCCGAAGCAGTGCAGGCTCTTTCATTTACATTTAATTATAATGATATTGATTCTGTAAAGAATTCAATTGATGACGATGTTGCTGCAATAATTCTTGAGCCGGTTGTGTTCGCTGAACCGAAAGATAACTTTCTCCACAAGCTTGCCGAGTTATGTGAAGAGAAAGGAATAGTTTTGATCTTTGATGAAATGTGGACAGGATTTAGAATGGCTCTGGGCGGCGCGCAAGAATATTTCGGAATTACTCCCGATCTTGCAACATATTCCAAAGCAGTTGCTAACGGTATGCCTATATCAATCTTAACAGGCAAAAGAAAAATTATGGATCTTGCTGATGAAGATATTTTCTTCTACACAACTTTCGGCGGTGAAGCTTTATCTCTTGCGGCTGCTAAAGCGACAATTGAAGAATTACGTGATAAGAATGTTCCAAAGTTCTTAAATGATCAAGGGAAAAAATTAAAAGATGGATATAATTTTATTGTTAATAAATTGGAATTGGATTTCACAAAAACAATCGGCTACAATTGGCGTTCGATGGCTACGTTTGATGAAAAAGCCGGCGATCCGCTTATTCAAAAATCTTTGATGCAGCAGGAGATGATCAAACGCGGAATTCTCTGGCAAGGATTTTTTAATATGTCTTTCTCACACAGTGATACAGATGTAGATTATACACTTCAAGCGTTAGATGAATCTCTTTCAATTCTGAAAAAAGCAGTTCAAGAAAACAAATTAAAAGAATCATTACACGGGATTCCGGTACAACCCGTATTTAGGAAAGTGGATAACTTCAATATGAAACCGGTGAAAAAATAGTGTAGAGTGTAGAACGAAGAACGTTGAGTTAATTGAAGGATTTTATAAATGGAATTGTTTTCACTCAAAAATAAAACTGCAATTGTAACAGGTGCACTAGGATTGATCGGGAAAGAACATTGCAAAGCTTTAAGTGAAGCCGGTGCAAATGTTATTGTAGCAGATATTGATGAATCAAAATGCTCTGAATTTGCTAAAACATTATCCGGTGAATCAATTGGTGTTTCGCTTGATGTTACGAATCCGGATTCAATTAAAAATTTGCGGGATAAAGTTTTAAATCATTGCGGACATATTGATATCCTCGTCAATAATGCGGCGATAAATGATATGTTCGAAGATCCTAAAGCTGCAACCGAGCAATCAAAGTTTGAAAATTATCCGCTTGAGCTTTGGCAAAAATCAATTGATGTTAATTTAACCGGAGTATTTTTGTGTTCGCAAATTCTTGGTACTGAAATGGCACAACAGAAAAGCGGAAGTATTATTAATATATCTTCTACCTACGGTATTACGGCACCTGATCAATCACTCTACATAAAAGAAGACGGGACTCAATCATTCTACAAACCGCCTGCTTATTCTGCTACTAAAGGCGCAGTAATAATGTTTACTAAATATCTTGCTGCTTATTGGGGAAAAGATGGAGTTCGTGTAAATACTTTAACACCCGGCGGAGTGGAAAATAATCAAGATGAATTCTTCATCGAAAAATATTCTTCTAAAACTCCTTTAGGAAGAATGGCAAAGCCGACGGACTACAAAGGTGCATTAATATTTCTTGCAAGCGATGCATCAAGTTATATGACAGGCGCAAACTTAGTTGTAGATGGCGGATGGACTTGCTGGTAATTTTATAAACTCAGGTACTTAGGAACTCAGTCACTAAGGAACTTTATATGTCAAAGAAAAAACTTACTAAGAAACAACTTTTAAAACGTGCATCTAAAATTAAATTAGTATTGGCAGACTGCGACGGCGTTTTAACTGACACCGGAGTTTATTACTCATTCCAAGGTGAAATGATGAAACGTTTTTCTATTCGAGATGGAATGGGCGTTGAGCGTTTAAGAAAATATGCCGACGTTGAAACTGGAATTGTAACTGGAGAAGACACTGAAATTGTCCGCGTACGTGCGAACAAACTTCAAATGAAAGAAATACATCTCGGTATAAATCGTAAAGATGAAGTATTCAATGAAATATTATCCAGAAGAAATTTGAAAGCAGAAGAAGTTGCTTTCATTGGTGATGATTCAAACGATGTTACAATAATGAAACTTGCCGGATTAACAGCCTGTCCCAAAGACGCGACCATGTTTGCAAAAAATATTGCCGACATTATTGTTGATAGTAAAGGAGGCAACGGAGCGTTCCGTGATTTTGCAGAATTAATCATCGAAGCAAAAACAAAAAAGAAAGTATTTAGAAAGGATGATGATGAAGTCAAACAAAGTTAAAATCGGTAACAAATTCATTGGTGAAGATCAGCCCGTTTATATTATTGCTGAGATTGGAATCAATCACAACGGCTCTTTAGAACTAGCAAAAAAACTGATTGACGGAGCTGTATATGCCGGATGTGATGCTGTAAAATTTCAAAAACGAACGCCTGAACTTTGTGTTCCTAAAGATCAATGGTATGTTGAGCGCGATACACCTTGGGGAAGAATAACTTATATCGAATACCGTCACAAAGTTGAATTTGGATTTGAAGAATTTCTTGAGATAGACGGATATTGCAAAGAAAAAGGAATTGATTGGTTCGCTTCGCCTTGGGATGAAAACTCTGTAGATTTTTTAGAAAAGTTCAAACCTATCATTTACAAGGTTCCGTCTGCTTCTTTAACAGATCATTCTCTACTTAGAAAAATAAAAGCAACCGGAAGACCGGTTATCATATCAACTGGTATGTCAACAATTAAGGAAATAGAAGAAGCTGTTTTGATTCTTGGTACAGAAAACCTTTTGATCGCACAAGCAACATCTACGTATCCGTGTCCTGTTGAAGAATTAAATTTACATGTAATCCAGACCTACAAAGAAATTTTTCCCGAAGTTCCAATCGGTTACTCAGGACATGAGACTGGTTTGGCGCCAACTCTTGCCGCCGTTGCAATTGGTGCAAGATTTGTTGAACGGCATATTACACTCGACCGTGCAATGTGGGGAACTGATCAAGCAGCATCGGTGGAAATAAGCGGTATGCAAAAACTCGTGCATGATATTCGCGATATTGAAAAAGCATTGGGCGACGGGATAAAAAAAGTTTATGAGAGCGAACATAAGAACATTGAAAAACTTAGAAGAGTAAAACCAAATATTACCGTTCCTTAATTATGCAGGAAAAAATCTCTAATATTTTTTTTCAGACAGTTTGTTTTTACTTTTAGAAGTTTTAAGAAAAGCGGTTAAGTCATTCTGAACACTTTCGCTTCTCTCAGTGTAAACTCCGTGAATAGTCTTGCTCTCAATGAGACCCTTCGCTCCTGCCGGCAGGTCGCTCAGGGTGACAGAAATATTACAATCCTTGAATCTGTTTATCTCCCGGATATTTTACAGAGTAAACCATCTTTTTAGAAATCGATTTACCCGCTTCAATTTCAACTACCCATTTCAGCTTTCCGCTTTGCTGGTCATAAACAGCACCGGATGAATCAATCAGCTTCACTTCTATATCTTCATTCTTAGAGATAGGAATTTGATCTTCAACAATTATTTTAACTGCTGTTTTTTTATTATTCTTAATTTTAATATCGAATGCAAATGTTCTCTCAATATTGCTGCTCAAAAATTTATCTTCCGAAAAATCTTTTAGCACATCGCGGGATATGGAAATATTTTGATCTCTGCCAAGTGACAGCGTTAGAGTATCTTTTGTTGTTGCGGGATTAATCGAAGATTGTCCCACATAAGAGTTTTCAAAATAGATGTTAGCTTGCCCGGGTAATAAATTATAATTTGCCCAGTCTGTTAAACGTGCCACAAGAAATGCGTTGTTATCAAGTTTTGGAGCGGCATAATATTCATACTTAGCAGGGACAGAAAATTCCTGCAGAGCAACCGAATGCGGTTTCCCATCCGAAGGAATTGAATATTTTATTGTCGGAGTGAATTCAACCGAGAGTTGTGTTTCAACAATTTCAAAATAATCTGCCATTGTTTCCGCTTGTGATACTTCATCTTTTATTGGCATCTGTACCTGTGAAGCAACCGAATTTGATACCATACCGGCTTTCATTAACTCACGATAAGCAACCGGACGAGAAAAATCTATAAACCAAGGATAGAGCTCAGGCTTATTGTTATTAACGCTTGGATTTCTAGTAGAAAGAACGATTTCAATATTTTTCCAATCGAACCCGCTGTTTTGCCAAACATTTGCTTTGTAACTCAATTGTGCGGGTGAATTAATTTTATCAACTCTAACATCATAAGCGGGCTGCCATCCGGCATCATAAATTAAATATGATAAATCAATATCAACAGTGCCGGAAGTTTTACCTGAAACTGTAACTACAATTTCATTAGTTGGTTTGTTTAATTGATTGTTCAGTTCATTCAATTGATTTTGTATCCGTTCAATATTCTTCTGGATTTTTTTTGAAATAAAAGAAAGATCGAACATTTTATTTTTTATTTCTGAAAGACGCTTCCGGTAGAACTCAGCCATTTTCTGTAACTCCGTAACAGAAACGCCGACTTTCTCATTTCCAATATTTTTATTAGCCAGAATTAATTCGGTTTCAGATTTCAGAACATCAATTTCATTTTGATTGAAAGCTAAAGATTTATTCTGTGATTCGAGTGAATCTTCCAGCATTTTTATTTGAGGAGTTTTTTCCGGCGTGCGTAAATAGTCAAACCGCTGAACAACCGACATTATGATTGCGTCTCCTTTTGCAGAAACATTAATGCTGTTCCTATCAATGTTAGATGCCAATCCGGTAAAAACAATATCATTAAAACCTTTATCAACTTTAATACTTGCAGAATAACTTAATTGCGCGCCTCTTAAAAAAACCTTCACATTTGAGAGAGATGGTTTAACTAAAATATCATCTGCGGCAAATACTATCCGCGATAAAAACATTACAACAACAATTGCAAAATTTAATTTCTTCATAACTGCCTCTCTCTGTTTGTTCAAAGATAATCAAACTGTTTCTTATACATAAACTGATTATTTCTGTTCCATAAAAATTAATGCGCAGCATCATATTGACTAATCGTCTTTCTTTATAGAGCCACTTTCATTATTTTTCGAGCGATTTAATTGAGGGCTCGCCTCATTTCATCTGATCTGTTAAGTATAATATTGGGAATATGAAAAAATTATTAACCGAACTTATTAAAAAACATTTTGCTGCTATAACTGAAAATTGGACGGCACAGCTCATTAAAACCGGTAATAAGCTTACCGGGACTCAAATCTACACATTTGTTGAAAATAGTCTTAATACGATTTTAGATGTAATGGAAACCGGTGATTACAGTTCGGCCGATCAGTATTTGATTGATATCTATACGCTTTTCTCAAATTCTAATTTAAATCTTTTAGAAGTTAGCCAGCTCTTTAACTGCGGAAGATTTGCCGTGCTCAATTGCATTGAAAAAGATAAAGCAGAAAATACCGATCCGGTAATTTTATTCGGCTTCTTTGATGAGTTGATTGAAAAGATCTATGCACAATATGGCATGCTTCATCAAGAAACAAAAATGAAAGCAATAAAAGGCGACCATGACCGTCTTGCCTCCAAACTTGAGCTGAACAATCAATATTTAAAAAATATATTATACACTTCGGACCAGGCTATAATGATGGTTGATGATAACGAAATTTTTATTTCCTGGAATAAAGGTGCTGAAAATATATTTGGTTTTTCTGAAGCTGAAGTTATTGGGAAACCTTCTTCACTGCTTTTGCCCGAAGGGACAAAGTATGTTGATGAACTTTATAGAATTCAAAATGAAGTTAAAAGAAACGGACAATCTTTAATTCTTGAGACTGAAAGAAAAACCAAGAGCGGCGAAATCATCAGCGTGCGATTAAGTGTTTCCAGTTTACCTAACAAAAATAACGAATATGCCGGGCGCTCTATCATCATAAAAGATCATACAGAATTCAAACGCCTTCAAGCACAAATTGATCAATCGGAAAAATTAGCGGTTATAGGACAGATTGCCGCCGGCGTTGCCCATGAAATTGGAAATCCGTTAACTTCAATTTCTTCTCTTGTACAAATACTACAGCGGAAAAGTCAAGATTCATTTATGAACGAACAATTTGTTAATATAAAAGAGAACATTGACCGCATCACAAAGATTGTTAGAGAGTTAGTGGATTTCTCCCGTCCGCCCAGTTATGAAACATCAGATCAAGATATTACCGATGTTATTAAAACTGCGTTAGGAATTGTAAAATATGATAAGCGGGTTCGTAAAGTTAATTTTGAAACTGATTTAAAAATAAATCTGCCTAATGTAAATATAGCCGCAGACCAGCTTCTTCAAGTATTTGTAAACATTCTGATAAATGCACTTGATGCAATTCACGGAAACGGAATAATAATTGTAAAATCAAATTATGATTCGAATAATATTTATATTGAATTAAGCGATGACGGATGCGGCATGGATGAAGCAACATCAGAAAAAATATTCGACCCGTTCTTCACGACAAAAGAAGTTGGTAAAGGTACAGGACTTGGTCTTTCCGTTAGTTACGGAATTATAAAAAGATTTAACGGTGAAATAAAAGTTAAAAGTAAATTAAACGAAGGAAGTACATTTACAATTGTTCTTCCTATTCATAACAACTGACGGAGAAATAATGCCGGCAAAAATTTTAATAGTTGATGACGAGAAACCAATACGTGATTCACTTAAATTAGTTTTAGATGAAGAAGGATATTCCACAACTGTTGCAAGCGACGGTGAAGACGCACTTCAAAGACTTCAAGAAGATGTTTATGATGTTGTAATAACAGATATTAAAATGCCCCGAATGGACGGAATGCAGCTTTTAGAATCTGCTTCCAAAATATCACCTGAAACATTTTTTATTATAATGACAGCTTATGCATCTGTTAAAACTGCTATTGATTCCCTCCGTCAAGGTGCGTATGATTATTTAATCAAGCCGGTCGAGTTTGATGATGTGATTATACGTGTAAAACGGCTGATTGAGTTTAAGAAACTTGCCGCAGAAAATAAATCTTTACGTCAAAGAATATCACTCGGTACCGGGTTTTCTAATCTAATCGGTCGAAGTGAGCCGATGAAAAAAATTTTTGAATTAATTAAACGTGTAGCGCCTACAAATTCTAATGTGTTGATCTTTGGCAAGAGCGGCACAGGTAAAGAACTTGTTGCAAAAGCAATTCATTACAACAGTAATAGAAAAGAAAATATATTTCTTCCAATAAACTGCGGCGCAATCTCTGAGAACTTGATAGAGAGTGAACTTTTCGGACATAAAAAAGGTGCGTTCACCGGAGCAACAGATGATAAACTTGGACTTTTTAAGGTGGCTGATAGTGGAACGCTCTTCTTAGATGAGATTGGCGAACTCCCTCTTAATCTGCAAGTAAAACTTTTGCGCGCTATTGAAGACAAAGAATTCATACCCGTTGGAGGGATTAAATCTGTTAGTACAGATGTTAGAATAATTGCTGCAACAAATCAAGATCTCTTCGAAAAAACAAAATCTGGAGAGTTTAGAGAAGATCTTTTTTACCGTTTGAATGTAGTTGAAATAAAACTTCCTTCTCTCAATGACCGCAAAGAAGATATTCCACTTCTTATCAATCACTTTATTGAAAAATATTGCAATGAAATGGGTAAGAAAATCCTGGGTGTTGATAATGAAACAATGAAAGTGCTTTTGTATCATGATTGGCGCGGGGGTGTCCGTGAATTGGAAAATGTAATTGAACGAGCTGTAATTTTTGCGGGGAAAGAATATCTTACAGTTAATGATCTTTCAGAACACATTAAAGGGAATACAAAGCTTGGCTATCCCGATTCCTTAAAAGATGCGCTAAATGATTTTGAACGGGAACATATTCTTAAAACAATTAGAAAATTTGACTATAATAAAGATGAAGCTGCTAAAGTGTTAGAGATCGGTCTTTCATCATTGTACAGAAAGATGGATGAACTAAATATTCCGACTAAATCATCTAAAGAAGAAGAGAATAAATAGTAAGTCATTTTCATAAGTGTGATTTACTTTATTTCTATTTCGTCTAATCTGTTGTTTATATTCCTTAATATTAAATTGAAATTATTTATTATATTTGATTCAGTACTCACCGAATTGCGAGAGGTATGGAACTAAGCAAGATTGATCTAAAGTCCCTAGAGAACTTTAACAGTGGTCTTAACGGTATCTTTTTCACTGTCAAGTATTTCAACGGTTCTATTGAAAACTTTGTTTCCGATTCCGTACAATTTGTTACAGGATATTCCGCTTCGGAAATAAAAAAATTACCGGATAATCATCATTCATTAATTACCTCTGACGATAAATCAAGGATCAATAAAGAACTTTCTGAATTTTATGAGAGCAAAAAACTCAATACACTTGATCTTATCTATAAGATCAAACATAAAGATGGAAAAGAGATTTGGTTGAAAGAATTGATTAATGTAGAGAGAGCGATAAAAAGTTCTACAATACTTGCAGCTAAAAGTGTTATTCAGAATTATACTGATACAAAAATCAATGAGAGCGAGCTGCAGAAATCGCGCGATACACTAAAAGAACTTAATACAACTAAAGATAAATTCATTTCCATTATTTCTCATGATTTACGCGCTCCGTTTACTACTCTGCTTGGATTCTCGGAAATTCTTCTTAACGAACAAGACCTAACTGAAGACGAAAGAAATGAATATCTGCGTTACATTTATGATGCATCAAAAAGTCAGCTTGAATTAATTAACTGTTTACTTGATTGGTCGCGTTTGCAAACCGGAAGAATTAAAATTGATCCAGTTCGCTTAAATGTTAAAACGATGGTCTCTAACGCTATTGCTCCCCTAACAGGCGATGCAGTTCGAAAAAATATTGATGTAAAAATTGATATTCCTACCGACTTAAATATTAATGCCGATGAGCGTCTTATAAGCCAAGTTGTTTATAATTTAACAAGCAACGCAATTAAGTTTACACCCGAAGGTAAAGAAGTGTTGGTTTCTTCAAGCCGTTTTAAGGAAGGAATGATTGAAATAGTAATTCGGGATGAAGGATTAGGAATTGCTGAAGAGAATCAATCAAAACTTTTTAAGATTGATCAAAAATTTTCTCTTGTTGGTACTACGGGTGAAAAAGGAAGCGGACTTGGCTTAACTCTTGTAAAAGAAATCATTGATAAACATGGCGGACAGATTTGGTTTTATACACAGATAGGTGAAGGAAGTGAATTCCATTTCACTATAACAGAATCTAAAAATGTCATTCTTTTAGTTGAAGACGACAAAGAAGTACGTATACTCTACAAAAATATTATTGAGCAAGCGTTACCGAATTTTGAAGTTAAATTTGCCGATAACGGTTATCTAGCAATCGGATTATATCATGATATTATTCCTTCTATTATTATTACTGATCACGATATGCAGTTAATGAACGGAATTCAATTAGTGGAAGCTATTCAGAAAAAAGAATCTAATAGAACAGTGCCGGTTATTGTTATATCGGAAATTCTAAATGAGGATATTTCCAAAAAATATAATAAACTGGGTGTTGATAGAATTATTACTAAGCCTGTAGATAATGATAAGTTCATCCAAATGATAAGAGAATGTTTATACTAAGAATTTTTCTCATACTCTAATATTGAATGGAATTGAAATAATGAATGATCCTTCCGAAAAACACTGGTTTGCCCTGTACACAAAACCCCGCCATGAATTTAAAGCAGAACTTCAATTAAATAGTATCTCTATTAATAACTATTTACCCACCTACCTTGTAACTAAACGATGGAGCGATAGAAAGAAAAAAATTAATGAACCATTGTTTAGAGGTTATATATTTATTTATGCTTCGGAAAAAGAGCGTCTTCTTGCACTTTTACAATCAGCTGTTGTTAGATGTATCACCTTTTCGGGTAAACCTTCAATTGTTCCCGAGTGGCAAATAAATAATTTGAAAAAAATATTAAGTGAAACTCCCGAAGTTCTTGTAAGTAATAAGATTGAAATTGGAACAAGCATAATAATAACAGATGGTCCTTTCAAAGATGTTATTGGAGTAGTAACGGGAACACAAGAAGATAAATGGCTTGCAGTCTCTGTTGATCTAATACATCGCTCCATTATGGTACGTCTTCCGAAAGACAGCGGTATCCGTGTATATGCCCCATTGAAATAATTTCAACATTAATAAATTCTTTTTTTTAATATTTATTGTATATTAATTCAGTTGTATTTGTGAATCTAAATTTAATACTTATAACCCTGCAAGGAGGGATAGTATGAAATCATCGAGTTTTAAAAAACCAATTCTTTTTGCTTTTATTATAACTTCCTTTTGTTTGAGTTCATGTGCGGGAAGAAAAGCAGTTTTTCTAGAAAATCAAGAAACACCTAAATCCAGCGAAGTAGGCTCTGAAGTAAAATTGGATCTGCGTGCTGTAGCTAATGCCCTTTGGGAATTACGTGGGAGTCCCGATAAAGCAAGAGAAATGCTGAAAGCCTATATTGCTGCTGCTGAAGCCAATCCAACTGATATAAAATTATTAGCTCGTTTATCGCGTGCATATTATTTGGTTGCAAATTATGTTGAATCCGACCAAGAAAAGAAAGATGAATTATTTACAAAGGGCTTGGAGACTGGTGAAAGAGCATTAGGATTGTTTCCCGAATTTAGAAAAATCTATGCGGATACCGAAGATGAAAAGCTTGCTGTCAAGGCGGTTGGTATCGAAGGTATCGAGGCAATATATTGGACTGGAGCCAATTATGGAAAATGGGCAGCCGAGAAAAATCTTCTGATTAGATTAGGAAATAAATCAAAAATTGAGGCATATAATCAACGCGTCTTTGACCTTGACAGAAACTTTTTCTATGGAGCGGCTGATAGATTTTTCGGTGCACTTCCTACAAAAGTTCCGGGAGGAGATCTAAACCTCTCTAAATTCCATTTTGAAAAATCAATCGAACTTGCACCAAATTATTTTGGGACACGAACGTTATATGCAGAATATTACGCTACTAAAGCGCAGGATAAAGAGACCTTTGTTAAACAGCTTGAATATGTTATAAACACTCCCTACGATATAATACCCGAAATTACTCCTGAAAATAAATACGAACAAGAGCATGCAAAAAAATTATTGGGGAGAGTAGATGAATTCTTCAAATAAAAGATTTTTTACTATCGTTTTCATTTTTCTTTTTACGCTTATCTTCTACGGTAATAAATCTGTATTACAGGAAGTTTATGAAATTAGATTCGCAACTATCGCCCCTGACGGTACTCCTTGGTCAGACCAATTGAAAGAAATGAAAAAGAGAGTTGAGAAAGAGGGAAATGGACGAATAAAGTTCGTCGTTTATACTAGCGGTCAGTTAGGCGGAGAAATTGAAACATTGCGTTCTTTACAACGCGGAAGGATTCAAGCTTGGGGAGGAAGTGTCGGGGCGGTAACAGCAATTGTTCCCGAGCTTCAGTTGCTTGAATTACCTTACTTATTTTTAAATGAAAAAGAAACCGATTATATTCTCGATAACGTAGTATTTAAACCCTATTCCGATATTCTGGCAATGAAAGGGTTTATTTTACATAGTTGGAATGAAAATGGCTGGAGACATTTCGCAACTAAGAAAAAACCAATTTTTAACCCTTCCGATCTCAAAGGATTGAAGATTAGATCTCAGGAAAGTCAAATTCATATTGAAATGTGGAAAGCATTTGGCGCTTTGCCTGTTCCAATTTCTATTCCCGAAGTGATGAGTGCTCTTCAAACCGGACTTGTTGATGGATTTGATAATTCCACATTATTTACTTCTGCTACAGGATGGTACCAAAGCGTTGATCATTTTGTTCTATCTGCTCATATGTATCAACCCGGACTTATTATTTATAATAAGAAATTCCTAGACTCGCTTCCTCAAGATATTCAAAAAATATTATTAGGCGATCATAAATTTGAAGCCGAGTTGGGAAGAAAAGGTGTGCGTGAAATAGAGCCTGAAATTATTAAAATACTCGAAAAGGATGGAGTCAAAGTGCATAAAATGTCAGCAGCACAGAGAGAAGAATTTGCGAAATTAGCAAGAACCATCCATCCTAAGTTTAGAAATATAGTCGGCGCTGAATTGTTCGATAAAGTTCAAAATGCTCTTCGTGATTTCAGAAATAAATCGGGTAACAAATGAATCAATTTTTTGAAACTTTAGACAATTATATTGCCAAGTTCGAAAAGGTCTTCCTTGTAATTGGCGTTAGCGTTATGATTCTAGTTGTCTTTTTGGATATTTTATTAAGAGAACTTTTCGATGGCGGATTTATTTGGGCGAAAGAGCTTGCTGCATTTTTAATGATTTGGGTCGGTTTTGTGGGAGCCTCTCTTGCTGCAAAAGAGAATAAACATTTAGTCGTTGGCATCCCCGAGAAATTGTTCCCTAAAAAAATTCTTCCATATGTATCTTTATTTGCAAGTGTTATTGTTTTTACCGTAACAATTTTTATTGCCTATCTAGGCTTTAACTATGTATCGGAAACGAGGGAATTCGGAGAAACATCTCTAGTTCTTAAGATTCCTCTTTGGATTGTTCAAATAGTTATTCCCGCTTCGCTGGTAATTATCGCATTTCGATTTATTGGAATAGGTATTCAAATTTTCAACGGGAAAATCTCGTCTATTGGTGCAGGAGGAAAAGAAGAACTAACACAGGTAGAGGCAGACAAATGATTGAATATTTAATAATAATTGTCGCTCTAATCTGTATGGTTATTGGAACCCCGTTGTTCATAATACTCGCAATAGTTACGCTTTGCTCGCTACAATTCCTTGGCGATGGAATGCTCGCTGAAATGATTGCTGATATGTTTAATGCTGTTAATAAAGACGTTCTATTAGCAATACCGTTTTTCTTGATCGCCGGACAGATGATGACACACGGAAGTATTGCTAGAAGGTTGATCGATTTTGCTAAATCAATAGTTGGATGGATGCCCGGCGGACTTGCAGCAACAGCAATATTTGCAACTGTTATCTTTGCTGCAATTTCCGGATCTTCTCCTGTAACAGTAATTGCTATAGGGACAATAATGTACCCTGCATTAATTAAAGAAAATTACAAAGAAAATTTTTCGTTAGGTTTGCTTACTTCAGCAGGATCTCTGGGCATTATCATTCCGCCAAGCATACCTATGATAATCTACGCAATAGTCGTTTCAACACCAAAATATGTTATTTCTGTTGCTGATCTCTTTATTGCAGGAATAATTCCAGGATTATTGATAGCGTTGCTATTACTGATTTATTCTGTAATTACTCAGAAAGAACATACTGCCAAAACAATAAGTAGTTTTTCTTTTAAGCAATTTAGAATTTCCTTCAAGAATGGAATCTTAGCAATAATTTTACCTGTGATTATTCTTGGTGGAATATACAGCGGATTCTTTACTCCGACTGAAGCAGCCGCTATTGCGGTTGTGTATACTTTTATTGTTGAGGTTTTTATTCACAAAGATCTTAAAATTAAACAGCTTCCTAAAATAATTATTGAAAGCACTTCTATGATGGGAACATTATTTTTAATCATAGTAATTGCAATTAGTTTTAATCAATTCCTGGCTTTGGAAAGAATTCCATACCAAGCAGCTTTATGGATGAAAAGTATTGTAAGTTCTCCATTAATGTTTCTTATAATCGTAAACATTTTTCTCTTAATTCTCGGATGTTTTATGGATATTATGTCAGCAATACTTATTGTTGGTCCTATTTTAAGCCCGATGGCTGTTGAATTTGGTATAGACCCCATCCATTTTGCAATTATTTTTATTGTCAATATGGAGATCGGCTATCTAACGCCTCCTATGGGTATAAACCTTTTTGTAGCTTCAAGCATTTTTCAAAAGAAGATCGGATTCGTTATCAAATCCACACTTCCATTTACTCTGATACTTCTCTTTGCATTGATCTTGATATCTTACATACCTACTATTAGTTTATTCTTAGTTGAAATGTTTAGGTAGTCAAATCAACTGCTCATGATTAAAATATATCGTAAAATTCTCACCAAAGATATTTGAAATCTCTTTACTTACGCACTGGGACACCTAATTCAAAGTAAAAAATGCAGTATTTCGAAAGTTTTCTAAAGATTTACTTATTCCTTTTAAAATGTGCGGAAGTCGTGGTTAAGCGCTTAGCATTTTTATTAAGTAGGACAGATTGGAAATCTGTTCTACATTTGTAACTCAGATTTTTAATCTGAGCGTAAACGAACAGAATACAATTCTGTTCTACATTTGTAACTCAGATTTTTAATCTGAGCGTAAACAAACAGAATACAATTCTTCTCTGCATTTGTAACTCAGATTTTTTATCTGAGCGTAAACAAACAGAATACAATTCTTCTCTGCATTTGTAACTCAGATTCTTAATCTGAGCGTAAACAAACAGAATACAATTCTGTTCTACGTTTGTAACTCAGATTTTTAATCTGGGCGTAAACGAACAGAATACAATTCTGTTCTACAAGTAATGCAGATATCTTAAAAACCTTATTCGCAATGCCGAGATATGTTATTTCTAAAATTGGGGATAAGTTGAATTTCTTCTCTCGTGCTTAAATTCTTGAAAAAAAACTTTTCCTTTTTGCCTATTGCAAGCAGGTCAGGTTATTTTTTAGTAAATTAAATTAGTGTTAACATTCCCTACTGATTATGATATATGCTTGACCAAAAAGAATTAAATGAATTTTCCGTTGGTGATGAATTCACAATGTTTCTTATTGTCACCAAAAGTGAAGTCAAAACTTCAATCAATGGTAAACAATTCCTTAATCTTGAGCTGCGAGATAAATCCGTAGTGCTTCCATCAAAAGTGTGGGATAATGCTGAAGATTATGCAAAGAAATTAAAAGAAGGAACTATCGTAAAAGTTGTGGGACAAATAGAAGATTTTAAAGGCGCACTGCAAATTAAGATTGGAAAAATTACCACGGCTAAAGAAAGCGATGGAGTTAAACCGGAAGATTTCCTTCCCAGATCCACCCGACAGTTGAACGAAATGCTTGATGAATTAAGCAAGATCATCTCTTCGATAAAAAATCCATATCTAAGTCAATTATTAAAAACTATTTTAGCAACCGAAAAACTTGAACAGTATTCTAAAGCACCTGCCGGAAAAGGATGGCATCACGCATATATTCACGGATTGTTGGAACATACACTTGAAATAGTCCGCATATGTGAGTTGATGTATGCAATGCATCCGAATCTAAATCGGGATCTGTTAATTTGCGGTGCACTTCTCCACGATTTTGGGAAGACAGAAGAACTTATTTATGATACAGCTTTCGATTATTCGGACAAAGGAAAACTGATCGGTCACATAATGATAGGCGCTCTTGAGGTTGAAAAAACAGCAGCAACAATTCCTAACTTTCCGGAAGAGTTGAAAGATCAATTAATCCATTTGATTCTTAGTCATCAGGGTAAATTGGAATTTGCTTCTCCGGTTGAACCGCGCACTCTTGAAGCAATTGTACTTTACCAAGCTGATGAATTAAGCGCAAAAACAAACGCATACAAATACGCGATTGAGACAGATAAAAATAAAGGCGGAAGATGGACAAGATTTCTTCCTCTTGCCAATACTGCCTTGTATATACCAGATGAAAATTCAGATTCACAGAAATAAATTAATTAGCCAACAAACAGAAAACCATATTATGAAAAGAACAAACAAATCTTTCTTTTTCCTTTTCATCTTCCTTTTATCTTCTTTTTTAAGAGTTAACGCCCAATCAATAGATGATCTTCTTGAAGAAGGAGAGAAATACTACAAACAATTCAACAATGAGAAAGCTCTCGAAGCTTATAAGAAAGCAGAGAAGATAGATGTAAATAATTTTGAAGCTCTCTGGAAACTATCTCGAACCTATGTTGATATTGCAGACCGTATGCCTACAAGTACAGATGAACAAGAAGATGCGCAACTAGCAACATATCAAAAAGCACTTGAATACGCAGATCAAGCAAGCAAACAGAAACCGGATCAAGCTGCAGGGTTTTTACATCGTGCTATTGCAAATGGAAAGATCGCTTTATTCAAAGGAATTTTTACTGTTGCCGGTGTTGTAAATAGTGTGAGAGCTGATGTTGAAAAAGCAATCCAATTGAGAAACGGCGGAAATTTTATTCAAGGAGTTGCTCACTATGTATTAGGAAGAACGCATGCCGAAACGAGCGATAAATGGAAACCAGCACGCGTTATTCTTGGTCTCGGCTGGGCTGATAATGAAATTGCACTTAAAGAATATAAAAAGGCAATTGAGATCTATCCCGGTTACATTATGTTTTATGTTGACTATGCTAATTCATTAATCCGCGAAGATGACTACAAAACTGCACGCGAGATGTTGAATAAGGCACTTACTTGTCAATTCCAGCATCAAGATGATGAAAAAAGATTAGCCGAAGCAAAGAAAACTTTGAACGATATTAAAGACGAATAACCAATTTGTCATTAAAACCTCGAAGGTCTTTCTTTGTGACCTTCGAGGTTATTAAATCTGGATAACCACAACATTTTTTCAAATGCATTTCAAACAAGAATTTCTAGACAAACTCAAAGACGCAAAAAAAATTGTGTTCTTCACAGGTGCGGGAATTTCTGCAGAGAGCAATATTCCAACATTCCGCGGCAAAGACGGGATTTGGAATAAAATGAAACCGGAAGAACTTGCTAACTTTGATGCTTTCATGCGCAATCCGGATCTGGTTTGGGAGTGGTATCAACATAGAAGAGATATTGTTCATAAAGCTCAACCCAATCCTGGACATGCTGCAATTGCTGAACTTGAAAAATATTACGATGTAACAGTTGTAACACAAAACATAGATAATCTGCACAGACGATCTGGTTCAACAAAAATTTTTGAACTTCACGGCAACATTGAAAGAAATTTCTGTATTGAGTGCCACACTTTTTATAATTCTCCCGATCTTGAAACAACTAACACCGTTCCAAAATGTAAAAAATGCGGCGGACTAGTTCGTCCCGATGTTGTTTGGTTTGGCGAAATGTTACCTCAAGACGAATTTAGCGGAGGAGAAAAAGCTGCCGAGTGGAGCGATATTTGTTTTGTGGTTGGAACCAGCGCAGTTGTTTATCCCGCAGCACATATACCAATGAGCGCGAAGCGCGGCGGTTCTTTTCTTGTAGAAGTAAATATCGAACCGACTGAGTTATCACACTATTCTGATTATTCTTTGTTTGGGAAAGCAGGAGATATTTTACCGGAAATAGTTGAAGAGGTAAGGGCGCTAAAAACATTCTGAGCAGAAACCCAACTTCTTTAAGAAGTTGGGTTTTTCAAATTATGGTTTTTTCTTCAGCATAAGAATTTTCTGTTTCAAGCACTCGTACTTTGATTGAATGAATATTCTTGGGAAGGTTTGATGATCTTATTTTGCTCAGCAGATAAATACAAATATTTTCTGCAGTAGTTTCAAAATCTACAACAACCTTCTTAGAATTTAACTTATCCAAAGAACTGATAACTTCTTTATCATTTTTGCAAACCATAAAAGCATGATCTAATTCGTCGAGAATTGGTTCAACTACTTTTTTCAAATCGTAATAATCCATTACCATTCCGTTTTTATCCGGATCGCCTGTTAATTCAACCATACATTTGTAGGAATGTCCGTGAAGATTTTTACACTTATCGGTATGGAAAGGAAGACGATGCCCCATCTCCCATGCAAACTCTTTGGCAATTTTCATTAAACACCTTTTTTGCTTGGTTCCCAAATAACTTTATGTGCTTGTAATTGAAATCTAACTTCCAAATTATCTTTTAAAATCCATTCAACAAGTTTTACCGGTTCGAGCAAGCCGAAAACTACAGAAAATAAAATTGAACATTTTTTAACCAAATTATATTTACCAATTATCTCTTTTGCCCATTCATAATCTTCAAGCGTACCAATTACAAATTTTATTTCATCGGATTGTTTTATACAGTCTAAATTCTCGTACAGATTTTTTTTCATCATCTTGCTTGAAGGACATTTCAAATCTAAAATTATCATAACTCTTTTATCTACATTTTGGATCGCTAAGCTTCCGCCGGTTTCAAGCATTACGTCAAATCCGTTATCACAAAGCTGTTTCATCAATTCAATACATTCATCTTGAAATAATGGTTCGCCACCAGTAATCTCAACTAATTTGCAATTATATTTTTTTACTTTATCAATAATTGCATCAATAGTCATTTCATTCCCTTCATAGAATGCATATTCGGTATCGCAGTAAGAGCATCGGAGATTACAGTATGTTAATCTAACAAAGACGCATGGCAGTCCGGTTTTAGTGCTTTCCCCTTGGATAGAATAATATATTTCGTTGATCTTGAGCATAATTGATGTGATTCTTCCTTAAAGTGGCGCAAAGATAATAACACTATGTTTGAGAAAAAAGTAAATCAACTCTAAGTTTGATTTGTTAACCCTTGAGTGCTATATTTAGACCCGAATTTCAACAAAATAAGGTTTTATTAATGGCGCATCACAAATCAGCAAAAAAAAGAGTAAGATCAACCAAAAGACGTGCGGTGAGAAATAAAGCAGCTTTAACAAAAGTTAAAACGCTAGTAAAAAAAGTGTTAGACTCAAAAGACACGACAAAAGCACAGGAATCTTTGAAAGAAGCAGTTGCATTTCTAGATAAGACAGCTTCAAAAGGCAGAATGCATAAGAATACCGTTGCCAGAAAAAAATCAGCTCTTACAAAACACGTCAATAAATTAACTGCTGCTAAATAATTTTTGTAATTAAGAATTATTCAAAAAGGCAATTCGTTTCAGGGTTGCCTTTTTTCGTTTTGCAACAAAACACCTCTGAAACCTCAAAGATATTATTTCCAAGTAAATGTTAATAATCACTTGGTTTTAATTTACCAATAAATTAAATTCTCTCAAGATAAAATAGTCTATCAAAGCAAACGGGGTATTTATGCTTGCAATCCGACAAAAAAGAAAAAATAATAGTCAAAAAGGATTATCTATGTTTGAGTTAAAAACCAAAGAGAAAATTATATATTCAAAAAGTGGTAGACCTAAAAGCGTGCTAGTGGATTATAAAACTTATCAGGAGATGTTGGAATTGATCGAGGATAACGAGTGCATTAAGATTATCCAGAATAGAAAAAATGATTCTAACATTTCGGAAGAAGAATTTCAAAACAAGTTTTTAACATAATTTTTTAACGCAACTATGCCTGAATACTTTTTTCATAGACAAGGAATTGATAATGCACATTGCAGAGCTAAGAAATAGAAAAGAAGATATACTAAAATTAGCTTACATTTTCGGCGTTAAAGACATTCGAATATTTGGTTCTGTTGCAAGAAACGAACAGGATGAAAACAGCGATATCGATCTATTGGTTGAGATGAAGAAGGACAAATCATTATTTGACCGGCTCGGTTTTAAGCATGAGCTGGAACAACTGCTTAAACAAAAAGTTGATGTCATTTCTGTTCGCGCAATTCGAGGCAGATTAAAAGAAAACATACTTAAAGAGTCGATTCCTTTATGAGAAAAGTTTACTGAAGTTAAGTGGTATCAGATTGTTGGAATGAGAAACTTAATTATCCCTATACAGATTGCAGAGGAAGTCACAAGTATAAAAATGGTAAATCACCCTTGGAAGTTTGTGGTGTTATACTAAGAAACAAGGATTGGTTGTACAATGCTGTAGCTTTTAAATAAATTTCATCACCCGATTTTAGGTACGCTTCCTGAATTTTTTTTGATTAAGACTACTGCAATTAGTAATATTTAACTGCTAGTTGAGTTGTTTGATAGATTTGCCGAAAATTTGAAAAGTTTTTTTAGTTTTTTCAAAAAAGCTTGAATAATATAGTACTAACAATTTAATATATAGGTGCATCGTGGAATTAAAACCTAATTACGTTATCAATGAAGATGGACAAAAAATATATGCTGTAGTCCCTATAGAAGTATACAACAATTTTATTAAAGAATTGAAAGAGAATAAGCGGAAAATTGAGGAGCTAGAGGAACAACTAGATATAAAGTTTGCCCGCAAAGTGCTGGAGAGTAATGAAGAAATATTGAATTTCATCCCGCAAAATTATGTATAAGATTCAGATTCTGAAATCAGCAGATAAAACTTTAAAAAATGTAGTGCAAAAAGACAGAATAAAGATTGTTGAACATATTAGTCAGCTTGCAGATAATCCTAGACCATTGGGATGTAAAAAACTTAAGGGTACAGAGTTTTACAGAATAAGGATCGGTGATTATAGAGTGATTTATAAAATCGAAGAAGATGATATATTGTTGATACTCGTGATACGTATTGGTCATAGAAAAGGAATTTATAAATAACATTTTGGAGATAAACTAAACTTATTAACGGCTATTGCCGAATTAAATAATTAACGCAGCTATTGCTGTGTTCTTCTTCGTTAAAATGGAAAATTTATAAAACTTGGCTTTTATGAAGAAATGAATTAGTTTATTTATGTAGAATAAAAATTTACACGCAATAGAGAAAAAAGTGGAGTACCATGAAAGGGCTACAATACATAGTAGATACTAAAGGAAAGAGAAAAGCTGTTCTTCTTGATCTAGATATATATGCAGATAAATGGGAAGATATTTATGATATTCTTATTTCCTATTCAAGAAGAAATGAAAAGAGAGTAAAGTGGGAAACACTTAAAAGAACTCTTCATGAAACCAAACGGAAAGCAAGTTAATTATTCTATTGAATTTCTTAATTCTGCTGCAAAAGAATTTAGAAAATTGAGCGTAGAAGTTAAACGCTCAATGATAGATCCTATTGATGCACTAAGTAATAATCCATATTCACTTAAAACGAAAAAATTAAGAAATACTGATTTGTATAGAATCAGAATTGGCGATTATCGCATTATTTATCGAGTAGATAACGAGAAAAAAACAGTTCTCATAACTAAGATTGGACACAGAAAAGAAGTATATAAATAGAATTTAAAAAGGAGATTGATTAAGTAATATCCCAAGTCCTCCTTTGGAGAATTTAGGAGGCAAATTTTTTTTAACGCAGCTATTGCGTTGTTCTAATGTGAAAACTGGCAAGTTTCAAATCCGAGAACAAGCAAGAGAGTTGCGTCCAGGAATGGGCGCGCTTTCTTATGTCTTCGGGTTGGGCATGCCAGTGCCTCACATCAGGATGTAATGAAAGTCGCGTCCTTTTTTTGTTTCAGTACAAAATACGGTAGAAAATTGAGATGCATTAGAATTTTCCTGGTTATTATTAAATCTGTCTTCCTTTCTAACGAAGTATTAGAATTGAATAATCATTTGATGGTTATGTTGTTATAACATTATCCAAAAAAACGGAGTCGAGTAAATGGTTCAAAAATCACTTTTAGACCAAAGAGCAGAGACTGAAACATTCTTAAAAACTTGTCGCGCAAAGGAGATTGTCCCGAATGCAGTAGTTGAGTGTCTTGTTACAAAACCTACTTGTAATTGCTTTTTCCATTTTGGAACAAAAATTTTTTGTTCACACCAACTAAAAAATGAAATTGTAAAGCGCACACTTGAAGAAAAATAAAAAACAAAAAATGGTTGACGTCATTTATAAGACGTAAAAAAGTATTATTGGAGTATGGTAGTCATTTGGTAACCGCCCGAATCGAACTTTAGCAAAGCTTTATCTGATAGAGTCAGTTCCGGTTATTGAAAGCTGTTGGTTTAAGCAAGTCATATCAACAAAGCATCTAAAGCTATAGAGCAGATTTCATGTTTGCACAACGATACTGCAAATGGAATTTATTTTGATGAAATAAACATTTGAAAAAGAGATATTCCTAATATATCTTTCATATAATCAAATAAAATCAGGTATAAAATGACTTATACAATAGTTTACGAAAAGATAAAAGAGAGTAATTTTCCGCCAGGATATTTTTATGCTCACATTCCAAGTCTAGATCTAACAACTCATGGATTAGGAATTGAAGGTGCAGAGCGTGCAGCAAAAGATTTATTAAAACTCTGGTTGGAAGAAAAAAAATCTAATGGTGAAGTAGTTTCAGAAGAAGCGGAGACATTTTACTCTAGAATAAATATTGAAGATGCCATACACGGCTAAAGAAGTTCTTAGCAAACTTTTAAGAGCCGGATTTGTTATCAAGCGGCAGTCCGGCTCACATATCATAATTCGTCATCCAGATGGCAGACAATCTTATATTGCAATGCACACAAAAGATGTACCTGAGGGAACATTCAGAAAAATTTTAAAGCAATCTAACTAATATTACAATAGAAGAATTCAAGAAATTATAACAACATCTTTATTTCATCCTGAAACAAGCTTGCCTGCTGCAAGCAGGTTAGGGACAAACTCTTTCACCTTTACCCAACACTCAGCAACTTTTCTCAATTTTTGATAACTTTCACCCCGCTAAAAATGAGTATATTTGATTTGTGATGACTGAATACCAGTTGAAAGATAGAGAAAAGGCGATACTGCGGTTTGTGATTCATCAATTTATACTCACCGCAAATCCGGTTGGCTCGCGAAACATTTCGAAGAGATACGATATCGGTCTGTCTCCGGCGTCCATCAGAAATATTATGTCTGATCTTGAGGAAACGGGATTTCTAAATCATCCGCATACTTCCGCCGGAAGAGTTCCAACAGATAAAGGTTACCGATTTTATGTTGATTCTTTGATGGATCCGCCAATGCTCGATCAAACGGCAAAAAATATAATAGATGGCAATCTGAGTTCTGCGCCAACCGGAACCGAAGAACTTCTCAGAGCTACTTCAAATATTCTTAGCGATTTGACAAATCAACTTGCTATGGTTACTTATCCTAAGTTTGAGCAGGCAGTACTTCAAAAAATTCAAATCGTTCAACTCTCTTCAACAAGAATTTTAGTAGTTGTAAGTGTTAATTCCGGAATGATAAAAACGATTACTCTGGAGATTGACGCCGAGGTTAATGAAGAACAGATTGCATCAGTTCAACAATTTTTAAACGAACGCTTATCGGGATTAAAATTTTCCGAAATCAGAAATTCATTTGAAGATAGAGTAAAAGATTTCAGCTCGGGAACATATCGCCCAATCATACGCGTATTCTTAGATTCCGTGGATAAAATTTTTAACGATTTAAGCAGCGAAAAAGCGATCATCTCCGGAACGAAAAATATTTTGAAACAACCTGAATTCGAGGATATTAATCACTTTCAAAGTGTTATTGAACTCGTAGAGAATCAAGATATCATCATTCATATTCTTGATGAGAAGAGACAACCAATTGAAAGTGATGTCACAATCACTATTGGTCAAGAGATTCGAGAAGAAAAATTTTCAGATTACAGTATGATTTCAAAAGAGTATAAAATAGGTGATATGCACGGCACACTTGGCATTATGGGACCAAAGAGAATGGACTACTCAAAAATTGTTGCCGCGGTGGTTTACATAGCAGAACAGCTTACACAAGAATTAACTAAACAGAGATAAATTACTAACTAACTATGGAAGAAGAAAAATTGAATAAACAAAATGACGCAAAAAAAGAAAACGATAATAAAATTCCGATCGAGAGAGAAGAAAATCCGGCGCAAGAAAATGAAACTCAGCTAAGTGAGACATTGCTAAATGAAACTGAACTTAAAAATGCTCTCGAAAAAATTGCGGAAGTCGAAAAACAGAATTCCGAATTGAAAGACGCACTTTTAAGAAAAGCCGCAGAGTTTGAAAACTTTAAACGCCGCAATGAAAATGATCAACTCAATATTTTGAAATATGCAGCTGAATCTTTTATCAGAAATATACTGCCAATCTATGATGACCTTGAGCGCTCTCTTTCTCACATTGACGAAGCTACAAATTTCGATTCAACAAAGAAAGGATTGTTGCTTGTCTATGAAAAGTTTGGAAAGATTCTTGATAATCAGGGCGTAAAAAAAATTGATGCGAAAGGAAAACCGTTTGATGTTCATTTTCATGAAGCATTGATGCAGCAACCGGCGGAGGGAGTACTTCCTCATACCGTACTTGAAGTTCTAGAGCCCGGATACATGTATAAAGATAGAGTTATTCGTCATGCTAAAGTGATTGTTAGTCAAGAAATGAATCATTCGCAAGATCAGAATGAAGGTACAGATATCAATAACAAGGACAATTCAACAGAGCAAGAATAGAGGAAAGTTTTAATGACAAAGAGAGATTATTACGAAATTTTGGGCGTTGGGAAAAGTGCTACACAGGACGAGATAAAAAAAGCATATAGAAAACTTGCTATGCAATTTCATCCGGATAGAAACCCGGGCGATAAACAAGCAGAGGAAAATTTTAAAGAAGGCGCTGAGGCATATGAAGTTCTAAGCAGCGAGGAAAAGCGTGCTAAGTATGACCGCTTCGGGCATGGTGGTTTGAAAGGTGATCCGAATTTTCACGGCTTCTCAAATGTGAACGATATCTTCAGTCACTTTTCGGATATTTTCGGAGGATCATCAATTTTTGATGAGTTCTTCGGCGGTTCTCAGCAGCAGAGATCCCGACAACGCTCTTCAGGTCAACCCGGTTCAGATTTGAAAATTTCTTTGAAACTTACTCTTGAAGAAATTGCAACCGGGACGACTAAAAAAGTTAAGATCAAGAAATACAACAAATGCTCATCATGCAGCGGTTCCGGCGCTAAAAGTTCGTCATCGTTCAGAACATGTTCGGTTTGTAACGGAACCGGAGAAATTCGTCAAGTATCCAGATCGATCTTCGGGCAGTTCGTAAACATTGCACCATGTAACAATTGCAGTGGAACAGGAAGAATTATTGCCGAACCATGCACTACATGTTCCGGTGATGGAAGGACGCATGAAGAATCTACAATAAAGATAAACGTTCCAGCCGGTGTATTTGATGGAAATTATATGACGCTTCGCGGCGAAGGTAACGCTGGAAAAAATAGCGGAGCTGCGGGAGATATCATCGTTCTTTTTGAAGAACTACCGCATCAATATTTTACACGCGACGGCGACAATGTCATTCATGAATTATTCATCAGTTATCCTGAAGCGGTTTTGGGGACGGAAGTGGAAGTACCAACATTGAATGGTAGAGCAAAATTGAAAATCGAAGCTGGTACTCAACCCGGAAAATTTTTGAAAATGCGCGAGAAGGGAATTCAACATTTAAATAGCCACGGTGCGGGTGATCAGCTTGTAAAGATCAACATTCACGTTCCTAAAAATGTTACGGCAAAGGAAAAAGAAATGTTGAAAGAACTTCAGAAGCTTCCGAACATGAAAGTTTCTAATTAGTAGAGTTACCTTACGCAGCTTATAGACTTGGCGCTCTTGGCGTTTTTCTTAGCGCGCTTGGCGTGGAAAAAAGAAACAAATTTCACGCAAAGACCGCTAAGATAACATGACTTCGGCAGGCAGGCGCGAAGGTCGCAAAGAAATGATAACTGAAAAACTTTCGTGCATAAGGTGTATTAGTAGACATAGTTCATACTCTTTTTGGTTTTTCATAAAATTCAGTCTAAAAAATAAATTGGAGGGCTGATGAACCCATTTGAAAAATTTTCGAAGAAGATCGGTTTTACTTCTACAGAGACAAATGTTATTCTATTTATTCTTTTGGCTTGCCTTATCGGAATTACAGTCAATCTCTTTAAAAACGTGAAAAACGATAAGACATTCCTTGAATTCAATTACAAGCAAGAAGATAGTCTTTTCAACGCCGCATCCGGAGATCCGGGAATCGGGGATTCTGCAAGCAATTTGGAAGAGAAAAAAATTGCTTCTCAACGCGAACTTTTAGATTTTACAAAAGAGAAATTTCCGGAAAGAAATACAAAGAATATTTCTCTTCCGCAGAAAATAATTAATATAAATGAAGCGAATATTTCGGAGTTGACTCAACTGCCGGGATTCGGAGAGAAGACAGCCGCCGCAGTGATTGATTATAGAAAGAAGCATGGCAGAATAAAATCTTTGGATGGGTTGCTAAACATCAAAGGTATTGGTAAAAAGAAACTTGAAAAAATTAAGAGTCTGATCACTCTGGAATGACATTCATTAAGAAAATAGAAATGAGTTGCCGTGTTTAACAATCATACCGGAATAAATTTAACAGAAACCAAACTTCAACTTGTAGAGATAAGTTTCAAGGATGATTCATTCTATTTAGAAAATGTTGATCAGACAATTCACACAGAAAATCTTACAACAACTTGCGCAGAAGATAAACTTATCAGCATACTACAATCATCGTTCAATAAAATAGTAAAGAGAAATCCACTCAATTCGCAAAGCGTTTCTTTTGCTTTACCTAATAATTACTTCAAAATATTTGAAGTGCCTTATGATGATTCCCTAGTAAAAAAAGATTTACATGAACATTTCCGATGGGAAATATCCATTCTCTTCCCGGAATGTGATAAGGATAATTTTTTTATTCAGCACATCGAAATTGATAAAAGTACAATCCGCAATGAAAAAAGAGCAATCATTTTTGCAGTTGCTAAAAATTTGGTAACCGCAATCAATAAATTTTGCAGGCAAAATACGCTTGACCTTAAATACATTGATAATGCTCATCTCGCATCAAATGCTTTTCTATCTTTTGATAAGCAGCAGGTCAACAACGAAATTACTCTAAGTATTTACATTGATCAAAAATTCTCTTCGATCTCTGCATTGAATGGTATTTCCCCTTTCTATTTCAAGGTGCTTGATCCGTCTGCACAAAATATTTTTGATGAACTTACTGCAGCGGTCAATAAATTAAATGATTTTAATTTGTCTCTCAACAATTTCAACAGAGTATTACTTTACGGACAAGATCTCACAGATGAATTTGAGAACAAACTGAAAAACTTTTTTGGTCAGTCACTTAAAATAGTAAATCCTTTTGAGCGATTGAGAACAGAGGAGAGCATCATAAAAAATCCGTTATACAGAATAAAATTCAATTCGTTCACTGCCGCTGCCGGCATTGCAATTAGAATTGTCTGATGAGAATTATTGCCGGTCAATTCAAAGGACGGGTTATTAAATTCCCAAATTCTAAATTGGTACGCCCAACAACAGACAAAACAAAAGAAGCGATATTCAATTACCTCGTTCACTCTATAAATTTTGATGGAATAAAAGTTTGCGATATCTACGCGGGTTCGGGATCGCTTGGTCTGGAAGCATTGAGCCGCGGCGCGGCAGAAGTTCATTTTGTGGAAAAAGATTTCCACGTATCGAAAATGTTACAAGAAAATATTTCATCTCTCCAGGCGGACGAAGATTGCAAAATATTTAGGATGGATGCGGTAAGGTTTTCAAAAATTACCGATCACGATAATTATGATTTGATACTTGCCGATCCGCCATTCTTCAAAGACGATATTCACATTGTTGTGAAAAATATTATGGAGAAAAAATTTCTTACTGGAGATGGAATTATGTTGGTCGAGCGTTCGATCCAAACCAAGAGAGAGGATGAGGAGGCATTTGGATTTGAAGCCTTCAAAAGAATGGGCGATAGTCTGATCTATCTTTTCGAAAATGATCAATAGAAGACATATGATCGAAAAAATTCATCGGAACTTGCTTCGTGTTTAAAAAACCCTTCCCTTTGGGAAGCAATGCTGTCAACTTAACACGCAATAGAACGCGGATGACACGGATTCACCCCGTGGAATAAATTGATAATTAAATTTATTACAAAAGGTAAAATGTTATTCCATGGGGTAAACGGATTTGCACGGATAAAAT